>DATJYG010000572.1:0-22009 GCA_035499695.1 Polyangiaceae bacterium
GCCGAACGCGAGAAAAGCGCGCCAGCGCCCTGAGGCTGGTGGATGGGGAGGCGCTGTCACGCTTTTCACGCTCGAGGGAGGCATGAACCCGCACCTGACCGACAACCTTCTCCCGTTCCAGATGCTCGATGTCTACAAGGCCGCCAAGGAGCTCGCGCGATGCGTGCACGAGGCGGGGATTCGCGATGCGGAGCTGCGCGACCAGGCCACGAGAGCGAGCAAGAGCACGTTTCTCGGGCTGTGCGAGGGACTGCCCAGCGACAGCGCCGGCGTGAGGCGCCGCCACTTCGAGATCGCCAACAACTCGTTGCACGAGTGGTGGGCGCCGTCGATCTCGCCGCCACACTCGGCGTCGTCGATGACGCGGTCGCGCAGTGCATCCTCACTCTCGCCGTCCGCATCAAGCGCATGCTCCGCGCGCTGCCCCGGTGAGGCGAACCTAATCCCCGAGTCCATCCGGAGCGCCATCGGTGGAGCAAGCCCCGAAAGCTCCCACCCAACACAGCTGAGCCCATTCGGGTCGCTACGGCCGTCCCGCTTGCCCTCGGCCCCAAGTCGGGGCATGAGCGGGGCGTGTCGGGCTTGTTCGTTGCCTTGATGGCAGGTGCCGCGTTCCTCCTGGGGCTTCGCGCCGGGATCACGATCGGCCAGAGGGCAGAACGTCGCCGGAAAGGTGACCTGCCTGCGCGGCGCGCCTAGCATCGACGCGTGAGGCGTTTGCCTTCCGCGGCGGCGATCGTGGGCGTTTCGCTCGCGGCGAGCTCCTCATCCATCGCCGCGGACGAGACGCGAGCGGCGTGGACGGCGTCCCCTGTCGCCGTCGATGCGTCCACCGTGGGGGACGTGGAGCGAGCGGCCCTGGCCCGATGCGGCCCCGGTGAGGCGGCGCTCATGGCGTCGGCGCGCGTGCTGCTGGCACGCAAGCTTGCAGGTGGGCCCCTCCCGGAGCTCGACGGCATCGCCGAGGTGCAGCGGGCGGAAGGGGAGCCGCACCCCTGGCCGCGCGCGTGGGCGGCGCGGGCGCGCACGCTGGGGGATGGAGCGATGGCGAAGCTCGATGCATGGCTCGGCGAGGCACGAAGGACGCGCAGGTGCGGCGTGGCCTCCGGGACGGCCGCCGACGGGACCACCACGCTCGTGGTCCTCGCCGTCGACGCGCTCGCCGATCTCGCTCCCCTGCCGACGCGCGCGCGCACGGGGCAGTGGCTGTCCCTCGAGGCTCGTCTGCGAACGGCGGTTCGTGGAGCGAGCGTCGTGGTTCTCGGGCCCAACGGGGGAACGCACACCGTGCCCTCCTGGATCGACGGGTCCACCGTGCGAGCGCGATTCTCAGCCGAATCGCCGGGCCAGCTCTCGGTGCAGGTCGTGGCGGACCTGCCGGGTGGCCCGCGCCCGGTCATCGAGGCCGACGTGCTCGTGGACGTCGACCCCTCGGCGATGCCCGCGGCGGGACCGGCGCCCGGAGAGGACGCGGCCGGTGGCGGCAGCGACGACGATGTCCTCGCGCGCATGCTGGCGGCGACGCGATCGGCAGCCGGCCTGGGAGCGCTCGTCCGAGACCCCCGCCTCGATGCCCTCGCGCGCGCACACGCCCAGCAGATGGCCGCGGCCCGCGAGCTCGCCCACGACGCGGGAGACGGGGACCCTTCGGAGCGTCTGCGGCGGGCGGGCCTCGATGCCCGTGCCCTGGGGGAGAACGTGGCCCACGCGCCGACGGTCCTGCTGGCCCATCGTGCCCTCTGGCGGAGCGTGTCTCACCGCATGAACCTGCTGCGCCCGGACTTCGACCGAATGGGCCTCGCCGTGGCCCGGGACCCGAGCGGCGACGCGTGGGTCGTGGAGGTTTTCGCAGGGGGTCTGCGCCCGTGATGCGCACGAGCTGGCGTGCCCGCCCGGGCTGGGGCACGATCGTCCTGCCGTGAACCTCTGGCTTGCGGACCTGCTGTTCGGCGCGACCGCGGCCGTTTACCTGGCTGCGTGCGTCCTGTTCATCGTCTTCCTCGCGAGAGGGACGGCGCGAACCGCACGCTGGGCCCCCAGGCTCGTCGCCGTGGGCGTGCCGCTGCACGCCGCGCAGATCGTCGTGTCCTCGATGGTGCTGCACGTCTGCCCGGTCGAGGGCATCCACTTCGCGATGAGCGTCGCGTCGATGCTCGCGGCCGGCGCCTACGTGGTCGCCCGCTCGCGCTTCCGCATCGACGTGGTCGGCGCGTTCGTGACGCCTCTGGCGCTCACCTTCCTGCTCGCGTCGCGGTTCGTCGGCGTGGGGCCCGGCGACGCACCTCGCCTGCGCAGCGCGATCCTGCCGTTCCACGTCGCGGCCAACCTGCTCGGCGTCGCGCTCTTCACGCTCGCGTTCGCCGCGGCGGTCGCGTACCTCGTGCAGGAGAAGCGACTGAAGCAGAAGAAGCTCGGCGGCGTCTTCCTGCGCATGCCGCCGCTCGACGCGCTCGATCGCGCCGAGCACCGCTTCCTCGTGGCAGGGTTCCCGCTGCTGACCATTGGGATCCTCACGGGCACCCTCTGGGCGCGCGAGGTGGAGACCGGCGGGGGCGCGTGGATCGCGCGTGCCGCGTTCAGCTACGCCTCGTGGGCGCTCTTCGGGCTCGTGCTGCTGCTGCGGGCCGCGGCCGGCTGGCGCGGCCGGCGTGCGGCGTACGGCACCATCGCCGGCTTCGGCTTCACGGTCGTCGTCCTGCTCCTCTATCTCGCGCGCGACGCGGCGGGCGGCGGGACCGTCGCGATGGGTGGGCCTTGATCATCGTCGTCGGCCTCTCGCACCGGACGGCTCCGGTAGAGGTGCGCGAGCGGCTGACGGCCGGTTCCGAGGCTCTCCCGGCGGTGCTCGCGCGTCTGGCGGCGCGCAGTGAGCTCTCGGAGGTCATGTTCCTCTCGACGTGCAACCGCGCCGACGTGGTGGCGCTGGCGCCCGACACGCGCGTCGAGCAGGCCGTTCGAGCCATCCGCGAGGAGCTCGCACGACACGGCGGCCTCGCGCAGGAAGCCGAGCTCGCACCGTTCCTCTACGACAAGCGCGGCGACGAGGCCGTGACGCACGTCTTCCGCGTCGCCGCGAGCCTGGACTCGATGGTGCTCGGCGAGCCGCAGATCCTGGGGCAGGTGAAGGACGCGTACGACGCGGCGGTCGCCGCGGGAACGCTCAAGGGGATGCTCGGGAGGTGCGTCAGCAGGGCGTTCGCCGTCGCCAAGCGCGTTCGCACCGAGACCGCCATCGGCACCGGGAGCGTGAGCATCGCCAGCGTGGCGGTGGACCTCGCACGCCACATCTTCGGGGAGCTCGACGATCACGCGGTGCTGCTGCTCGGCGCCGGCGAGATGGCCGAGGCGGCGGCGCGCAGCCTGAGCAAGGGTGCGCGCGCCGTGCGCATCTGCAACCGGAGCTTCGAGCGCGCCGCGGCGCTGGCGAGCGCGATGCGCGCGTCGGCCGTGCCCTGGGCGGAGCTCGAGCGCGAGATGGTGCAGGCGGACGTGGTGGTCGCGAGCACCGCGAGCCGCGACCCCGTCGTGACGCGCGATATGGTCAAGCGCGCGATGAAGGCGCGCAAGGGGCGGACGCTCTTCTTCGTCGACATCGCGGTGCCGCGCAACGTGGAGCCGGCGGTGCACGGGATCGACAACGTCTACGTCTACAACGTCGACGATCTCGAGCAGCAGGTCGCTCGCGGTCTCGAGGCGCGTCGTGGCGAGCTGGCGGCGGCGGAGAAGATCGTCGCCGACGAGGTGTCGCTGTTTCTCGCGTGGACGCGCGGCCTCGAGGTGCAGCCGACGGTCGTCGCGATGCGCGCCAAGGCGCGGGCGGTGCTCGTCGGCGAGCTCGAACGCTCCCTCGCCGGGCGTCTGCGGCACCTCGCCGAGACCGACCGGGCCGCCCTGACGCAGATGCTCGACGCCGCGCTGGGCAAGCTGCTCCACGCCCCCACGACGCGTCTCAAGGCCCGTGCCGCAGAGGGTGACGACGCCGGCGAGCTGGCGGCGGCGATGCGCTTCCTGTTCGACCTGCAGGAGATTCAGGCCGAGCGAGAGCCGGCGGAGGAGAGCGGGCGCCAGCCTGCGCAGGGCGAGAGCTCCGAGGACGACGAAGACGAGCGGCTGCCCAACTGACTCTCAGGGCCCAGGCGTGAAGACGACGTTGTCGAACGCGATCCGCTTCGACCCCTGGAAGCAGTGCAGGCCGATGAAGAACGACGACGCGTCCGACGTGCTGAAGGGCAGCGAGGCGGTCAGGCTCGCGACGGGTTGACCGCCGATCTGCAGGTCGAGAGTCCCCGTCTTCACGTTGCCCGTGAGCTCGATGTCTCTCGTCCAGACGCCGACCGCCGGCTCCGTGAAGAACTTCTTCCCGGACGTCAGCGCCCCCTGCCAGCGGACGAATCCACCGCCCTGCCCGATGGACATCTGCACGTACTCCTGGTTCGAGCCGTGGTTGAAGAACACATCGGCCACGTAGGCCTCGTTCGCGTCGTCCGCGTCGATCCGCATGTCGAACCGCAGGCGTGCGCTGTCCGTGTTCGTGATGGTGACGGGGTTCTCGAAGCGCGCGAGCACGTCTGCGTCCCCGAGCACGTCGATCGCCGCCGCGCACGACGCCGGCGGCGAGCTCGGGTTGGTCATGTCGAGCGAGACGAGGCCGCCACCGTCCCGGTCGGGCGCGGGGACCTGACACAGGCTTCCCTTGGCGAAGGCCCCGAGGAGCTGCCCCTCGTCGTAGTCCGCGCAGAAGGCGGGCGCGGGGGAGAGCTGCATGCACCAGGTGTTCGTCGGGCCCGCGTCGTTGCCCATGGTGCGGTCCGGGGACGCGTCGCGCACCGGCTCGACGTCCGGCGTCGCCTCCGGGCTCACATCGTCGCCGTCGCCCGGCGCGCCGTCATCGCCGCCACCGGACGACGAGCCTTGGTTGGCGTGCCCCGCGTCGCCGCCCGTGAGCCCATCGAGCCCCAGGAAGCCGCAGGCGCTCGTCGCGAAGAGCGCCCAGCCGATGGCCACGCCGGTGCCGACCCTCACCCCCACATCCTACTGCGCGAACGAGAGCCATGCCGCGCCCAAGACCAGTGTGACCAGGGTGAGCGGCACACCCACTCGGCAGTAGTCCCACAGCGATACGCGTATCCCCTGCCTGTGCGCGCCTTCGAGAACGATGAGGTTCGCGACCGAGGCGACGGGGGTGAGATTCCCCGAGAGCGTGCTCGCCATGGCCAGCGTGAGCCACGCGTGCTCGCGCGCCGCGGGCGCCATCGGGACGACAATCGATTTGAGGAGCAGCACGGCGGGGACGTTGCTCACGAGGTTCGAGAGGACCGCCGCCGCGCCCGTGAGAGCCGCGACCGGGGCGGTCCCCGACCTCGTCACCCAGCCGAGGTTCCAGGTGCTCACGACGTGCAGCTCGAACGCATCGACGACCACGAAGAGTCCCGCGAACATCACGAGCAAGTTCCAGTCGATCTGGGCATACAGGCGGTCCGGGCGCTGCCTCCCGAGCATGAGGACGGCGCCGGCACCGAGCGCGGCGATCTCGACGGGAACGCCGGCGAAGAAGCAGCCGACGAGCCCGAGCAGGACAGCGATCCCTTTGGGGAGCAGCTTGGGGTCGGGCGTTCCCGCGGGATCACCCGGGGCGATGCTCGGCCGCGCGTCCTCGCCCGTGTCGCGGGACAGAGCGCCCCGGAAAGCGAGCGCAACGATCGCGAAATCGAGCACGAGGCCCACGGCCGCGATGGGTCCGAGCCGCGCCGCGAACGTGCCGTACGGCACGTGCGAGAGCCCGCCGATGATCATGTTCTGCGGATTGCCCGTGATGGTCGCGGTCGAGCCGACGTTGGCGGCAGTCGCCAGTGCGACGAGGTACGGAGCCGGCTCGCGTCGCACGCGCCGAGCGAGCGAGAGCACGATCGGTCCGAACGCGAGGCACACCACGTCGTTCACCAGGAACGCGGACAGCAGCCCCGAGAGACCCACCACGGCGGCGAGGACGCCCAGCGGCGTCTGCGCACGTAACAGGACGCGAGTCGCCAGCAGCCGAAAGAACCCGGCGAGGCGCAGGTAGGCGACGACCACCATCATCCCGAACAGCAGCGCGATGGTCGCGAAGTCGACGGACTCCACCGCCTGCGGGAACGTGACGAGCCCGAGCACCAGCGCAGCCGTCGCGCCGACCAGCGCGATGCCGGCGCGATCGAGGTGCACGAACGGCAGCTTGCCGACGGCGAGCCCGAGATAGACCAGGATGAAGATGATCCAGGTCGCCGCCGCGATCTCGGTGGGGCTCACCGACGGCGATACTACGACGCCGACGACGCTAGCGGGCGCGGATCCCGAGCGTCCCTTGCATCAGGGCCTCGCGCACTGCCTGGGCCCGCTCGCGCGCGACGGGGACACGCAGGTCGCCCACGAGAAGCTCGGTCTCGCTGCCCGCGCCCTCGAGCTCCTTGACGTGGTCGGCGCTCACGAGCCAGTTGCGGTGCACGCGGAGAAGGGAGCGACCGAAGGACGCTTCCACCGCCGAGAGCGAGAGATCGACGTCGAACTTGCCTCGCGACGAGTGCACGAACGCGAGGCGTTCGGCGGCCTCGAATGCCCACACCTCCTCGAGCCGGAGGAAGACGAGCGCTCGCTTGCGGCGCACGACGATGCGCACCGGACCGGCCGGCGCCGGATGCGAGGGGCGCCGCGCGCGCAGGCGCTCGATGCACTGGGCCACGCGCTCGGTCGTGAACGGCTTGTGCAGGTAGTCGACCACGCCGAGATCGAATGCCTCGAGCGCGTGCTGCGCGAAGGCGGTCGCCAGGACGAACATCGGCGCGCCGGGCTGTCTCGCGAAGCTGCGCACCAGGTCGAGCCCTTCGTCCTCGCGCTCGCCGCCGACCAGGCGCACGTCGACGAACGCCACGTCGATGGGACTCTCGCCCGACCGCAGCACGTCGCGCGCGTCATCGGCGCTGGCGGCCGCGCCGATGACCTCCACGGCGCCCGATCGCTCGAGCAGCTCGACCAGGAAGTTGCGAGCGGCCCATTCGTCCTCGACGACGAGCGCGCGCAGCTTGATCTCGGCGTTCACGGGGCCTCCACGGGGAACTCGACGATCGAGCGCGTGCGCCCGTCGGCCGCCTCGAGCCGGAAGCTGGCCGCGCCGGCGTACCTCGCCGCGAGCCGGCGCGTGACGAGCTGAATGCCCATGGCTCCGGGGCGAGCGCTTCGATCGCCCGGGCCGGGCCCGTTGTCTTCGACCACGCAGCGCACTCGCGGCTCGCGCGCCTCGTCGATGCGGGTCGTGACGATCACCTCGCCTCCGCCGCGGCGGCGGAGTGCGCCGTGCTTCACGGCGTTCTCGAGGAGCGGCTGCAGCAGCAGGCGAGGCACCTTCACGGCCCGTGTCTCGTCGCCGATCTCCCAGCGGAAGGTGAGCGCACCCCGATGCCGCGTCTCGAGGATCTCGGCATAGCGACGCAGCCAGCTCACCTCCGCCTCGAGCGTCTGCATCTCGTCACCCTCTTCAACCGAGTCGCGCAGCAGATCCCCGAGCGCGCCGACCAGGCGGCGCGCTTCCTCCGGATCCTGGCTGACGAGGCCCGACACCGTGTTGAGCGTGTTGAGGAGGAAGTGAGGCTGCAGGTGTGCGCGCAGGCGTGCGAGCTCGGCGGCCGTGCGCAGTCGGTCGGCCTCGCGCGCGCGCGTGTTGGCGTCGCGCACGGCGAAGGGAAAGACGACCGCGACTGCCCAGAGCCCGAGCATCCAGAGCGCCTCGCCCAAGATCCAGAGGCACATGCGGGCGACGTTGGTGAAGTGGACGGCCGATCCTCCCGAGAGGTCGTAGCCCGTGGCCCGATAGACGCCCATCATGACCCCGATCAGCGTCATCGACACGATGACACCGAGACCCGCCACGATGCCGAAGGCGGGACCGGTCGGGAGGCGCCGCCTTGTGCAGGCGTCGAACGCGGCCGTGAGCGATACGAGCGTGACCACCACGCCGGCGATGCTGAAGACGACCGCAGGAACGTGGATGGTCGCGCCCTTGGCGAACTCGTGGCTCACGTCGATCGCGGTCGGGACGACCGTGGCCACTGCGATGGCCGTGCGCCGCGGCCACGGGCTCGGAGGGGGATCCTTGGAAACGACCGTCGTCATGCTGACACAGGAGAGCGTACCGCACGGCCTGGAGCGGCTGCCGGCAGGCGCCGACGATCCGTGCCATCGGCGCCACGACTCGTGGGGCGATCCCTACGGGGCGTCGGCGCCCGGGAGCACCCGTCGAGACGCGGCCGCAGGATGGCGCCCGGAGAGGAGAATGACCATGGCGATCCTCCGAGCCGTCCGCGCCATCCCGCTGGTGATCATGCTCGTCGCGACCGCGTGCGACGTGCGCATCACCATCGTCGAAGTGCATCAGACTCCTGCGCCCGACAAGGGCGCTGCCCGATGACGCGTGCCGGGCTGCGTGCTTCCTTCGCGATCGTCGGCAGGAGAGGGCTCAGAGATCGTCGAGCCCGTGGAGCGTGGCGGTGGTGTCGTTCGCGAGCCACGACCACGAAGGTGGGGGGATGACGATCCCGGCTACTTGTGGTGCTTCGGCTTGGGCTTGGGCTTCGAGGGCTTCTTGGCGGCCTTGCGCGGCGCCGGCGCGGCCTTCTTCTTGGCCGGCTTCGCCGCGCCCTTCTTGCCGACCGGCGTGGCCGACGCCTTCTTCGGCTGCATCAGCGGCGCCGAAGGCGGGATCGAGACGACCGGCGCGCGTGGACGCGGGGGCTGACCGCGCATCTCCACCGGGATGACCAGCTTGTGAGCGGTGTGCGTTCGGGAGAAGGAGACGACCTTGGTGTCGACGAGCGTGTTCGCCGTGGCGACCTCGAAGACGTCGGCTTCGGTGATCGTCTTGACGCCCTTCGGCCGCACGATCCAGAGCACGCCCGTGTCGATCATGCGCGCCCGGAGCAGCTGCACCTTGCGCAGCGCGTCCTTCGTCTCGGCGCCGAAGAAGACGACCGGCGCCCCCTCCGGCACGCGGCCCTCGGCGACGCTGGCGGTGCGCTCGCGCAGGGCCGTGAGAAACAGTGAGTCGTAGATGTCCACCACCGCGACCCTCGACTGAGGACCGACCTCGAGCTTCTCGAAGAGCGACTTGGGCTCCTTGATGAGCCGCAACCAGCGCTCGGCGATGGGGGCGCCGACCTCGAATCGCGCCTCCTGATCTGCCGTCTTCACGACGAGGGCGACGCCGTCGACCGATACGTCGCGCATGTCCTCGAAGGGGAACCGCAGGCTCATATCCCCGCGGAACGACAGGATTTCCCCCTCGAGATAGGCTGTGCCTGCGGCGGACTTACGACCGACGCGGACCGTGCATTCCGCCTCGAGTCCCATGCTGCAATCGTAATCCGGCCACACTCCGGATGCGGCATTTCTTGCGAAAAGGCCCGCCAGGTCAGCCGGAGCTCAGCTCGTGGCCCAGGGCCAGGCCGAGCTCCCGCGCGCTCGCTTCGTCGGCAGGCCACGGGACGACCCGCTCTCCGGCGCGCCGGCGGGAGCCGTCCGGAAGGGCGATGAAGGCCCGCAGGCGAAGGGACTGGCCGAGGCGTGCGGCGTGCGCCGCCATGGGTGTCTTGCAGTCGCCGCCCAGGGCGACGAGGACCCCTCGCTCGGCGGCGACGCAGGTGGCCGTCTCGGGATCGTTCATGTGAGCGAGCACCGCGCGGGTCTCGGTGTCGTCGGCGCGGCACTCGATGCCGAGCGCCCCCTGGCCCACCGCCGGGAGCGACACCTCGGGCTCGAGGAGCTGCGTGGCTCGCTCCTCCAGACCGAGACGAACGAGGCCCGCACGGGCGAGGACGATCGCGTCGCACTCACCGGCGTCCACCTTGCGCAGCCGCGTGTCCACGTTGCCGCGGACGGACACGACCTCGAGATCGGGGCGGCGCGCCTTGATCGAGACCATGCGCCGGAGGCTGGACGTCCCGACCCGCGCCCCCGCGGGCAGTCCCTCGATCGTCCGGTAGCGCGGAGCGACGAGCACGTCGCGCGGGTCCTCGCGCTTCGGGATGCAAGCGAGCACCAGGCCCGGCGGGAGCTCACCGGGCACGTCCTTGATCGAGTGCACTGCGAAGTCGGCGCGACGATCGAGGAGGGCCTCCTCGATCTCCTTCACGAAGAGCCCCTTGCCGCCGACCTCGGCGAGGGGTCGGTCCGTGATCCGATCGCCACTGGTGACCACCTGGAGCTCGCTGGTTTCCAGCGCGGGTACCGCTTTGCACAAGCTCGCCACGAAGGCCCGGCACTGAGCCAGAGCCAGCATGGAACGGCGGGTGGCATAGACGAGCGGCCGCATGGCGGACTATGGTAGCCCGGTCGTCGTGGCCCGCAGCACCCGCATCACCCTGATCTTCCTGGCCGCTGTGGCCGCCATCCTCGTGCTCTCGTCGCACGCAGCGTTCGCGCGCGAGGACGCCACCATGCCGGATCCGATGACCCTCGAGGTCCCCGGATTCCCGGACGCGTACTACTACAAGCCGAAGACCAAGGCGCGCAGGCCCATCCTCATGTACCTGCACGGGCGCGGGGGCAACGCCTTCGAGGACTGCCGCAAGTGGGCACGCGTCGCGCGGCGCTTCGGCTGGGTCGTCTGCCCGCAGGGGCCGACCGAGACGGAGACGGGTGGGCGCACCTGGAACAACGACGCCGACTCGGCGCAGAAGATCATCCACGCGACGGTGGTGGCGCTCCAGGACATGTACCCCGGGCGCGTCCGGAGTCGTCAGGACATCCTCATCGGCTTCAGCGAGGGGGCGTACATCGCGCAGCAGGTCGGTCTGCGCGACCCGGCGCACTGGAACCGCTGGCTCATCCTCGCCGCGAACGACAGGTACTGGTGGGGAGACGCGCCGCAGCTCCTCGAGCAGAACCGGGCGAAGATCCGGCGCGTGTACCTGCTCACGGGGGAGAACGACCAGGTGGCCGAGAACACCAAGCGCGCCGGAGAGATGCTCGAGGCCGCGCACGTCCACGTCCGCGTGCACATCGAGCCGGGGCTCGGGCACGAGGTGCCGCCGGATCGGATGATCACGACCTACCGCCGCCCGCTGCGCTGGCTCGCCCGCGGCGGCGGGGGATAGAGGCACGGCCATGCGGTGCGTGGTGGCGGCTCCGGGTACTGCGGACGCAGCCGCCGCTGCGCGCCCCGATCGCGAGCGGCTCGAGGCCGTGCGCCATCTGGGGCGAAGGTTCCCCCAGGCGGAGCTGCGACCGCTGAAGCTCGCGCGTGCCGCGGATCTCGACGCACGCGCCGATCCCTCGGGCTCGACGCGCGTGTGGCTCGCGCTCGAGGCGCTGCAGGTCACCGGGAGCTTCAAGGTGCGCGGGGCGCTCGTCGCGCTCGACGCGCTGGGGCCCGGAGCTCAGGTCGTGGCGGCGAGCGCGGGCAACCATGGGGCAGCGGTCTCCTACGCGGCGAAGGTGCTGGGAGCGCGCGCGACCGTCTGCGTCCCGCGCAGCGCGCCGGTGGCGAAGCGGTCCAAGATCGAGCGCCATGGTGCAGAGCTGGTCCTCGTCCAGAGCGACCACTACGACGACGCCGAGGCGCTCGCGAAGGAGCTCGCGATCACCCAGGGGCGCGTCTTCCTGTCGCCGTACGACGACGAGAACGTCGTCCTCGGCAACGGCACGTCGCTCGCGTTCGACATCGTCGAGGCGCTCGGGGGCGTCCCGGAACGCGTGCTCGCGCCTTTCGGAGGCGGCGGGCTGGCGTCGGGGCTCGCGTGGGGGATGTCGGCCGAGGGCGAGGGGCGTCGCGTTTGGGGCGTGCAGAGCGAGGCCTCGTGCGCGATGGCCATGTCGCTCGAGCGCGGCGCGGCGGTCGAGAGGCTGGAGACGGGCGGGACGACGCTCGCCGAGGGGCTCGAGGGAGGCATCTCGGTGGACGGGTTCGCGCGCGCGCGGGAGGCCGTCGCGGGCGTGGTCGTCGTGACCGAGAAGGGCATCGCCGAGGCGATGGCGTGGGGCTTCGACGCGCTCGGCCTGGAGCTCGAGGGGAGCGCGGCGACCGCCCTGGTACCGCTGCTCGAGGGGCTTCCCGAGAGCTTGCGCGGTGGTGACGTCGTGGCGGTGCTCACCGGGAGCAACGTGGACCCGGAGCGTCTCGCTCGCGCGCGATCCGTCGCACGAACGTGGTAAAGGCAGGGCCGATGCGCCCGCCGTTCGTCCTCGGGATCGCCGGCGGCTCGGGCTCGGGCAAGTCCACGATCGCGCGGTCCATCCTCGAGGAGCTGCCCGCAGGTGCGGGTGTGCTCATCGAGCAGGATCACTACTACCGCGCCCAGCCAGAGCGCCCTCTGGAGGACCGCGAGCGCATCAACTACGACCATCCGGACGCGCTCGAGATGGATCTGCTCGTCCGCCACCTCGACGAGCTCCGCGCGGGGCGCCCGGTCGTTCGTCCCACCTACGACTTCGCCGTGCACGATCGCGCCCCTGAGGGCGTTCCCATCGCGCCGTCGCCCGTCATCGTGGTGGAGGGCATCCTGGTCCTTGCCGACGAGCGCCTCCGAGCTCGGTTCGACGCCAAGGTGTACGTCGACACCGACGCCGACATCCGTCTGATGCGCCGCATCCGGCGCGACCTCGAGCACCGGGGTCGTACCTTCGCCCAGGTCCGCAAGCAGTATTACGAGACGGTGCGTCCGATGCACCTCGCCTTCGTCGAGCCCAGCAAGCGATTTGCCGATGTCATCGTTCCCGAGGGCGGCCAGAACCGCGTCGCTCTCGAACTTCTGCTGGGCAGTATGCGCGGGCGTATCTGATACGATTCCACTCTCGCTTGTCGAACGCTCGACCTCCGACCGTCCGTCCGCCGAACCCGGGTCATCAGGGGAAGGCGAAGCTGGTGTGCGACGTGCTCGTGCGCGCGGGTCTCTTGCGCCAGGAGCAGGTCGAGGGTGCGCTCACGCAGGCGCACCGATCGGGCGACCGCATCGAGGAGACGATGCTCATGCTCGGCCTCGTACCCGAGCCCGAGATGCTCAAGGCGCTGGCGTCGCACTACAAGGCGTACTTCATCAGCTCCGAGAAGCTGGCCAAGGCCGAAATCTCGCGGGCGCTGCTCGACATGATCCCGATGCGTTTCGCCGAGAAGGTCGGCATCTGCCCGGTGATCTTCGACGCGAACACTCACGCGCTCAGCGTCGTCACCGCCGACCCCGACGACCTCGAGTCGCTGCGCGAGGTGCAGCTCGCCTCGGGAGCCCGCGAGATCAAGGCGGTGCTCGCGCGCCCGGCGGCGGTCAAGGCGCTCATCGCCAAGGCATACGGTGGAGACATCCACGCCTTCGCGCTGCTCGACCGGCAGGCCCACATGCAGTTCCACGCGATGCTCGACGTCTACGAGCGCAACCTCGTGACGGACGACGCGATGAACGCGTCCGTCGTGCGGTCCGAGGCCAAGTCGCGCGGCCGAGAGCGCGTGCTCAGCGGGGACGAGCTGGCGCGCGGCGGTCCCCCGTCGGTCGCGCCGGGCGGCGGGACTTCGAGCGCCTCTTTCATCGAGCTGCTCAACGTGCTCGTGAGTCTCATCGAGAACGGTAGGCCCGACCTGCGCGGGCACTCGGGCCAGGTGGCGCGCCTCTGCCGCCGGATGGCCGAGAAGATGGGACTCGATCCGACGAGCACGGCGGCGCTCGTGGCTGCCGGTTACGTGCACGACCTCGGCAAGATGGGGCAGTTCCATCTCACGGCGCTCAATTGCGCCGAGTACGACGGACACAAGGTCGCGGCCCAGAAGAGCTTCGGCGTCCCGGTGCGCCTGCTCGAGCCGGTGCGCATGGCGCGGGACACGATCGAGGCCGTGCAGCACATGTACGAGTGCTACGACGGCAAAGGCTTCCCCGACGGGCAGTCGGGCAAGGACATCGCCCTGGGCGCACGCGTGCTCGCCATCTGCGATACCTACGCCGATCTCACGCAGAACCCGCGCAACCCGTTCCGCAAGATGCTCACGCCGCAGGAGGCATGTGCGGCGCTGACCCGCCAGAAGGGCACGGTGTTCGACCCGAACCTCGTGGACCTCTTCCACCACACGATCGCCGGCGAGGACCTCAAGGCGCGACTCCTCGCCGATCGCGCCCAGGCGCTGCTCGTCGACGTGGATCCCGAGGAGATGACGGTGCTCGAGCTGCGCATGTTCGAGCAGGGGTTCGTCGTGCGGACGGCGCGCACCGCCGAGCAGGCGCTCAAGACGCTGGGCGAAGGGGAGATCGACCTCGTGGTCGGCGAGGTGGACCTCGGTTCGAGCGACGGGCTCGCGCTGCTCGGCGAAGTGCGAAAGCAACCGTGGGGCAAGGACCTGCCGTGGGTCGTCTACACCCGTCGCCAGGAGCGGGTGGTGGCGCAGCGGGCGTTCGAGCTCGGTGTCCTCGACTTCGTCAACAAGCCGGCGAACGCCGACGTGCTCGTCGCCAAGCTCAAGGCGCTCCTCAACCAGCGCATGGCGGCGAAGCCCTCGCGCGGCGTGAGCGGATCGCTGGGCGAGATGGGGCTGCCCGACATGGTGCAGGTCCTCTTCCACGGCAGGAAGAGCGGCAAGCTGCGCATCCGCGCGCCCGAGGGGAACGGCGAGATCCACTTCCTGGAAGGCAACGTCGTCAACGCGCTGTGGGGCGAGCTGCGCGGCGAGAGCGCCTTCTACGCGATGCTCCGGCTGCGCGACGGCGAGTTCGCGCTCGACCCCGCCTTCAAGCCGACGGCACGCGTGATCAACACGTCGAGCGAGGCGCTGCTCCTCGAGGGCATGCGCCGGCTCGACGAGGGGCTCGCACCCTAGGCGAGTGCTAACGTGCTCCGTGTGTGGAGCACCCGGCGCGCCATCGTCTCGGCGGCAGCACTCGGTTCGCTGCTCGCCGGCTGCTCGCTCCTCGTCCACTTCAACGACCAGCCCCAGGACCCCTGCGCCGACGGCGGGTGCGTCGATGCGACCGACGAAGGCCCGTCGGGAGACGACGGGCCGCAGCAGGACGCCCCGTCCCATGTCGACGCCGGCAGCGATGCGCCCCTGGATGCCGATCCATGCTCCATCCTCCCGGACGACGCTTCGTGCGGCGCGCCCGATTCGTGCAACGCGCGCGCTACCTGCCAGGCGGGCCACTGCGTGCACCACCCGTTCGAGGCAGGCACGTACTGCTCGTACAACGGCGCCTGCCAGTGCGGATATTGCGACGACGCCGGCGCGTGCTCGAAGACGCACGCTTGCCCGGAGGGCTTCAACTGGGAGGCGGGCGTCGACATCGCGCGGTGCTGCAGCGGGCTGGCGGTGCTGACCGACACGAACGCGAACTGCGGCGTGTGCGGCGTGAGGTGCATGACGGCCGGCGTCACGAGCGCGCAGAACTGCGCGCTCATCAGCGGGCACTACCAGTGCGGCGGCTGCGCTGCGAACAGCGAATGCTGGAGCGGCTGCTGCGCGATCGACACGACGCCCGCCCACTGCGCGGCGAGCAACTGCAACACGGGAGCGTGCGTCAGCGGCCTCTGCCCGGCACCATCGCACTGCGTGCCGGGCAACGGCGGACCGAACTGGTGCTCCTACGACTGAGGCCCTTCAGTCCTTCTCGCGACGCAGGTGGCGCGCGCTGTCCATTGCGCGCAAGGCCGCGTCGCACACGCCCCTCGCGCGCGTGAGCATGCAGCTCGCCGCCGCCGCGACCGTCGCGTCGTCCCCGCCGTCGTCCTCGTCGTCGAGATCGGCGGTGGGCGACGGCGTGGTCGGGATGGGATCGAGCTTGCGGCTCCGCAGCTCGCCGTCGACGGCCTTGACGTCGTTGGCGACGACGGCGTCCACTTCCTTGCTGACGTCGTCGAGCTCCCGCGAGAGCGCGTCGATGCGCTCCACCTGGTAGCGCGCAGGCCGTCCCTCCCAGCCGACGAGCGCTCCGTAGAGCTCGTCGGTGTGCTCGCGGATGCGCTCCTCGCCCGTGATGGCGCCGCCCTCCTTGGTGGCCACGATCTTCTTCCTCGAGGATTCGAGCTTCTCCTCGAGCTTCTTCAGCTTCTCGGTGAGCGCGTCGCCCCGCGGCAGGGCGCTCATGCGTTCCTCGATGCCCGAGTGCGCCGTTTCCAGGCGCTCGACCAGGTCGCTCATGCGGTTGAAGAGCGCGACCACGCGGTTCTCCGCGTCGAAGTCCGCCTTGCGATCCGCCACCGAGTACGGCGCGCGCTTGTCGAGACCGATGTCGATCTTCGTCTCCACCACCTCGTCGCCCTTGGTGAGGCGCAGCGTGTACGTCCCCGGCAGAACGCGCGGCCCCTGCGTCGCGTTGAACGCGGGCTGCGCGGCGCGCGGGACGCGAGGCGACTTGAGCTGCATGGTCCACGAGACGCGATTGAGCCCGCGCCGCGTCGTCGGCGACAGCTCGTCGACGACCTTGCCCGTCGCGTCGATCACCTCGAGCTTGATCCGCCCGTAGAGGTGTCTCGTGCGCTGGTAGTACGTGATGACCGCGCCGGGCGACGGGTTCTGTCCGACGAACGTGGCGTCGCCCTCGGACCACCCGCCCTGCGCTGGCATCCTCTCCTCGAGGGGCCGGCGCGGCAGGAACGCGACCGATTTTCCGATGACCTCGGGGGTCAGCGCGCGCAGTGGCGTCAGGTCGTCGACGATCCAGATACCGCGGCCGTGCGTCGCGATGACGAGATCGTTCTTGCGCGGTTGCACCTGGATCTCGCGCACGGCGACGCTCGGGAACTTGCCGCCCTTGAACTCGACCCACTTGTCGCCGCCGTCGATCGAGATCCAGAGCCCCAGCTCGGTGCCCAGGAAGAGGAGCTTCGGATCGACCGTGTCCTCCTTCACCGTGTGCGCGTAGCCGCGCACCCCCTTGTCGGGCCCCACGATGCGCTTCCACGTCTTGCCGTAGTCCGTGGTCCGGTACACCCACGGCGTCATGTCCCCGAAGGTGTGCCTGTCGAAGCACGCGAATGCAGTGCCGGCGTCGTAGCGGCTCGCCTCGATCCAGCTCACCCACGAGTTGGGCGGCAGGTCCGGGACGTTGGCGACGAGGTTGTTCCACGTCTTGCCGCCGTCGCGCGTCAGCTGCAGGTTGCCGTCGTCGGTGCCCGCCCAGACGAGGTTCGGGTTCTTCGGCGACTCGCTGATCGCGTAGATGGTCGTGTGCATCTCCGCCGACGAGTTGTCGACGGTGATGCCGCCCGACTGCTCCTGCTTCTGCTTCTCCGGATCGTTCGTCGTGAGATCCGGCGAGATGCGCTCCCAGGTGTCGCCGTGGTCGCGCGAGCGGAAGAGGAACTGCGAGCCGATGTAGATGGTGCCCTTGCGCGTGGGGCTCGCCACGATCGGCGTGTTCCAGTTGAAGCGGAGCTTCTCCTTGTATTTGGCCTTCGGCTGGATGTCGCGCGCGGCGTGGGTGCGCCGGTCGACGCGGCCGATGAAGCCGCCCTGCGCCTCGGCGTACACCTTGTCGGGATCGCTCGGGTCGACGAAGGACCAGAAGCCGTCGCCCCCGTAGAGGTTCTCCCAGCGCTGGTTGGTGATGCCGCCCGGGTACGACGAGTCGCCAACCCACGAGCTGTTGTCCTGCAGGCCCCCGTAGACCTGGTACGGGTCCTTGTCGTCGACGCTCACGTGATAGAACTGCGCGATCGGCAGGTTCTGGCCCTTCCACCAGCGGCTGCCGCCGTCCCACGAGATCCAGAGGCCGCCGTCGTCGCCGCCGACGATGTGCGCGGGGTTGGTGGGATCGATCCAGAGGTCGTGCCAGTCGCCGTGCGATCCGCCGCCCGAGTACGCGAAGCTGCGGCCGCCGTCCTCGCTGACGATGAGGTTGAGGTCGGGCTTGAAGAGGCGGTCGGCGCGGACCGGATCGACGACGAGGCGCGCGAAGTAGAACGGACGCCACACCATGGCCTGGCTGTCGTCGCCGCGGGCCCACGTGGCGCCGCCGTCCTCCGAGCGGAAGAGCGCCGAGCTCTTGCCCTCGATGAAGGCGTAGACGACGCGCGCGTTGCTCGGCGCGATCTGCACCTCGACGCGGCCCCACGGTCCCTCGGGCAGGCCCTTGTTGTCCTTCGGCGTGAGCTGCACCCAGGTGCTGCCACCGTCGGCCGATCTCCAGAGACCACTGCCGCTCGGCGCGTCGGGCCCGTCGCCGCCGGAGCGGAAGGTCCAGCCCTTGCGCCGGAAGTCCCACATGCCCGCGAAGAGCACGTCGGGATTCTTCGGGTCCATCGTCAGCTCGGAGCAGCCGGTGGACAGGTTGGGCCCTTTGAGGACGAGCGACCACGTGTTGCCGCCGTCGGTCGTCTTGTAGACGCCGCGGTCGGGGCTGTCGCTCCAGAGCTTGCCGGGGACGCACGCGTACACGACGTCGCTCGCGTGCGGGCGCACGAGGATGCGCACGATGCGCTCGCTCTCGGGCAGGCCCATGTTCTTCCAGGTGCTGCCGCCGTCGGTGGACTTGTAGATGCCGTTGCCGATCGACGTGCTGTTGCGCGTCCAGGCCTCGCCGGTGCCGACCCAGACGTTGTTCCAGTTCCACGGGTCGACGGTGATCGCGCCGATCGACTGGGCCGGCTGCTCGTCGAACACCGGCTTGAACGTGGTCCCGCCGTCGAGCGACTTCCACACGCCGCCCGATGCGGCGCCGACGAAGAGCGTCGACTTGCCGTTGACGTTGTAGCCGGTGATGGCCGACACGCGACCGCTCATGGCGGCCGAGCCGATGTTGCGCGCGCCCAGGCCCGAGTAGAGACCGCTGTCGAACACGGGCTGGCCGGCGGCGGCTGCGGGGGCATGGGCGACGAGCGCGGGCGCCTTCGGGTCGGGGAAGACGGCGCGGTTGACCTTCACGCCCGGTCCCGGGAAGGTGAACAGCCCGTCGTCGGCCGGCACGTTTGCCTCGAGGTGGTCGATGCGAAGGTGCTGGCGCTTCGGGTGACCCTTCTCGCCCGAGTCGCTCGCGCAGGGGAACCAGACGCCCTCGACCTGCTCGTAGTCCCCGTAGTCCGTCTCGCCCACCTGCTCGGCGCCGCGGACGTACTGGACGCTCTGGCTGCGGATCATCAGGTACGTGTCCGGATCGAGGAACTCGTACTCGACGTTGCCGTCCTTGAGCGTGATGCGCAGCTTGTGCGCCATCGTGCCGTCGACTTCCTCGGTGCCGAGGTACTCGACGCGGTGACCCTTGCCGGCCCAGTCGACGAGCGGGCCGTCCATGTCGGCGTCGTCGGCGATGGCCTTGGTCTCGTCGGCGGAGACGCGGAAGGCATCGCGGCGGCCCTGCCAGGGCTCGGTGCGCCAGGCATCGTGCCCGTCGAAGGCGTCGACGCCGGTGAGGCCCTGGATGGTGAACTCGGCGCGCATCTTGCCGGCAATCGCCTCCGGCACGCGCTTGACGATCGCCGAGTAGGGCGCCTTGATGGTGAACTCGCCGTCTCCGAAGCGTGCGACGCCGCTCGAGCGGAGGGTGTGGATGGCGCGCATCTTGTCGATGCCGCCGCGCGCGTCGATGTTGTGGGCGACGATCTCGTCCACGGTCATCGCGCGGGCGGGGGCGGCGACGAGGCAGAGAGAGACGGTGAGGGCGAACCCCAGGGCGGCGGATCTCATGGCGGCCGGCACTATAGGCCCGCCTCCGGAGACTTGCGCGCCGAGCGGAGCCATCGGACGCTCGAAAGATGATCCGACGCAAACGGCTGGTCGGGATTCTCGTCTCGGCGGTTTTCTGCGGCTGCTCCAGCGGTTCGAGCACGTCGGGCTCCGGTGGAGGAACCGATGCCGGTGGCGGGGGCACCGACGGAACGGCGCCGCAGGACGGCAGCATGCCGGACTCGAGCACAGAGGGATCCGGGGGCGATGCGAGCCCGAGCACCGACGGATCGGCCATGGAAGGCAGCACTCCCCTCGATGGCGGCGGGGAGGCCGGGACGATGCAGACGGTCGAGATGACCTTCTACGGATGGGCCGACAACAGCCCGCCCGGCAATGCGATCGCGTACCCGAAGAACGGCGGCTTCCCGACCATCCACGACGCCGCGGGTGGCACGGGCACGTACGCCGATCCCATCACGTACGCGACCGACAAGTCGGAGCTGCCCGTCGGGACCATCGTGTACGCCCCGGTGATCGAGAAGTACCTCGTGATGGAGGACGACTGCGGCCAGTGCGACACCGACTGGTCGGGCAGCATGAAGTGGCACATCGACGTCTGGATGAACAGCAACGGCACCGAGTCGAGCAGCGCCCTCGTCGCGTGCGAGGATCAGTGGACGCAGGACACGACGACGATCGAGATAAACCCGCCGCCCGGGCGTATGGTGACCACCGCGCCGCTCTTCGACCCGTCGACCAACACGTGCAGGACCACGCCCTGAAGAACCGGCTCGCAGCGATCGACGTGATGCGCGGCATCGTCATGATCCTCATGACGCTCGACCACGCATCCGAGGCGTTCAACGGCGGGCGTCTCATGACCGACTCCGTCGGCATGTGGAAGCCTGGGATGGCGCTGCCCGAGGCGCAGTTTCTGACGCGGTGGATCACTCACCTCTGCGCGCCGACGTTCGTGCTCCTCGCGGGGACGGCGCTCGCGCTCTCCACCGACTCGCGAATGCGACGCGGCGATTCGCCGGGCGCGATCGACCGGCATTTGGCCATCCGCGGGGTCCTGCTCATCGCTCTGGATGCGGCCTGGATGTCGATGGCCATCCTCTCCCCGGGGCAGGTCCTGTTCCAGGTGCTCTACGCCATAGGCGCCGCGTTCCTCTTCATGATCCCGCTGCGACGGCTGTCCGATGGAGCGCTGCTCGCGGTGGGCCTGTCACTCGCGGTGCTCGACGAGCCGCTGGCATTCGTCCTCATGAAGACGGGTCTGAGCGGCACGCTTCCGGCGGCGCTTCTGGTCATGCCAGGGGGCTTCCTCGAAGGGCACTTCATCGTCGGGTACCCGGCGCTCCCGTGGCTCGCCATCATGTGCGTCGGCTGGGTGCTCGGCCGGCGGTTGCTCGGGTGGCCCGCCGCCGATCGATCGCGCATCGCCGCCCGGGTGCTCGCAGGCTGGGGCGTCGCCCTGCTAGTCCTGTTCGCGGTCGTGCGTGGCGCCAACGCATTGGGCAACATGGGTCTACCTCGCGAGGACGGCTCGCTGGTGCAGTGGCTGCACGTCAGCAAGTACCCGCCGAGCGTCAGCTTCGACTCGCTGGAGCTCGGCATCGCGAGCCTGATGCTCGCGGCGCTCTTCCTCGCGTGCGAGCGCAAGCCGGAGTTCCTCGCGCCGGTGCGCACGTTGGGGCAGACGGCCCTCTTCTACTACCTGCTCCACATCCACGTGATGATGATCGTCGCGCACCTCACGGGCGTGCACGGCAAGCTCGGGCTGCCGGGCGCTTACCTCGGCGCCGCGTGCACCGTCCTCGCGCTCTACCCGGCCGTGCGCTGGTACGGCCGCTACAAGGTCGCGCACCCCGGCGGCTGGCGTCAGTACGTGTGACGTCAGACGCGCGAGCGGCGCGCGATGTTCCCGAGCGCGTCGTACGCCGCGTACTTCAGCATCTCGCCCAGCGTCGGGTAGTTGAAGACCATCTCGATGAACGCGTCGATGGTCCCGCCGAGGAGCATCACGGCCTGACCGATGTGGACGAGCTCCGAGGCGCGCTCGCCGATGCAGTGGCAGCCGAGGAGCTTCTTGGTCGCCGGATCGACGACCAGCTTGATGACCCCGTCCTTGTCGCCGACGATCTTGCCGCGCGCGTTGTCGCGGTAGAAGGCCCGGCCGACGACGTGATCGATGTTCTTCTCCTTCGCCGCCTCCTCGGAGAAGCCGACGCAGCTCACCTCCGGGATCGTGTAGATGCCGAAGGGGAGAAGCTGCGAGACCTGACGCTTGTAGGTGAAGCCGAAGGCGTGGCACACGGCGACGCGCGCCTGCTCCATCGAGGTCGACGCGAGGGCAGGGAAGCCGATGACGTCGCCCGCGGCATAGATGCTCGGCACCGCCGTGCGGTA
>DATJYG010000573.1:0-5854 GCA_035499695.1 Polyangiaceae bacterium
GGCGTACTGTCCCTCGGTCTTCACGTGACCGTTGGGGTGCCACTCCGTCCAGCGGCCGTCCTTCACGCCGTCGGCGCGGGCGCACCACTGCAGGTTCCCCTTCGGCGGCGCATCTCCCTGGAGAGATGCGCCGTCCGGACAGGTCCCCGCCGCTGCAGCCGACTCACGACGACTGCAGCCGACGGACGAGACGGTGAGGAGCGCGACTGCGGCGAGCGCCGCTCGGATCATCGGTTCGACTAGTAGCAGCCGTACGATTCGCCGCAATTGGACGCCGCGAACGCGAAGTCATCCGACGCAGTCGTCCAGCTGCACTTGTTGTAGTCGTGGCAGAGGCAGTCCTGGGTGTACGCGTTGATGCTGGCGCCGTCCTGCTGGCAGCCCGCGCCGCAGCGGCCCTTGCAGCCGTTGCCGGAGCCGCCCGTGCAGCCGCAGCCCACGCCGCCGACGTGGTTGCCGTCGTGGCCGTCGTACTGGCTCTTGCAGGTGCAGCTGAGGTACGTCCAGCCGCGCTCCGAGACGAAGCCGAACGACTGCAGGGTCTCTCCGACGGGGACGATCTGCATCAGCATCGTTTCGCGGACCGCCGAGCTCTGGACGAGCGACCGCGCGCTCTCCTGGGCAGGGAGCACGTCCTGGAAGTGGACGAGCATCATGTCCATCAACCGGCTCTGCGCGGCGTCGAGCGTGCCGCCGGCCGGCATGAACTCCCCTTGGCCTTGCTCGTAGTCGACGTGGAAGGCGACGACCGGCAATCCGAAGTCGTACGTCACGTCGACGGCGTGCGCCGACGTCTGCAACGCCGTGAAATGCACCGAGGCGCCACCCGACGTGAGCGTCGCTTCGAGCGAGTCCGTCTTGTTCTGCTGAACGATGAAACTATCGGTCGTCCCGGAGGGGGCCGGGTCACTGCTTCCCCCACAACCCAGAACCATCGAACCGAACAACACGGCTACAGCGGCTCCCTTGAGCATGTCTTGACCCGCCTCTCTTCCGACCGGATGAGCACGGGGTGTGCCGCAGAGCGCCACTGCGTCTTCTTAGCGGAATCGTTGGTGATTCCTGCGCGGCACCCAGACTTGCCACTGACTTCCTGCACAGCGAATTGTACATGGAGTCCGAGTTCAGACTTTTAGTCCGATTTCAGACTTACAGTCCGAGTTCAACCTCGGAGCCCTCGATCTCCATGCCGAGAGCCGTCGAATCGCCATCCTTTGCAAGACGCGCGCACACCGCAAAGAGCGCGCGCCATGAAGGCCGCGAGGACGACCGCCAGCCACCCGCCGCTGCCCCCACCGTCTTGCGATACGGCGCACCCGCCCCCTGCAGCGCTCGCCGGTGCAGTGCACGGCAACCAGAGCTTGCACGCGTTGCCGGCGTTCACGCAGGGTGTGTTGCCGTCGTCCTGCGTGCACGCGGCGCCGAAGTGTCCGGCATCCAGGCTCGCGATGGCGCACCCCTTGGTCCCGTCGTCGCGTGCGACGCACCACATCCCGATCGGGCAGTCCGCGTGGGTGGCGCACGTGGCGGTGCAAGTGTCCACGCTCGTGTCGAGCGCCGGGCGCGGCGGGACTGCCGCGGAGAGGTCCGCCATCGCCGAGGTCAGGAACGAGGAGAGCGCGTCGACCCGCATCTCGGTGCCCGTCGTGCAGGCCTCGTCGCCGAACGACGTGATCCCGACGATCTGCTCGCCGGAGCCTTCGTTCTCGAAGGCTGGTCCGCCGCTGTCGCCGTTGCAGGTCATGGCGGGCGACGCGGTGATGTCGAAGTCGCCGGCGCGCACCGCCCCGACGAGCGCCGAGCCCGAGAGGCGTTTGCCCGAGTTGCCCGCGCCGTCCGCGCCGAAGCCCACGACGGTCACCGAAGCCGACGTCTTCGCCGGGCTGGCCAGATCGAGCGTCGCGGGGCCCACCGGCGCGTCCTGATCGAGTCGCAGGAGGGCGACGTCATCCACTCCGCTCGTCCACGCCGGATCGATCCGCGCGTCGATCGCCCGCACGCGATCCGCATCAGTGGCCGTGGCCACGTCCTCGGCGAAGGTCACGGTCATGAGCTGCGCGGTGTCCACGTTGTTGAGGCAGTGCGCGGCCGTGACGACGATGCGCGGCGCGACGAGCGTGCCCGTGCACTGGATCTCGCTCGGTGGCTGACCGCACGTCGGCGGAACCGGCTGGATCGCGACGACCGCGACGTGCGTGGTGTCCGGCCCCCCGCCGACGATCGCGCGCGCGTCCTCTGCACTGGCCATGACGATCGCGGCTGCGCATGCCGCGGCCAGGGCGCTCCGAAGCGCAGAGGGCCCTGAGAGTCGAAGTAGAGCCACTCGCCGACCTTCTCCGCAATTGTACCGCCCCTTGACCGGAGGAGGAGGCCACGCCATGACAGCGCCCCTCATGCGGCTCGTTTCGCAAGCACTCCTGGTGATGACGTGCGCCGCCACGGCCTGCGGCGGCAGGGGCGACGTCGAAGCGTCGCCGGAGGTCGCGGTCGGATCGGGCGAGTTCTACGCCCACAGCCTCGTGCCGATGATGGGGAGCCTCGCCGGTGCGTCCTACTACCGGAAGGTCACCTTCACCCGGACCACGTGCACGAGCACGAAGGTCGGACCATGCTCGGTCAATCCGTGCGCGTTTCCGTCGACACCCGACGGAGGCAACGAGACTCTCCCCAACGCGGGCCCCGTCAGCATCGACGGCGCGCAGATGCCGCCTCTCACCCTCGAACCCCAGAGCGACGGCGTCTACGCGTCGACCACGGTCGACGGGCAGCTCGCCTGGACGACCGGCGGGTCCACGGTGACCTTCCAGTGGGCCCACCTGCCCGGGAACCCCGCTGCAGCTGGCGGCTCCGTCGAGCTCTCGACGCCTCCGTACATCGCGCTCGCGGCGGGCAGCGCGCTTGCCGCCGCCAACCCCACCGTGATGCGCTCGCAGGACCTCACGGTCTCGTGGACGAGCGACAGCCCGCCGACGACCGCCGACCAGGTCGCCGTCGACTTCAACATGGGCTCCACGCAGGTCGTCTGCATCTTCAGCGTGAGCGACGGCACGGGCGTCGTCCCGGCGGCGGCGCTGGCGCCCCTCGGCGCGGGCGCGGGGACGTTCAACGTCCACTCGAAGCAAGCCAAGACGCTGAAGAGCGTGGACGGCACGCAGTGGACGCTGGGGTTCAACGTCGACGCCGAGGCGCGCACGAATTACGGGCTCGCGATCGGCTCGGCGACGTTCCAGTAGGCGTAGCCCCTCGAGGGCAGTCTGCGGAAACCGGAGTGCAGTACGGCTTCGGCGCGCGGCGTGCTTTCACACACCTCATCATGCCTCGGTCTCGGCTCATCCCCGCGGTCACGGTCGTGCTCTTGCTCGGCTGCAAGGACCCCCGTCCGGTGCCCGAGCATTGCGACAGCCCATTCAGTTCCAATCTGGCCTTCGGCGCGTGGGTCAACGCCTGGGATGCGCAAGACCGTGCTCGGCTCGACCGCTCCGCCGCCTGCCTGGTCGCGGGGTGCAAGGCTGGCGTGGCAGATTCGTGCGCGGATCTCGGCAACCTCTGCAATCACCCCATACGTTCGCTCGACGAGTCGCTGACCAAGACCGGCGCCTGTTCGGTACCCGGCGTCAGGGGTGCGGCGAAAAAGCCTCCGCTGTAGGACGCGGCAGGCGCAGGCAGAAGCGGCGCGTCGACCGAGACGTCGCCGCGCTCAGGTCGCGCCCCGGAGCTTGCACCGGCTTCAGTAGAAGCCTTCGCGCCGCGCGTAGCGCGCTGCCCGTTCGCGGTCGTACTCCTCGGCATCGAAGCCGTCGCCCTTGAGCTCCTTGTGGATATCGCCGTTCGTCGGCAGCTCGGCGCGGTCGACGAAGCGGGCGGGGTTCCAGAAGTCGGACCGCAGGAACGCCTTCGAGCAATGCGTGAACGCCTGCTCGACGTCCACGATGAGTCCGAGCTTGGGCACCTGGCCCTCGCAGACGCACGGCTCGAGCAGCGCGCGATCGGTCGTGATGGCGGCGCGTCCGTTCACGCGGAACGTGTCGCTCACGCCAGGCACGACGAAGAGGAGGCCCACGCGGGGATTGGCCAGGATGTTTCGCAGCGAATCGGCGAGCCGATTGCCGGGGCCTCCGGCACGAGCAACGTGAGATCGTCGAGCATCCGCACGAAGCCCGCGGGATCCCCGCGCGGGCTCACGTCGCACGACCCGTCGCGGCCCGACGTCGCCAGGAAGACCATCGATGCACGCTCGATGAACGCGCGCGTCAGGCGATTCACGCGGTCGCTCACCTTGCTACAGACGATGGGCGTCGGCTCGCCGAGAAGAGCCCTGAGCTGCGTTTCGTCTTCGATGATGTCGCTCGTCAGCCGGTGCGCCATGAAGTGAGTATGCGCCGTATGATGGAGTTCATGCACGGCTCTCCGACGGCTACCCGGCTTCGATTGCCCGACAGGCTCGCGTACACGGTCCTCCGCGTGGCCGTGGCGGGGACCCTCGCGTGCTCGACAGGCGACCACTCGCCGAAGCCCGCCGACGCGTCCCCCGACCAGTATTCGGACGCTTGTCCGCCCGCCCAGCAGTATCAGTGCTCGCCGGTCACTCCGGACGCGTCGTGCCCGCCGTACGTATGCAACCCGGCCTTCTGCGACATCGCCTCCGGGTGCGAACCGACTATCTGATAGCCCCCGTTGGCTCGGTCCGGGCCAAGACGACCAGGAGCGCTTTCGGTGACGGGCGGATCGTCCCGTCGAACTCCGACGCGTGCGTGCCGACGAGCGAGAACCATTCCCCGAACAGCGCGCGCAGCTCCTCGGGTCCGGCGGGGTTCGTGCCGTGGCGGCCTGCTTCCTCCGGCGCGTGCACCTTGAGGAGGAGCGTCCCTCCCGGCTCGACGAGCTTGCCGGCCGTGCGCGCGTAGTCCGACCACGACGTCTTCGGCAGACAGTGGAGGCACCCGCGATCGACAAGGACGCCGAATCGCCCCCACAAGCGGCTGTCGAGGAAGTCGTCGAGGACCCACGCGATGCGCTCGCCGTTCGCGCGCCGCCGCGCGATGCCCAGCGCCGTGGACGACACGTCCGTCGCCACGACGTCGAATCCTTTGCGAGCCGCGAAGATGGCTGCGGTTCCCGGTCCGGTCCCGACGTCGAGGAGGCGGCCCCTCTTCACGGTTCCGAGCTCGCGGGCGAGGTCCGCGTCGAGCTGCTCGGTGAACCATGGCAGGTCGCCGACCGACGACGACTCGTACTGTCGGTCCCAGGCCTCCGCGCCGACGACGGGCGCGGCGGTCGCCCGCTTCCGGCGCGTCGCCTCCTCGGCGAGCAGCTCGATCGCGGCGACCACCTGGCTCGGAGGCGGCGCCGCACCCGACATGGGCGTTCGCGCCGAAGGAGTCACCGCGGCCTCCAGGCCCATCACCGGCTGCACGACGTGGCGACCGTCGCGACGCAGCTGCTCGAGGTTCCGCTGCACGCCGGGCGACAGGTACATCGACTCGTTCATCGACGGCACGACGAGGACGGGCTGCGTCGCCGCCGTCACGAGGGCCGACAGGACGTCGGTGCACGCCGCCTGCGCGATCCGCGAGATCGTCGCGGCGGTTGCGGGGTAGAGGACGACGAGATCGGCCCAGGTCGCGAGCTGGATGTGCGGCGCCGGTCCGTCTGCATCCTTCTGCCAGAAGCCGCGGATGACCGGTCGGTGCGTCAGCGCCTCGAGGCTCCCGGGGCTGACGAACTTGCGCGCCGCGGCCGTCATGACGACGGCCACGTCGAAGCGCCGCGACTGGAGCATGCGCACCAGGGCAGGCGCATCGATCGCCGCGATGGCGCCGCTGATGCCGAGGACGACGCGCGCGCGGGTCGCGGG
>DATJYG010000574.1:0-6393 GCA_035499695.1 Polyangiaceae bacterium
CGCCTCCCCGTCCGAGCAGCCTCAGGGCGCTGGCGCGCTTTTCTCGCGTTCGGCATGAACCCGCACCTGACCGACCTCGCGCTTCGAAACCCCAGGTCGAGGTCGAGGTCGAGGTCGAGGTCGAGGTCGAGGTCGAGCTCACTCCCGGTCGAACGGAACCACCGACACCTCGCTCGCGTCCGGCATCGCGCCCTTGAGCGGCTCGAGCACCTGCGACGCCGTCCCCACCACCACCGCGAGCACATTCTCCGGGTGGATCCGGTTCCGCACTGCCGCCGCCGCCGTCTCCGGCGTCACCGCCCGCACGCGCTCGATCCATCGCGAGTGGTAGTCCGCCGGCAGCGAGAGCAGCTCCACGTCGAGCGCCTGGTGCAGCCGCTTCGGCGCCGTGTCCACCTCGAAGGCGTGGGAGCGCACCAGATACCGCTGGATGAACCCGACCTCGCGCGGCGTCACCCCCGCTCCGATCCAGGTGGCCATCAGCTCCAGCGTCAGCTTCAGGCAGGCCGCCGCGTCCTCCGCCGCCGGGAACGTCCACATGATCCACGCCTGGCGCCGCCGGTCGATCATGGTCCGCGCGCTGGCCCCGTACGACCAGCCGCGCTTCGACCGCACCTCCCGCATCAGGCGCGACGTGAACGTGCCCCCGAAGACCGCGTTGGACACGACGAGCGGCACGTGGTCCTCGTCGTGCGGCGAGGTGCCTAACGTACCCACGAGGATCTGCGTCTGCGTTCGCTCCGGCTTGTCCACGACGACCAGGCGCCGCCCCGGCTTCATCGAGGGCTCCGGCACCTCGTCCGGGATCGGCGCCCCCTTCGGCAGCGACGAGATCAGGCGCCGCGCGAGCTCCGGCGCCCGCGTGGCCGTCACGTCTCCCGCGATGCCGATCACCACGTTCCCCTGGACGACGACCTTCCGGTAGAACGCGATCACGTCCTCGCGCGTGACGCGCTCGACGGTGTCCGTCTTTCCTCCGGGGCTCCTCCCGTACGCGTGGCCCTCGAAGAGCGTGCGCTGCATCGCCTTCTGGGCCACGGCGCGGTCGCTGTCCCGGGCCTCGACGATCTCGGCCGCGGTCTCACGTCGCAGTCGCGCCAGCTCGTCCTCCGGGAACGTGGGCGTCGACAGCAGCTTGGCGAGCAGATCGATGAACGCGTCCACGTTGCGCGCGATGACCTGCGCGTGGATCGCCACCGTCGACGGCGACGTGTCGACCGCCATCTCGGCTCCGAGCACGTCGATCCGGAAGTCGATCTGCTCCGAGGTCATGCCCTCGCACCCGCGACGCAGCATGCGCATCGTCAGGCGGGTGAGACCCTCCTTGCCCGCGGGATCGAGCGCCGAGCCGCACCGCAGGGCGACGACCAGCGATACGAGAGGCACCGCGTGCGACGCCTCGAGCAGCGCGAGCGCGCCGCCGTCGAGCTCGAACCGCGCGGGCGCGTTGTGCGCCTTCGCCGTCGCGCCGCTCACTGGGCCGCCTCGGCCGGCGCGTTCGCCTCCGGCACGACGCGCACGATGGTGCGCCCGCCCGTCGCCAGATAACGGCGAGCCACGCGCCGCAGGTCGCCGACCGTGACGCGGCGGTAGGCCTCGACGCGCTGGAAGGCGTGCGCCGGATCGCCGAGCACGGTCTCGTAGAAGCCGATCTGCTCGGCCTTCCCCGGGACGGTCTCGAGCTGCTGCAGGAGCCCCAGCTCGAGCCGGGCCTTGGCGCGCGCGAGCTCGTCGTCGCTCACGACCTCGGTGCACACGCGCTCGAAGGCCTGGTCCATGACGCGCTGGATCTCCTGCGTCGTGTGCTTGGCGCGCGCCGTCGCCCAGCACTCGAAGAGGCCGGGGTCGCGGAACGTGGACACCCAGCCGCGGATGTCCGTCGCCAGCTCCATCTCGACGACGAGCGACCGGTAGAGCCTCGCCGCGCGGCCGCCGAAGAGCACCTCGCTCAGCACGCTGAGCGTCGCGTGGTCCGCGTCGCCGAACGCCGGGCCCTTGAACGCGAGCAGCAGCTTCTGCGTCGCCGTGGGCTTTCGCACCTCGATGTCGCGCGCGTCGAGCTGCGGCGGCTCGGGGTGGATGTCCTCCGGCGGGATGGGCTGCGAGGGCAGGGGCCCGTACTCCCGGACGATCGCCGCGAGCAGATCGCGCTCGCGCAGATCGCCCACCACGACGACCGTCGCGTTGTTGGGCGCGTAGTAGGTCCGGTAGAAGGCGACGCAGTCCTCCGGGGAGAAGCCCTGGATGTCCTCCATCCACCCGATGGTCGGCCAGCCGTAGGGGTGGCGCGTGAACGCCGTCTTGTAGAGCAGCTCGTTGGCCGAGCCCTCGACGTCGTCGTCGACCCGGTAGCGCCGCTCGTTGGCGACGACCTCTTTCTCGCTCTTCACCTGCGGCTCACGCAGGACGAGCCGCGACATGCGCTCGGCTTCGAGCTTCACGGCGAGCTTGATCCGGTCCGCCGGCAGGCTCTCGTGGTAGTAAGTCCAGTCGACCCACGTCGCGGCGTTCGTGTCGGCGCCGTTCTCCTCGAGCTTCCGGTCGAACGTGCCCGCCGGCAGGTTCTCCGTCTCGTTGAACATCAGGTGCTCGAAGAGGTGCGCCAGGCCCGTCTTGCCCGGGTGCTCGTGGCGCGAGCCCACCTTGAACCATGTGTGGTACGTCGCCACGGGCGCGCTCGCGTCGACGAGCACGAGCACCGTCAGACCGTTGGCGAGGCGCCAGCGGTGGAGCGTGTCGCCGCCGAACGCGTGAGCGCCCTCGTAGGTGAGACCGCCGATGTCGGCGGCCCACGCCGAGCGCTTTTCGGCGTCGCGCGTGGCCATGGGGATCGGCTTTATCACCAGTCGCGAGCGTCGATGACCCAAAAAGCGTCTCTCTGGTCCGCCTCGGCGCGCGCCTGGCTTCCGACGCCCCCGGCGTACTGCCATATCCACGCGTTCTGGCCGCAGAGCGCGATCACGGCCGGGCGCCGGTCGGCGTCCACCTTTCCGCCGCCGCTGCCTCCCACGCGGGCGAGCCGAGCGGGCTCGTGCACGCCGCCGGCGGCGTGGAAGACCGGGTCCCCCGCGCCGACCGCGATGACCCCTCCGTCGCTCGCGAGCAAGGCTCCGCCGTCGAATCCGCGCACGGCGTAGGTCGTCCGCGGCGCGCCGGTCTCGCTGATGAAGGCAGCCTGGCGCGTGTCCCAGATGACGGGGCGGGGGGGGCCCTCGTCGACGCGCCACACCTCGCCGCTGCGCGCCAGGACGATGCCGATGCTCCGCCAGACGTCCATGTCGACGAGCTGCCCCTCGATGACGTGGTTCTCCGCGATGGGCAGCCACTTGCGCCCGTCGAATCGCGCGACCGCGCCCATGCCGTCGCCGCAAACGAGCATGTGAATCTGCTTGTTGCCGAGCGGCGCGAGCGCCACGACCGTCTCGTGCTCCTCGAGCTCGGGCTGGGGCGTGATGGGCGCGAAGCGCTCGCCGTCGAACTCGAGCAGCGCGCCGGCGCCCCACACGAGGACGCGCGAGCCGGACCCTCCGATGCCGAACCAGCGCCCCGTCCCGCGGCCCGGCCGGTTGAGCGGGTAGGCACGGGCGACGCCCTCGTTGAAGCGCAGGGCGGTGCCGCCGTGCGAGAGGCCCCACACGGTGCCGTCGCTCGTGACGTGCAGGTGCGTCAGGGGCTCGTCGAGGGAGTGCGCGCCGCGCACGTGGCCCTCGACGACGTGGAGCAGCAGGGAAGGGGACCGGTCGCTCGTCGACCCGGTGCGACCCAGCAGGTAGAAGTCGTCCACCGACCGGCCCGCGGCGCTGCGGAAGTGGTGCCGGCGCGCCGGTGCGCACGCCACCTCGAGCACCCCGCGTAGCACGAGCGGCGGCTCGCGCGGCGCCCTTCGCAGGTCGCGCACGCGCTCGGGGTGCGAAGGCTCGCGCGCCGGCTCGCCGAAGAATCCCTCGTCGCGGAACCAGCGCAGCCACCGGAACACGTCCTCCGGCTCGAACACGTAGAGCCCCGTGCGCAGCGCGACGGCGAGGGTGAACTCGTCCACGTTGAGCGTGAGCGCCGCACGCCCGCTCGAGTCGAAGAGGCGGCCCACGTCGCCGCGCACCTCCTTGGTGCGCTCGGGCCCCAGCAGCGCCTCGATGGCCTCGGTGTCACCGGTCTCCATCCGCCCGACGATCGGGTCGTCGAAGTTGAACCCGAGCCCGACGAGCAGATCGCGCAGGTTCTCGGGGATGTCCGCCGCGGCCTCGAGCGCCTCTTCGCGCGCGTCGGCGACGGCGTCGAGCCACTCGCCGAAGTGCCGCGCCCAGGGGCGCACGACGCCCTCGCGCCACTCGACGACAGCGAGCTCCCCGTCGTCCGCCTGGAGCGAGCGATCGAAGCAGGCGTAATGGCGCTCCCCGATCTTGGCGAACGGCGCCAGGCGCTCCCCGTCCGGCCGCGAGGCGCGCGGGGAGATGGAGCTCTCGACTCCACCCCGCATCTCCTGCGCCGTGAGCAGTCGTTCGGGCTCGCCGATCTTCGCCGCGACGCGCATCGCCGCCGAGTAGCTCGGCGGGAGCGCCACCCCCAGGTAGCTCGCGCGGGCCGCCAGCTCGCGCATCGTCACGGGCGGCCCGAACCTGTCCGCGTGTCCCTTGCGCGAAAGGACGCTCCGGATGCGCTCCATCGCGGCCAGCGCGAGCCGCGACGCGTCGACCGTCAGCTTCCCCTTGCGGAGCGGAGCGGTGCGCTTCTTCCCGCGTGCTGCCCGGACGGAGCCGGTCGTCGTCTTTCGCAAGCTGCGAACGAGTGTATCAGCTCACGATTTCTTGGGAGAGACGACGATCTCGACGCGCCGGTTCTGGGCGCGCCCGTCGGTCGACGTGTTGTCGGCCACGGGGTTGTCCGGGCCCTTGCCCTGCGCGGTGATGAGGTCGTTCGGGATGCCCTTGCTCGCCAGGTAGTCACGCACCGACTGCGCGCGCTTCTGCGAGAGCGCCATGTTGTTGTCGTAGGTACCGACGTTGTCGGTGTACCCGTAGACCACCATGGCCGCCTCCTTGCCGCGGAGGGCGTCGGCGATCTGGTCGAGCTTCGCCATCGCCGCCGGCTTGAGGTCCCACTTGCCGGTCTTGAAGAGCACCTCGCCCTGCAGCGTGATGACCATGCCCTGGTCGGTGTCCTTCACCGCCGCGATCTTCGCGATGGTGTCGCGCGCGTCCTGAAGCTTCGCCGTGAGGTCTGCGATTTGCGCCTTCTGCGCCGCCGCCTGAGCGGCCGTCTGCTGGAGCTGCTGCTGCGTCTGGCTGAGGGCGCCCTTGGTCGCCGAGAGCTGCGACTGGATCGCGGCGTTGTAGTCGGCCTTCGACTGGGCGGCGTCGGCGTTCGCCTTGGCGGCGGCCGCCTCGGCCTCGGCGATCTGCGCCTTGCGCTGGGCGATGATCGCGAGGTCGATGACGTGGTCGTCGTTCGGGTCCTGGTTGTCCTTCCACGCGGCCTGCGCCTTCTGCAGCGCGAGGTCGGCCTCGTGAACGTCGGTGGGGTCCATCTGCATCGCGATGCCGCCCTTGGCGCGCGCGTACTCGTTCTGCGCGTCCACGAGCTGCTTGGGCGGGGGGATGTCGCCGCCGCACGCCGAGAGCCCGAGCCCGGTCGCCGCACTGAGAACGAGCAATAGACGAAGCTTCATCACTGGCCTCCCTTCGCCTTCGCGAGGTCTGCGGCGGCCTTCTGGGCCGCGTCTTCTGCTTGCGCTTGATGCGCCATGCTGAGCGCGAGCTGCGCTTCGACGCGCGCGACCGCGATGAGATCCGCGGCGCGGCGGTTGTCCTGGTCGATGAGGGCCTTGGACTTCTGCAGATCCTCTTGCGCGAGCTGCAGGTGCAGCTTGGCGTCGGGCACGTTCGGCGCTCCGCCGGACTCCGCGCGGCCGACGTCGGCCTGGGCGGCGGCCCACTCGTCGTTGGGCGGCGGGAAGCTGGCTCCGCATGCGAGAGCGAACGACGCGATGCATGCAAGGGATGCAAGGGGGACGATTCGCATGTTCGTGAGGGTAGTTAGGAGCGGCCCTCGGCATCAAGGGGAAACCCAACGGCTCAGGCACGGGGGGAATCAGGGTGCGCCCGCTACCGGGTAGGAGGTATGGAAATCCGAGGGCGAATGGGCGCGCGTCGTCGCTGGCTCGATTGCGTAGCCCTCGGCTGGCTGCTGCTGCTGCTCGCGTTCCACGCAGCTTTTGCGGCACGGGCGCTGGGGCGTGCACTCGATTACGACGAGGCGCAGCACCTCCACGTCGCGTGGCTGCTCTCGCGCGGGCTGAGGCCGTTTCGCGACTTCCAGGAGACGCACTTGCCCATCCTGGCCGAGCTGCTGCGCCTGCTGCAGCCCTCGGCGACGACGCGCGAGATGCCTCTTCTG
>DATJYG010000575.1:0-8889 GCA_035499695.1 Polyangiaceae bacterium
GAGCAGAAGGCCGCGGCCTCAGCGAAGGCCAAGGCCACGCGCGCGGCGAACCACCCGAACGCAGGCAAGAAGGGCAAGACGGCGACGGCCGCTGCGGCACCCGCCGCGGCGCCCGCAGCGCCGGTTGCGCCCGCGGGGGAGCCGCCGGCCCCCGCAGCTGCGCCTGCGCCGGGTGGCGCAGCGGGCACGTCGAAGTCCTCCTAGTCGTCGTGCAGCGCGTGCAAGCCCCCGGTTCCCTCGTCGCATGCGAGGGGGCCGGGGGCGCTTTCTTGCGTTGAGGCGTACCATCCGTATGCGTGTCGCGAAGAGGGCTGGCCGCCTGGGTGTCCTGGTGGACGTGCACGGTGGTGGCGCTTGCCGCTTGCGGAAGCGAATCCGCCGCGCACGGAGGCTTTGACGCGGGCGTCCGTGATGCGGTCGTCGCCGAGGCCTCGAGCAGCCTCGACGCAGCCGCCGAAGCGACCATGCTCGATGCGGGTATCGGGATGGTCGGCATCCTCGGGCAGGGCTGTTCCCCGCCCGGCGCTCTCGCGTGTGCCGGCAACGCGCAGAAGCTTCAGCTTCTCTGCGATGCAACGGGGCACTGGGTCGCGAACGGAACGTGCAGCGGCTCCCAGCTCTGCGACAGTGTGCCGGGTCAGAACGCGGGGACCTGCCAGGACCAGGTGCCCCAATGCGTCGGGCACGAGCCAGGATTCGAGTTTTGCATACCGAGCGGCGGTCCCGAGCTCGACTCGTGCGGCCCCGATCTCGTCACGATCACGGTGGTCACCGTCTGCCCCGTGGCATGCGCCAACGCCGTGTGCGTCGCGTGCGAGCCGGGCTACTGGCAGTGCAACGGCAACCAACCGCAGCAGTGCGACCCGGCGGGAGGCACGTCGTACGCGTGGAAGAACGTCGGGCCTCCGTGCGCGGTCAATTGCGGCGGCATCAACTGTTCGCCCGGGGTCGACGCCTGCTGCGAATGACGGTTCAGCGGACCCACACGGGGTTGGTGAAGGCGAAGGGCTTGGCGCCGCTCCGCGGGAGGAAGCGCATCTCGCGTTCGCCGCGCGCGACGGCGACGATCCAGTCGCCGGCGGCGAGGTCCAGCGGGAGCTTGGCGTCGAGTCGGCGCGTGCCTGCCGCGAAGGGCCCGGTCCACGTGTGGAGCGTCTCGCCCCCGCGGTGAACGAGCTCGACGCGGGTCACGTCGACCCACGGCGGCGCGTCGACCGTGACGTGCACCGTGTGCGAGCCTGCGGCAGCGTCGTCGCCCGGGCCGGCGCCGTCCACGTCGACGCGCACGAAGGGGCCGCTCGAGACGACCACGTGGCCGGCGCGCACGGCGGCGACGAACGCCGCCTCGTGCGCGGCGTGGTCGGCATCCCAGTGGCCCGGGTCGTCGTCGTCCACGCGCACGAGGTTCCTGGGCACTCCGCACTCGTGGTAGCTCACGCGGTGCGAGTCCGAGTTGCCGGTCGCCGTGATGCGCACGCCGGCGTCGAGCAGCGCGTACCAGTCGCGCATCGCGCGCTCCACCTCGGGGATCTCGGCGTAGTGGTCGCCGTTGAAGACCTCGATGGCGTCGAACCCCGTGTCGGCGAGCGGGCTGCGCGTGCGCCAGCCGGCGACGTCGCGCGGGTCGAAGCGCAGCAGCTCGAAGTAGCCGATGCTGCCCATGCGCGGGTGATTGAGCTGCACCACCTTGTCGCCGGGGGGCGCGGCCGCGCGCGCCGCCGAGGCGACCTCCGCCGGCGTGGCGTGATCGAACGGCACCGGATCGGCGCCCGGAGCGAGCGGGAACACGTTGAAGTGCCCGAGCGGCACGCCGCGCGTCGTCACCTCGTCGCCGACGATGGACGCGAGCCAGGGCGCCAGGCCGCGCTCGCGGATGGTCGCGCCGTAATCGGTGATCGCGTTGTGGTCGGTCGCGACCGCGACCTCCACGCCCGATCCGGCGAGCGAGCGCACGCGGTCCTCGAGCCGCGCGGGCGCGTCGGGCGACGGCACCGCGTGCACGTGCAGGTCGGCGGTGATCCATCCGTGCGTGTCCACGACGCGCTCGAGCTCCGCGTCGACGTCGGTCGCCTTGCCCGCCTGCACCGTGACGTCCGCCTCGCGCTGCGTGTACTCGAAGCCGCGCGTCACCGTGACGTGGTACTTGCCCGGCGGGACCGCGCGCTCGCCGTCGCCATCGGCGTAGAGCACCGCGAGCGACGCGCCGTCGCTCGGGTCCTCGCCCCAGTCGGGGTCCTTCGTGCCGGCCGTGCCGCGGAGGACGATGCGCGCCGGCACGAACCCCGCGCCTCGCTCGCGCACGCGCCAGCGCAGCGTTCCGGCCTGCGGCAGCGGCGCCGTCGCGAGCGACTCCGCGGGTGTCCACGGCCCCGTCGCGTACCCCGGCGCCCCGAGCCGCCCGCGCCAGCACCCGTGGGGCAGGCGCAGCGCGTCGGCGCGGGCGTCGAAGCGCGCGAACGGCGTGGGCGCCGTCGATCCGCAGGGGGCGACCTCGGCGAACGCGTGCTCGGGCAGGCCCTTGGGGAGCGCCACCCGGTCGAGCGCTGCCTGCGCGTAGCGAGGCAGCCTCGTGACCGCGTCGCCCAGCGCGCCCTTGCCCGCGGTGAGCAGCACGACGCGCCGCTGCGAGGCCCCGTGCGCCGGGATGGTCTCGACCGTCTCGCCGGTGCGCGGCCACTCGTGGAAGCCTGGCTGCGGCTTCGCGAAGCGCGCGACGATGTGCCCCTTCTCCGTCGCCATCGCGTACGAGACGCCGAGCCCCTCGCGCGCGATGAAGTCGCCCGCGAGCGAGCCCGCGCCGCTGACGAAGCCGTGGCCCTCGACCCACGCCGGCACGTTGCCCCAGGCGACGATCTCGCCGACCGTCACGGCCAGCGCGCGCTCCTCCCCGGCCGTGGCCACCGACTCGATGCGCAGCGCGCCGTCGGCGAACGTCACGTACGTCCAGAGCGTCAGCGCTGGATCGCTCAGCACGCGCCGCTTCACGAGCACCGCGTCCTGCCCGACGCCCGCCGCCTCGACCGACTCGACCACCGAGGTCTCCTCGTCGAGCCCGAGGAACACCGTCGGCTCGATCGAGACGAGCGCGTCCTCCCCGCCGACGGGGCCGAAGTCGACGATGCGGCCCCTGGAGGACACGACGGCGACGCCGCCGGAGCCGCGGACCACCCAGTCGCCCTTCCTGGCGTCGACCCGGAGGCCCACGAGCGGCACCTCGTCGCGCGACTCGATGCGGCGCACCGTGGCGTCCGCCCGCTCCGGCGGCGCGGGGGCCACCTCCGATGCCGCAGCGCGGCGCCCGTCGTCGCCCGTTCCGCGCGAGCACGCCGTCAGCGCAGCGAAGACCGCGAGGTTCCACCCCTTCATGGCGCGGGCAGCGTAGCCGACCCAAGGCGCTCCGCAGCTCGCGTGTACTTCGCGGGAACATCCCCAGCGCGACCGTTGTCTGCCCCCTCGCGTCCTTTCGCTTCCTTGCGCGCCGTGTGAGCTCCCGACCTACACGCCTTGTCGCCAGCGTGGGCGACACGATCGTGTCATGTTGGTGGGCGCCGACGGTGCACCCTTTGGTGGCTTCGCACGTCTGACTCGACACTGGAGGGAAGGACATGGGGCTGAGAGCGTATGGCGTGGCGGTGCTCGCGGCGGCCGGGGTGCTCTGGGCGATGAGCGGCACCGAGCGCGAGAAGCCCCTGCTCGCGTCGACCGCCCCGGACCAGGTGCGCGCCCTCGAGGCGGCGGCCGCCTCCCGCCCCGACGACCTCGCGGCGCGCCGCGCCCTCGCGCAGGCGTACCTCGACGCGCGGCAGCCCGGTCTCGCCATCGTGCTCGTCGAGAGCGCGCCGCCGGCGGTCCGCGCGGACGTGCGGATGCAGCACGTCTACGCGCGCGCCCTCGTGGACGCCGGCCGCAACGACGAGGCGCTCACGGTCGAGAGCCACGTGGTCACGACGTGCCGCCCGCTGGCCGAGGGTGGCCCCGCCCCCGACGGGTGCGACCCCGTGCTGCTCGCGTCCGCCATGCGTCGCGCCGACATCCTGCGCGAGCTCGTATCCATGGGCGTCCAAGACGCACAGGCGCACCCCGAGATGAGCGCCCTCGCGTACCAGAATGCCACGCGCGAGGCGCGCGTGGTCGTGCAGTGACGGTGCGTTTCCTCTTCGCGGCGCTCGGCGTGGCCGGCGTCGCCAGCACCGCGTGCGCGCGGTTCCCGTTCGCCCACTCCGCGCCCAGCGGGCCCGCCGTCCGCCCCGCGAGCCGGGCGGCGCAGGACGACGTCGATCTGCTCACCGCGCCACCCGCCGGGCTCGCGTCGCCCGACGACGCGGTCGTCCGCGTGGTCGGCCCGCAGATGACGTGCAGCGGCACCCTCATCGACGAGGACCTCGTGCTCACCGCGCACCACTGCGTCGTCGAGCGCGACGCGCGCGGGGGCTTCACGTCGAAGCTCGTGCCGGCATCGGCCGTGCAGGTCGAGCTCGGCGGCGACTTCCTGCCCTGGGGCAACGTCGGGCTGCGGGCGATCCTCGCGCCGTCGTGTGGCGAGGCCGGCGCCAAGGGCGACATCGCGGTGCTCGTCCTCGAACGCAAGCTCGTCGGCATGGCGACCATCGGCGTCACCGACGAGGCGCCGCGCGCGGGTGAGGGCGTCTACCCACAGGGCTTCGGCCGCTGCGCCCTCTCGGCCGAGGGGATCCGCCGCCGGGAGCGCGAGGGCGGCACCATCACGGCCGTGAGCGCCGGCACCTTCGAGGCCCAGGCGAGCATCTGCCCGGGTGACTCAGGCGGCCCCGTCCTCGACTCGCGCACGCACGAGGTCGTCGGCGTCGTGAGCCTGAGCGCGATGGACCACGACGAGACGACGCGCGCCCGCTCGGTGTTCGCACGCGTCGACCAGGCGCCGAAGCTGGTGGCCTACGCGCGCCTCGTCGCCGACGGCGCCGATCCGGCGGACATGCCGGACCTGAGCTGCGACCGATAGCCCGGCATCACACGTGCAAACGCGGTGCGGCGCGTGGCGTCCCGCTCGTCCAATCCGCCGAAGTCGACGAACAACGGGCCCCGCGTCCTCGTCGTCGATCGTGATGCCACCACGCGCCTCCAGATCGAGGCCCTGGGCAGGGAGAAGCTGCTTCACGTGGTCGCGGTCGCCACGCCCGAGGAGGCGATGGCGGCCGCGGCCGCCGCTCACTTCGACGCGGCGCTGGTGGACGCCTCCCTCGGCACCGCGGCGACGACGCTCGCGCGCGACCTGCGCGCCATGCCCGGTCACCGGCGCATCCCGCTCGCGTTCCTCTCCGCCGACGCCGGCATGGAGCTGCGGGTCGCGGCGGCGCACGCCGGCGCGTCGCTCTTTCTCACGAAGCCCATCGAGCCCTACGCGTTCGGCGCGGCGATCGATCAGATGCTCGCGTTCGGGCAGACCGAGCGCATGCGCGTGCTCGTCGTGGACGACGACCCCGACTTCGCCGAGGTGGTGAGCGCCGTGCTCGGCGCCGACGGCATCGTGGTCAAGCACGCCCCCGACGCGCGCCACCTGCTCGAGCTGCTCGACGAGGTGCGGCCCGATCTGCTCCTGCTCGACGCGATGCTCCCCGACGTCGACGGCTGGGACGCCATCCGCATCGTGCGCACCGATCCCGAGCACCGCGACGTGCCCATCCTCTTCGTCACCGGCCGCACCGACCTGCAGAGCCGCGTCGCGGCCTTCGAGGCCGGCGCCGACGACTACCTGGCGAAGCCGCTGGTGTCGGAGGAGCTGCTCGCGCGCGTGCGCGTGCGCCTCGACCGTCGGCGGCTCATGCGCGAGATGACCGAGCGCGACCCGCTCACGCGCCTGCTCTCGCGCCGCGCCTTGCTCGACGCGCTCGCCAGCCGTCTCTCGGAGGCGCGCAGGCACTCGCTCGTCCTGTCGCTCGCGATCCTCGACGTCGACCGCTTCAAGCGCGTCAACGACGCGTACGGGCACCTGGTCGGCGACCAGGTCCTCGTCTCGCTGGGCCGGCTGCTCGACGCGCGCTTCCGCCTCGAGGACCTGCGCGGCCGCTGGGGCGGCGAGGAGTTCATGGTCGTCTTCCCCGGCGAGACCGCCGCGACGGCCGCCGCCGTCCTCTCGCGCGTCCTCGACGAGTTCCGCGCCATCCGCTTCCGCAGCGAGAGCGGCGAACCCTTCCACGTCACCTTCAGCGCCGGCATCGCCAGCTTCCCGCGCGACGGCGCGACCGTCGACGCGCTCGTCAGGGCCGCCGACCGCAGGCTCTACGAGGGCAAGAGCGGGGGGCGCGGCGTGGTCGTTGCTCCCAGCGCCGGTTGATCCTCCTCACGCGATACGAAGAAACGCGGACATCCGTTCACCGCTGGCTACACTAAGGAAAAGCCCATGTGCGGAATCGTCGGGTACGTCGGAACACAGGAGTGCGCGCCCATCCTCGTCGAGGGGCTGCGACGCCTCGAATACCGCGGGTACGACTCCGCCGGGCTCGCGCTGCACACCGGGCCGAAGGGCATCGAGATCGTCCGCGCCGTCGGCAAGCTCGCCAACCTCGAGGTGGCGCTGAAGAAGAACCCGCTCGCCGGCACCACCGGCATCGGGCACACGCGATGGGCCACGCACGGGCGGCCGAGCGAGGCCAACGCACACCCGCACGTCGCCGGCCGGATCGCCGTCGTCCACAACGGGATCATCGAGAACCACGTCGCGCTCAGGCGCGAGCTCGAGGGCAGGGGCGTCCGCTTCGCGAGCGACACGGACACCGAGATCGTGGCGCACCTCATCGAGGAGGAAGTGCACGGGGGCCATCCGCTCGCCGCCGCCGTGCGCAACGCCCTGCGGCGCGTGCGCGGCGCGTACGCGATCGCCGTGCTCAGCGCCGACTCGCCCGAGGAGGTCGTCGTCGCCAAGGCCGACAGCCCGCTCGTCATCGGCATCGGCAAGGGCGAGATGCTCTGCGCGAGCGACATCCCGGCGCTCCTCGCCCACACGCGCGACGTCGTGTTCCTCGACGACGGCGAGGTCGCGCGCCTCACGCGCACCGCGTTCGAGATCACGAAGCTCGACGGCAGCGTCGTGCAGCGCGCCGCGAAGCGCATCGACTGGTCGGCCACCCAGGCGGAGAAGGGCGGCTACAAGCACTTCATGCTCAAGGAGATCCACGAGCAACCGCGCGCCGTGGAGGACACGCTGCGCGGGCGCGTGGACCTCGTCGAGGGCGACGTCATCGGCGAGGAGCTCGGCATCTCGGCGGACCTCGCGAAGAAGATCCGGCGCGTCTACTTCGTCGCGTGCGGGACGAGCGCCCACGCCGCGATGGCGGGGCGATACTGGGTCGAGCAGCTCGCGCGCGTGCCGGCGGTCGTCGAGATCGCCAGCGAGGTGCGCTACCGCGAGCCGGTGCTCGGGCCTGACGACCTCGTCGTCGCCGTGAGCCAGAGCGGTGAAACGCTCGACACGCTCGCCGCCCTCAAGGCGGCCAAGGCGCGTGGCGCGAACATCCTCGCGGTGGCCAACGTGATCGACAGCGCCATCCCGCGCCACGCCGACGCGGCGCTCTACACGCACGCGGGGCCGGAGATCGGCGTCGCGTCCACCAAGTGCTTCACGACGCAGCTCGTGGCCATGGTGCTGCTCGCCGTCTACCTCGGGAGGCGCCGCGGAACGCTCCCGGCGGACGAGGCGCGGCGCGTGCTCGACGCGCTCACCAAGGCGCCGCAGCAGATGCGCGACGTGCTCGCGAAGGCCGACGACATCCGGTACCTCGCCAAGAAGTACGTGCACGCCAACCACATGCTGTTCCTCGGGCGCGGCACCGGGTACCCGGTCGCCCTCGAGGGGGCGCTCAAGCTCAAGGAGATCTCGTACATCCACGCGGAGGGCTACGCCGCCGGCGAGATGAAGCACGGGCCCATCGCGCTCATCGACGACGAGATGCCCGTCGTCGCTCTGGTCCCGCGCGACGCGCACTACGAGAAGACCGTCAGCAACATGCAGGAGGTCAGGGCGCGCGAGGGCCAGATCATCGCGGTGTGCACGCGCGGCGACAAGGACGTGCGCGCGATGCTCCTCGCCGGCCTCCCCCCGGGCAGCTCGCGCCGCGCGAGCGCGCCTCCGCCCGAGCCGGACATCGTCGAGATCCCGGCCGCCGAGCCGGAGGTGCTCCCGCTGCTCGAGGTCATCCCGCTGCAGCTTCTCGCGTACGACATGGCCGACCTCAAGGGCAACGACGTCGACCAGCCGCGCAACCTGGCCAAGACCGTCACGGTCGAATGAGGATGCTCCGTGCGCGCGCCTGCTCCAGCGAGCGTCGTGCTCCTCTGTGCGGTCGCGGCGTGCTCGAGCTCCGCGCCGAACGCGACCGGTAGCCCCGCGACGACCGACGCGGGCGACGCCGCCCGCTACGACGGCAGCGCGTGCGGCAAGGGCGACGTGATGTGCGGCGGCGGCTGCCAGCCCGAGAGCGTCGCCGCGTGCGGGGACTCGTGCATGGTGTGCCCGCAGCCGGCGACTTCGCACGGCGCCTCCGATTGCGTGTCCGCCAAGTGCTCCTTCCAGTGCGAGGGCGGCTACGCGATGTGCGGCACCCAGAGCTGCTGCGGCGGCCAGACGGAGGGCGACGTCGCCGCGATCGCCGTGGGCGGCTCGACCACGTGCGCCGCCACGACCGCGGGGCTCGTCGGCTGCTGGGGCAACGGCGCTTACGGCGCCCTCGGCGACGGAGTGCCCTCGGGCTTCAGCGTGGTGCCGGTGCAGGCGAACGGCCTGAAGAGCATCACGCAGCTCGCCCTCGGCGATCGCCACGGGTGCGCCCTCTCCTCGGGCGGCACCGTGCGCTGCTGGGGCGACGACGCCCAGGGGCAGCTCGGCGACGGCAACCGGACGGAGAGCGGCACCGCCAC
>DATJYG010000576.1:0-4820 GCA_035499695.1 Polyangiaceae bacterium
GAGCTCGACGCCGCCGTTCGCGAGATCGGCGGCGATACCACGGGCGTTCAGGGCGACATCTCGAAGCTCGAGGATCTCGACCGCCTCTACGAGGTGGTCGCTCGCGAGGCGGGCCGCATCGACGTGCTGTTCGCCAACGCCGGGGGCGGCTCCTTCCTGCCGCTCGAAGCGATCACCGAGGAGCATTTCGACCAGACCTTCGCCATCAACGTCAAGGGCACGCTGTTCACGGTGCAGAAGGCGCTGCCGCTCCTGTCCGACGGGGCGTCGGTCATCCTCAGCTCGTCCATCGTCGGATCGAAGGGTTTCCCCGGCCGCAGCGTGTACAGCGCCACGAAGGCGGCGCTGCGCTCGTTTGCGCGCACGTGGACGAGCGACCTCAAGGCGCGGCGCATTCGCGTCAACGTCGTCAGCCCCGGGCCGATAGACACTCCTGGACTGCAGGGGCTCAACGCGACCGACAGCAAAGGCCTGAGCGACACCTTCCGCGACAGAGTGCCGCTCGGACGCGTCGGCCGGCCGGAAGACATCGCGAGCGCCGTCTCGTTTCTCGCCTCGGAGGACGCGGGCTTCATCGCCGGCACCGAGCTGTTCGTAGACGGCGGAATTGCGCAGGTGTGACGCCGGGAGCTAGGGGACGCGCGCGAGCTTGATCGCCTTCTCGGGGCAGGCCGCGACACACTTGCCGCACTCCTCGCAGAGCGCGGCACGCGGCGTGTAGGCCGTCTTCCGGCCGTGGGCGAAGCTCTTCAGCTTCGCGAGCACTCCGAGCTGCGCGAAGTCCCCGTCATCCATCCTCCGCACCTCGAACACCTGGACGGGGCAAACCTCCACGCAGTCGGCCTTGCCCTCGCACTTGGTGCGGTCGATGACGGGCGCAAACTCGCCGGGTCGGGCGCGGCATTCGGCGGACGCAGCCATCGAAGGCTCCGATGCTCGCATCCGGCGGGGCGTTGCCGCCAGCCTGGCTCAAAGGCCGATCACGATGCGCGGAGCTGCGACGACGTCGGGAATGCCGAACTCGAGCGGGCCATCGACGTCGTCCGGGTCGAAGAACGTTCCGAACATCCGGTCCCAGATGCAGAAGACGCTCCCGAAGTTCCGATTGCGATGTCGCACGTCCAGGCTGTGGTGCACGTGATGCATCCGCGGGGTCACGAGGAACGCCTCGAGCCACCGCGCCCGGAACCGCAGGTTCGCGTGCATCCAATGGTTCGTGACCGTCGCGAAAAGTCCGTACACGGCGAAGAACGCGGGCGCCACATTGAGCGCGACGAGCACGAAGGGCAGCGTTCCGTAGAGCACTTGCTGCAGCATGCTCGTGCGCATCCCGGCCAGCCAGTACATCTGGCGCGGCACGTGATGCCAGCGGTGAAGACGCCAGAGGGCGGCCGTGTGTATCAGGCGGTGCATCCAGTAGAGGCCGAAGTCGACGCCGACGACGGCGAGCGGGATGCGTGCCCACGTCGGGACGGGGGGCACGAGCTGCAGCAACTCGGCGACGTGGAACTCCGCGACCAGGAATTTCAGCGTGGCGCCCGATCCGATGCTCAGGAGTGCGCCCACCATGTACGCCCCGAAGTCGCGCGCCAGCACCTTCCGATACACGACGGGTCGCGCCGCGAATCGCCGTTCGAACAGGAAGAACGGACATCCGAGGAGCAAGACCGTCACCACGCTGAACAGCACGCTCGAGAACACAGTCCCCTCGTCCGCTCGAGCTCTGGTGCTCGAACTCGGCAAGGGTTTGCAGCGTCCGCGCCAGTGACGCTCACGGATCAGCCGTGCGCCGTGACGCGGGTGCAGCAGTCAGTCGATCTGCCGCCGCACGTCCGTCAGGGACGTGGGCGGCAGGTAGTCGCCGAGCAGGGTGCGCCGCCACCACGCGCCGGTGCGCCGTAGGTCGTCCCAGCCGGTGTACTGGTACCGGTAGTAGCGCGCGCGCACGAAGCGCGGGGCGCGGCCGGCGAACGGGTCGCCGCGCAGGAGCCGCAAGGTTGGCCGGTCGGCCTGGAGCAGCCGTTCGACGAGTCGCAGGAACCAGAGCTCGTACCCGAAGGACACGACCTCGCCTCCGTAGACGTGCGTCGAGAACGGGAGGAACCAGAGAACCCAGTCGAGACGCAGGTGGTACGGGGCGACCTGCGGGGGCATGCGGGTCACCTTCCCCGGCTTGGCGCGGTGCTCGTATTCGAGCCACTTCGCGTCCTCGGAGCGAGGGTCCTCGCTCTCGGTCCCCTCGAGCACGACCTCGTAGCGCTCGCGCGTGACGCTCCCGAAAGCACCGTAGGTGCCGACCAGGTGCAGCGGGTTGTAGCTGAGGTTCATCGCCTGGTTCTTCGACGCCAGGTTGAGCACCGGCTTCACGCTGAGCACGATCGTCGCGCCGGCGAGAAGCAGCGCGAATGCGTCGTAGGCAGCCGGGCGCGCATGCAGGACGACGGGGATCGCCGCCGGGAGGCTCAGTCCCGAGACACCCAGCACGATGGTCAGCCAGTTGAGCCACGAGTAGTTGCCGCTGAGCACGAGCCACACCTGATGAAAGATGGCGAGCCCCCCGGCCACGGAAGCCACCGGCTGCGGCGCGAAGAGCCCGAAGGGGACGACGAGCTGCACGAAGTGGCTGAAGAGCACACTGAAGCGATGCAGCGGCCTGGGCACCCGGTGGAAGAACCAGCTCATCGGGTTCGGCAGCGGCTGCGTCTCGTAGTGGAAGTAGAGACACGTGAGATCGCGCCAGCACCTGTCGTGACGCAGCTTGATGAGCCCCGCGCCGAGCTCCACGCGGAAGAGCATCCAGCGCAGGATCAGCACCGGTATCACCGACGGCGCCATCCGCGATGGACCGAGGAAGCTCGCGAAGAATCCCGCCTCGAGCAGCATCGACTCCCAGCCGAAGCCGAAGAAGTCCTGGCCGACGTTGACGATGGACAGGTACAGCGCCCACAGCGCGAGCCACACCGAGAGCGAGAGCCACACCGGCCCGGACTCCGACCATCCCCCGAGCGCCACGACCGACAGCCCCGCGCCCGCCAGCGCCACGGAGGTGAAGAAGCGATCGCCGTAGTGGACGTGGAACAACGTCGGCGCCTTGAGGAAGCTCACGCGCCGGAGGTACTCCGGGACCGGCAGCAGCCCTCGCTCGCCGACCAGCGGACGGAACTGGTCCAGCGCCGCGAGGAACGCGATCAGGTAGATGGCCGCGAGGCCGCGTTGCAGCAGCAGTCGCACCCACCAGATGCTTCCGACGTACCCCTCCATGGGAAGCGCACGTCAGGTAGCGCGGGATCGCGCGGCGCGCCGCTCACCGGCGCGCGCGCTTGCCGGTCGTGGCGACCGCGGCCACGCACTCGAGGAGCGCGTGCGGCGAGCACGGCTTGCGAAGGGCCGCGTCGAACCCGAGCGCATGCAGGTCCGAAGCGCTCAGGGACAGCCCGGTGAGCGCGACCACCGGGATGCCCCGGGTCGGCACGAAGCTCTTGATGATGCGCATGGCCGCCGCTCCGTCCAGGACCGGGAGAGACAGGTCCATGAGGACGAGATCGGGCGTGGCGGCACGCGTTCGCTCGACGGCCTCGCGGCCGTTGGCGGCCTCGATGACCGTGAAGCCCTCGGCGCGCAGCACTTCGGCGAGCGAGCTGCGCACGTCGGCGGAATCGTCCACGAGCACGACCACCTGATTCTTCGAGCGGGTGCCGCTCGCGGTGCGTCGCCGGCTGGAGCTCAAGGTACGACACCAAGAGCAGGACGGGTGCCAGACGCGGCGACGTCGAACGACGCGGCATCACTCCCGGTTCGACGCGTCGTCCGGCAAACTGGCTGACCACGTTGCGGCCGCTCGCCAGCAGTGGGCATCCCCGAGTGAGAGAACGGGACACCTGTCCGTGCTTCACGCAGCCGACGCGAAGTCCATTTGCAGACAATTAGTTCGATTCCGGACTTGGAGTCGGGGGCTTCGCGCGGTCAAGTCAGCGGAACCATTGATATCTACCGATTGGTATCCTCCGTGAAAAGACGCGTTGTCGGAGGTAATTCCGATATGACGCGTTCCACCCTGATCCTCGGCTCGGCCTTGGTGCTCGCGATGGCAGGCTGCAGCAGCGCCGGACCGTCGAGCGAGCCGACCGGGTCGACGACCTCCGGGCCGGGCGTGAACACGCTCAACGACGGGATCACCCTCTCGACCTCGACCCCGCAGCGGATCTCCGGCGTCTACGCCGACGCGCGGGGCGACACGCTGAAGTTCGACCTCGCGAAGGTGAACGACGACGTCTACATGGACCTGACCGGCAACGGCGGCCGCCCGATCATCAAGATCGAGACGAACGGCGACGCGTACGACTTCACGTACATGGGCGGCGGGCTCACGATGCACACGACGAAGGAATTCGTGGCCCAGGTGCGCGCCCAGACCGGGACGCAGCCGAGCGCCGTCTCGACTGCCGGCTTCGCCTTCACGGGCGACACGCACGTGATGGACGAGATGATTGCGCTGCCCGAGATGGCGCAGCTCCCGACGCTGTCACGCGCCCTGGGCGTGCGCGGCATCACCGGCGTGGACTATCCCGCCGTGCTCGCGCTGCACAAGATCGCGCAGCAGGCCGCCTCGGCCCTCACCGTGAACGTGCCGAAGCTCGACACGATTCAATCGCAGCAGTCCTACTGCCAGGCGTATCCGAACGAAGGCAACAACTGCTACGGGATGTGCGGACCGGGCTGCAGCTGCTGGAGCTGGGTCTGCGGTGACTGCTGCTACCATTGGGGCTGCGCGGTGCACGACAACTGGTGCCGCGAGGGCGAGTGGTGGTGGTGCGACAACA
>DATJYG010000577.1:0-17386 GCA_035499695.1 Polyangiaceae bacterium
CGTCGTCGCCCGGCGGCACATGGAGTGCTTCGCATCGCAACGACCCATGGCACAGGACACAAGCATCCGTCGCATCGCGGTCGTCGGTACAGGCGTCATCGGCGCCAGCTGGGCGGCGCTTTTTCTCGCCCGCGGCTTCGAGGTCGTGGCGACCGATCCGGGGCCGAGAGCCGAGGAGAGCCTTCATCGCGTGGTGGACCTCGCATGGGGCGAGCTGTCCTCGCTCGGGCTGTCGCCGGACGCGTCGCCGAGGAAGCTCGAATTCACGCCCGACCTGCAGCGGGCGATGAGCGGCGCCGACTTCGTGCAGGAGAACGCGCCCGAACGGCGCGATCTGAAGGAGAAGCTCTACGCCGACATCGATCGGATGACGCGCGAAGGCGTCATCATCGCGTCGAGCTCGTCGGGGCTGACGATGACCTCCATCCAGGTCGCGTGCCGGCGCCCCGAGCGCTGCGTCATCGGGCACCCCTTCAATCCGCCGCATCTCATGCCGCTCGTGGAGGTCGTGGGTGGCGAGAAGACCTCTGCGGAGACCATCGAGCGCGCGATCGCCTTCTACCGGTCCATCGGGAAGAAGCCGATCCGGCTCCACAAGGAGGTCGTCGGCCACGTCGCCAATCGCCTCCAGGCGGCCCTCATCCGCGAGGTCGTGAACCTCGTCGAGAAGGGCGTCGTGAACGCGGAAGACGCCGACACGGCGGTGTGCTGGGGGCCGGGCCTGCGGTGGGCCGTCATGGGGCCGAACCTGCTGGCCCACCTCGCTGGCGGCGAGGGCGGCATCCAGCACTTCATGGAGCACCTGGCGGGGCCGATGGCGATGTGGTGGAAGGACCTCGGGACGCAGACGGAGTTCAGCCCCGAGGCGAAGCGCGCCATCGTCGAGGGAGTGCAGCGCGAGGCCGCGGGACGCTCGATCGACGAGCTCGAGAAAGAGCGCGACGAGGTGCTGCTCGGCATCCTGCGGCTGCGGCTGCGGCTGCGCGAGGCGAGCGAGCGCGGAAAGGCAGGCCCGAAATGAACGAGGAAGAGGTCCTCTCCGCCGGCGGCATGCCCATCGCCCACCCTGCGTACGTGGCCAAGCTGCACCCGCACTTCTTCAATCGTGAGTTCGTCACGATAACGTACCGGACCGATCCCGCCGCGCTCGCGAAGGTCGTCCCCGCCCCGCTGAAGCCCGCGCGCGATCCGCTCGTCAATTACGAGTTCATCCGGATGCCGGATGCGACAGGGCTTGGCGACTATCACGAGTCCGGCCAGGTCATCCCCGTCACGTTCGATGGCCAGCCCGCCACCTACACCCACGCGATGTACGTCGACGACTTCGCCGCGATCGCGCAGGGGCGAGAGCTCATGGGGTACCCGAAGGTGCTCGCGAGCCCGCGCGTCGAGGTGCGGCGGGACTGCCTCGTGTGCACGCTCGACTACTACGGTGTGCGCGTCGCGACCGCGACGATGACGTACAAGCGCAGGCAGGTCGACGATGCGATCGCCCGCCGCGCGCTCGAGACGACGGGCTACCTGCTCAAGCTGATCCCCGACGTCGACGGCTCGCCGCGCATCTGCGAGCTCGTGAAGTTTCGCGCGGGAGACGTCGTCGTCCACGGCGCGTGGACGGGCGAGGCGACCCTGGAACTGCACCCCCACGTGCAAGCGCCCGTTGCCTCGTTGCCGGTCCTCGAGGTCGTCTCGGCGACGCACGTCATCGCCGACCTGAGCCTCGGCGACGCCAAGATTGCCTACGACTACCTGCGCGAGCGAGCCGCTCGCCAACCGGCTCGAAAGGCCGGATGACGGAGCAATTGCCATGGCCCAGACGACCCCCGAAGAAGTCCGGAGAACGAAGAAGGCGGCCAGGCCCCCGCGGCCGATACCGGAGCCGGACAGCGACTTCTACTCGCTCGAGGAGACCCTCGCCCCCGACGAAGCCAAGATTCTGCAGAAGGTCCGCGCGTTCATGGACGAGAAGGTCGCGCCAATCATCACGAAGTACTGGGCCGAGGACGCGTTCCCGTTCGAGCTCCTTCCCGCCGTTCGCCAGCTCGGCATCGGCGGGGTCGGCTTCCATGGTTACGGCTGCCCCGGCGGCAGCCCGCTCCTGGCGGGCTTCATCTGGATGGAGATGGCGCGTGTCGACGCCTCGTTCTGCACGTTCTTCGGCGTGCATAGCGGGCTGTCGATGGGCTCTGTGTACCTCGGTGGCTCGGAGGAGCAGAAGCAGCGCTGGCTGCCGCCGATGGCTCGGCTGGAGCTCGTCGGCGCCTTCGGGCTGACCGAGCCCGAGGTTGGATCCGGCGCGAGCAGAGGCATGCAGACCACGGCGAAGCGCGAGGGCGATGGCTGGGTGCTGAACGGCGAGAAGAAATGGATAGGGAACTCGCCCTGGTGCGATCTGACGATCATCTGGGCGAAGGACGTCGCCGACGATCAGGTCAAGGGCTTCATCGTGGAGAACAAGACGGCGCCGGGTTTCCGCGTCGAGAAGATCCAGCACAAGCTGTCGCTACGCGTCGTCCAGAACGGCCACATCATCATGAAGGACTGCCGCGTCCCCGAAGCCAACCGGCTTCAGGGCGACGCGTCGTTCCGCGACACCGCGCGCGTCCTGCGCATGACGCGCTCGGGGGTCGCGTGGATGGCGACGGGGGTACAGATGGGCGCGTACGAGCACGCGCTCCGCTACTGCCAGCACCGCCTGCAGTTCGGAAGGCCCATCGCCTCGTTCCAGATGATCCAGGAGCATCTCGCGCGGATGCTGGCGAACATCACCGCCTCCCAGTGCATGTGCGTCCAGCTCGCGCGGATGCAGCAGGAGGGCAAGCTCGAGGACCAGCACGCGTCGCTCGCCAAGGCGTACACGACGGTCGCCATGCGCGACACCGTGGCTCGGGCGAGGGAGGTGCTGGGAGCCAACGGCATCCTGCTCGACGAGCAGGTGGCACGATTCTTCGCCGACGCCGAGGCCATCTACTCCTACGAAGGTACGCGGGAGATGCAGACGCTCATCGTCGGGCGCGCCATCACGGGCTTCAGCGCGTTCGTCTAGCGGAGGACCTCCCATGAGCACCCAGTCCACCACGAGTGTCACGGGCTCCGATCGCGGCTACCAGACGATCCTCTTCGAGAAAAAGGACCGCATCGCGACGGTGACGATGAACCGCCCGAGAGTCATGAACGCGATGAACCCCACGGTCATCGAGGAGCTGCGCGCCGCGTTCACCGAGGTGCGCCGTGATCCCGGCATCCGTGGCGCGATCCTCACCGGCGCCGGCGACAAGTCGTTCGCCGCGGGGGCGGACCTGTCGACCACGGCGGAGCAGACCGCGCTCGAAGCCCAGGAGTTCATGCGTGCGGGCAAGGCGCTCCTCATGATGATCGAGGCTCTCGGCAAGCCGGTGATCGCCGCGGTGAACGGCTATGCGCTCGGAGGCGGCCTCGAGATCGCCATGGCGTGCACGTTCCGCATCGCGGCCGAGGAGGCGCACTTCGGGCAGCCGGAAGTGAGGTGGGGGATCATGCCGGGCTGGGGGGGCACGCAGCGGCTCGCGCGTCTCGTCGGGCCCGGGAGGGCGCTGCAGATGATCCTGACCGGCGCGTTCGTCGACGCGCAGGAGGCCTGCCGCATCGGGCTCGTCAACGAGGTGGTGCCGCGGAGCGAGCTCCTCGCCCGCACGGAGAAGATCCTCGCCCAGATCGCGGCGAACGCGCCGCTGGCGGTCGAGTACTCGATCGAGGCCGTTCTCGAGGGGCTCGACGTCCCCTTGGCGGATGGGCTGGCGCTCGAGAGCGCGCTCAACGCCGTGTGCATGGCGAGCGAGGACCGAAAAGAAGGGGCGACCGCATTCCTCGAGAAGCGCGCGCCGCGATTCCAAGGACGGTGATGCCATGGCCGAGGACAACGTCTTCTCCGGACTCAAAGTGGTCGACATGGCGAGCTGGATCGCCGGCCCCGGCGCGACGACGATCCTCGGGGAGTTCGGTGCCGACGTGATCAAGGTCGAGCCCCCCGGGCACGGCGACGGGTACCGGTTGCTGCACGAGGTCCCGCCCCACCCCCGGTCCGACGTGGACTACGCCTGGAACGCCACCAACCGGAACAAGCGGGGCCTGGCGCTGAACCTGAAGTCGAAGCGCGCCGGCGACGTCGTGAAGCGTCTCGTCGAATGGGCAGATGTCTTCGTGACCAACTTTCCGCCGCCGGTTCGAGAGCGCCTCAAGGTGACGTACGAGGACGTCGCGCGCTGGAATCCGAGGCTCATCTACGCCGACATCACCGGGTATGGCGATCGCGGTCCGGACGCCGACGCGCCGGGCTTCGACCTGACGGCGTACTGGGCGCGAAGCGGCCTGCTCTCGATGCTGCACGACGCAGGCTCTCCGCCGACGCTCGCGCCGTCCGGCAGCGGTGACCACGCGACGGCGGTCGGCCTATACGCATCCATCGTGACCGCACTCTACCGGCGTGAGCGGACGGGCAAGGGTGGGTACGTCACCACCTCGCTCATCGGCGAGGGCACTTGGTCCTTGGCCGTGTACGTGGCAGCGGCGCTCTGCGGCGCGAAGTTCTACCCGCAGCACGACAGGCTGAAGCCCCCGAGCGCGCTCATCAACACGTACCAGACCTCGGACGGAGTCTGGATCATGCTGGTCGCGCGCGACCAGGAGTGGCCGGGGCTCACCGCCATGATCGGCAATCCGACGCTGGTCGACGACGAGCGGTTCGCGGACCCCGCGAAGCGCGCAGCGCACTCCGCGGAGCTGGCGGCGATCCTCGATCGCGCCTTCCGGAGCGCTCCGCTCGCGCACTGGCGCGAGCGGCTCTCGCACGCACGCATCACCTTCGGCATCGTGCAGACGCCGGAGCAGGTCATCGAAGATCCTGCGCTCCTGGAAAACGAGGTGATTGTTCCCATCGAGGGATGCGGCGATCAGCTCACGCGGACGGTGAGCAGCCCCGTCCATCTCCACGGCGTGGAGAAGGTACGGGCGCGGCGCGCTCCGAAGGTCGGGGAGCACGACGAGGAAGTGCTCGCCCAGCTCGGCTTCAGCCATGGAGACGTGGAGGCCTTGCGCGCGAGCGGCGCCATCACCGCGCTGCGATACGCGAAGGCTGGATAGGCGACATCTGCTTCCATGTTCGATGTAGTCGTCATCGGCGCGGGACCGGCGGGCGTGATTGCAACGATTCGTGCCGCGGAACTCGGCGCGCGGACGGCGCTGGTGACGAGCGGAGCCTTCGGCGGGATGGCGGCGAACGATGGTCCCGTTCCGGTGCGCGTCTTGGCGCACGCCGCGCGGCTGATGCGCGAAGCGCGCCAGCTCGGACAGTACGGCGTCGCCGTGAGCGAGCCGGCGCTCGACTACGAGCGGCTGCTCGCGCGCGGCCGCGAGGTCGTCCGCGATGTGCGCCTCCACTCCTCGTTGCGCCAGCAAGTCGACGCTCTGGGCGCGACCGTTCACGAGGACGCCGGGCCTGCGCGCTTTTCTGACCCGCACACGATAGAGACCGAGAGCGGACTCCGCCTCGAGGGGGAGAAGATCATCCTCTGCACGGGAGGCGTGAGCCGGCGACTGCCGATTCCCGGCTTCGAGTGGACCAGCACGCACAGCGACGCCTGGAGGTTGACCTCGCTGCCGCCGTCGATGCTCATCGTGGGCGGGGGAGCGACTGGGTTGCAGGTCGCCTCGATATTCCATGCGTTCGGAACGCGGGTTCAGCTCTTCGAGGCGGCCCCGCGCATCCTGGCCACCGAGGACGTCGAGGTCGCGGCTGCGATAGCGGCGGCGTTCCGCGAGTCGGGCATGGCGGTGAAGGAGGGTTTCGGCCGCATCGAGTCGTTCGAGAAGACCGCCGCGGGCGTGCGGATGATCTTCTCGAGTGGCGGCGCCCGGCAAGCCGTCGAGGCGACGCTGGCGGTCGTGGCCGTCGGCTGGGTGGCCGACACGGAACGGCTGCGCCTCGCCGCAGCGGGAGTCGAATCGACGCCTCGAGGTTTCGTCAAGGTCGACGAGTACCTGCGGACCTCCGCGGCCCACGTGTTTGCCGCCGGCGACGTCACGGGCCGCGTGATGCTCGCCCCTCCCGCACTCCAGGACGGCTTCGTCGCGGGGACCAATGCGGTGCGAGGGCCGACGATGCAGACGGGGGACCCGAGGCCGATCCCCGCCGGGGGCTTCACGGACCCGGAGTACGCCCACGTCGGGCTCACGGAGGAGAAGGCTCGGGAGACGCACGACGTCGTGGTCGCCTCCGTGCACTTCGACTCGACCACGCGCACGATCATCGACGGCCACACGTTCGGATTCTGCAAGCTCGTCGTCGACCGCCGGACGCATCAGATCCTGGGCTGTCACGTCGTCGGCGAGCAGGCGGTCGAGATCACGCAGGTCGCGGCGGTCGCCATGGCCGGGGCGATGCGCGTCGAGGATGTCTCCCACGTGCCCCTCTCGTACCCGACGTACACCGAGATCCTCGCGCTGGTTGCGGCCGACGCTGCGCGCCGGCTCGGTGTGTAGCTTGCATCTCCTCTGCCGAGGTGACCGCATGGCAAGGTGGCGTTGGCTGCTGGCTGCAGCGTTGGTCGCGCCAGCGATTTCGAGCGTCGCGACGGTCCAGGCAGAGGTCGCGACGGCCCAGGCAGAAGAGGAGAACGTCAACGTGCGGCCGGTCTCCATCGACGAGATCCCGGCTCCCGCGCGCGACACGATTCTGAGCCAAGTCGGCGCTGGCACACTCGGGGAGGTCCTGGAGGTGACCGGGCTGAGAGAGGAGCCCGTGTACGTGGGGCGCATCAACCAGGGAAAGCGCAAAGGCACCGTGTGGGTCGACGCGGCAGGGAACCTCCTCGCAATACACCGCGTCGTGTGAGCGTGCGCGGCGCGCCTGAAGTCGGACGACACGAAGCAGGCGATCGTCGCCTTCTTTCAGAAAAGCCGAGCCGCAACGCTCAACCGGGTCGCTAGCGTCCTCGCCTCCGTCAAGCGGACGTCGAGCGCGTCACCGCGGGCTCGGCACCATCGGTGCACTGGTCGTGAACAGGAGCCATGGAGCGACTCGTCCTCGGTTTCAACGATGCCGAAGCCGATGAGCGACGGCTCCGCAGCCGCCACCGCTGAGCGGAGTCACCCAAGTGGAGGTTCTCATGAGAGCAGCAATCGTGATGGCAACGGGTCTCGTCGCGCTGACCGCGAGCTTGGCCGTCCGTGCCGATCAGAAGAAGTACGACGAGAAGTTCTGCGCGGCCGCGGCGTCGTATCAATCGGACGTCGCCGAGCTCCACGCCATCGGCCCGCACTCGACGGTCGCCGAGGTGCGTGCCGCGACAGTTCGGATCGACAACGACGTGACGCAGATGATGAAGGCCGCAGCCAAGATGAAGACGCCGACGGCCAAGGAGTTCACGGACGCGACGAAGAAGCTCGACAAGGACGTCAAGGACATCCCGGACGATGCGACGCTCCAGCAAGTCCATGCGAAGCTCCAGGCCGACGTCCAGAGCGCAGAGACCGCGGGACGACAGCTCGCCACCGAGGCGGGTTGTCCCGCAGCGCCCGAGGGACGGCCGCAGCGCCAGCGACCGTAGCGGTATCCCCCGCGTCGTCATCGGCTACAGCGCGGTGCGCTCGCTTCGATGTAGAAGTGCGGCAGGTGGTCGTACCAGCTGTAGCCGAGCCTCGCGAGCTTGCGCATGGTCCCGAGCTGCGTCGCCCAGTACCCCAGCACGGGCACGACGAACATGCTCAGGATGATGTCGGGCGCCTGCGCCGCGTTCCTCGGGTGCTCGTGCCACCCCGGCCCCGATCGCACGCGGAGCTCGCGACCGAAATGCGCGAAGCGCCCGTACGGCAGCCCGGGCAGATGCGGCACGACGTCGTGGCGATAGACGTGGCGGAAGACCCCATCGCGGAGCAGAGGATCGTCGTCGCACACCGCGGCGAACTGCGGATTGCCGACCATCGGTTGCCCGAACGTGTAGATGCCCCGAAGCTTCCTGCGGAAGTGCTTGCTCTCGACCGCGTCCGTCGCGAGATACACGCCGGCCAGGGCTGCCATCGCGGCGCCGAGGCTGTGGCCCGTCACGTACAGGGCCTCCATGGGGCGCAGGCGACCGTCCGCTCGACCATCGACCGATTGACCTTCGAGGGCCCGCCCGAGCGCACGGCGGACCTCGTGCCACGTCGCATGAAGGTTGCGATGGAAACCGAGGTGCACCATCGCTTCTTCGCCCGCGTCGCCCGCACGCATCGGGACGAACATCGGTTGTACGTTGAAGTCCACCTTCCAGTTCATGAGGTTGCGCGGCTCGGTGCCGCGGTAGCAGAGGATGCCCAGGCGGCCGCACGCGCTCTGCAGAAGGATTGCCGTCGAGGCCACGAGCATCACGTCGTTGTGCAGCACGATCTCCTCGCACCGGACGCCCTCGAGCCCCAGGCGGCGCACCATCTCGGTAGCTACGGCCCCCGGGTGCTCGGCGTACACCCACCCGGCGGCGGTCGCGCACACGTGGGCCGCGATCGGGCTGTACTCGGTCGCCCGAACGGCGAGCAAGGCGTCGACCAGTCGCGGATACCCCGGCAGTTCGCTCAGGGCGGGGGTCGGCACCTGCTCCATCATTCGGCAACCCCACTGATGACTTGCGGATCGTGCCATCCGCCGTCGGTCGCGATGAGCTGGTCGGCCTCGGGCGGACCCCATGTGTGCGGTTCGTACAGCCGCAGGGGCGTGGCCCCATCGAGCACCGGATCGACCACGCGCCACGCCGCCTCGATGTCGTCCTCGCGCGCGAACAGCGTCGCGTCCCCCCGCATCGCATCGCCCAGGAGGCGCTCGTAGGGCGCCATCTCGTCGCCCGGGCACCGGCAGAACTGGAGCTCCACGTCCCGTCCCATCATCTGCTCGCCGGCGACCTTCACGCGCATCCCCAGCCCCATCTCGACAGTCGGGCTCAGGCGGTACCGCAGGTGGTTGGGGTGGCCGTGGCTGGCCTTACCGAAGACGGCCAGTGGCGGCCGCTTGAACTCCACCAGGACCTCGGTCGTCCGCGCCGGCAGGTACTTGCCGGTACGGATGTAGAAAGGGACGCCCTCCCAGCGCCACGTATCGAGGTGCAGCCGGACAGCGGCGTAAGTCTCCACCTGCGAGTCGCGGGCGACGCCAGGCGTCTCGCGGTAGCCCCGGTACTGGCCGCGCACGGTGCTCGCCGGGTCCAGCGGTGCCATCGACTTGATGGCCTCTGCCTTCTGGTCGCGGACGGAATCCGGGTCTCCCCCTCCCGGGGGCGCGTCCATCGCAAGCAGCGCAGCCACCTGGAGCATGTGACTTTGGATGACGTCGCGTATGGCGCCGGCCTCCTCGTAGAACTTGCCTCTGTCCTCCACGCCGAAGTCCTCGGCCATGGTGATCTGCACGCTCTCGATGTAGTTGCGGTTCCATACCGGCTCGAGCATCGCGTTGGCGAAGCGGAAGAAGAGGATGTTCTGCACCGCTTCCTTGCCGAGGTAGTGGTCGATGCGGAAGACGGCCGGTTCGCGGAACGCGCGGCTTACGACGGCGTTGAGCTCGCAGGCGGAAGCGAGGTCGTGCCCGAACGGCTTCTCGATCACCACCCGCGCGCTGCGCGTGAGCCCGGCCCTCGCCAGACCCTCGACGACGGTTGGGAACAGGCTCGGCGGGATGGCGAGGTAGTGCAACGGGCGGCTGGCGGACCCCAGCGTCTGCCGGAGTCGCTCGTAGGTCTCCGGCTTGTGGTAGTCGCCGCCCAGGTACGTGAGCTGGCGCGAGAGCTTTCCGAAGATCTCCGCATCGATGCTCCCGTGCCCCTGGATCGACTGGCGGGCACGCTCGCGAAGCTGATCCGACGTCCACGGCCGGCCGGCGACACCGATGATCGGCGTATCCAGGTGGCCCCTTCGGATCATCGCGTAGAGCGCGGGGAAGATCTGGCGGTAGGCGAGATCCCCGGTGGCGCCGAAGAAGACCAGTGCGTCCGACGCTTCCATCACGTCACGCCACCTTCGGCAGCTCGTGATGTCCGCCGAACTGGAAGCGCATCGCCGAGAGCAGCTTGTCGGCGAACTCGGCGCGTCCGCGCGAGTCGAGGCGCTCGAACAGCGCGGCGCTCAGCACCGGGACGGGCACCGATTCGTCGATGGCCGCCTCGAGGGTCCAGCGGCCTTCGCCCGAGTCCGACACGCGTCCTTCGAAGCCCGCGAGGTCCGGACTCTGGCGCAGCGACGCCGCGGTCAGGTCGAGGAGCCATGAGCCGATGACGCTCCCGCGCCGCCAGAGCTCGGCGATGTCCGGCAGGTTGAACTCGTACTGATAGAGCTCGGGGTCGCGCAGCGGTGCGGTCTCTGCGTCGCTCTCGCGTCGGTGCAGCCCGGCGTCGGCCCCGTGCAGGACGTTGAGGCCTTCGGCGTAGGCCTGCATCACTCCGTACTCGATGCCGTTGTGGACCATCTTGACGAAGTGGCCCGCGCCGCTGGTCCCGCAGTGGAGGTATCCCTCTTCCGCCGTCCCTTGGACCTTCTCGCGGCCCGGCGTCCGCGGGATCGTGCCGGCCCCCGGCGCCAAGGCGCGGAAGATGGGATCGAGATGCTTCACCGCGTCACCGGGGCCCCCGATCATCAAGCAGTAGCCGCGCTCGAGGCCCCAGACGCCCCCGCTCACGCCGACGTCGATGTAGTGAAGACCCTTCGGAGCGAGCTTGTGGGCGCGACGGATGTCGTCCCGGTAGCAGGAGTTCCCGCCGTCGATGACGATGTCGCCCGGTTCCAGCAGAGGCGCGAGCGCATCCAGCGTGGAGTCGACGACGGCCGCCGGCAGCATCAGCCACGCGACGCGCGGCTTTGCGAGCCGGCGGGCCCAGTCTTCCAGGCTGTCCGCGGCGATCGCACCCTCGCGCGCGAGCTCTTGCCGCGGCTCCGGCGAGCGGTTGTAGACCACGCATTCGTGGCCGGCCTTCATCGCCCGTCGAACCATGTTGGCGCCCATCCGACCCAGCCCGAACAATCCCAGCTGCATGGCCGCGTCCTCTCTCTCGTGATGCCGCCGCGGGGAACGCTGCGGCTACTTCATGAGGTACTTCATCGCGTCGGTGATCCGCTTCCTCACCTTCTCCACGTAGGGGGGATAGGCGAGGTGCTCGAGCTCGGGCCTGCCCTGGCTCATGACCGCGCGCTCGTGGGACATGCTGCGGAAGCCGAAGTGACCGTGGTAGTTGCCCTGCCCGCTATTTCCGACTCCGCCGAAGGGCAGCTCGGGGTTGAGCAGGTGGATGATCGTGTTGTTCACCGTGACCCCGCCGGAGGTCGTGTTCTCGAGGATGCGATCGATCCTCTTCTGGTCGGCGCTGAAGATGTAGAGCGCCAGCGGCTTGGGCCGCGACTGGATCAGCCGGAACACGTCGTCGAGCGAGGAGTACCGGACGATGGGCAGGATGGGACCGAAGATCTCCTGCTGCATGATCGGGGAATCCTCCGTCACGTCGGTGAGGATCGTCGGTGAGAGGTAACGCTCGCCGGCGTCGCCCGAGATCCCTCCCATGACGATCTTGGCGCCCGCGGCGACCGAATCGTCGAGGAGCTTCTTCAGCTCCTGTGCGTGCCGCTCGCTGACCAGGCGGCAGTAGTCGGGGCTCTTCTTCCGGTCTTCCTCCGTCACGCCATAGCGCTCGGCGACGGCGCGCTCGCATTCGCCGACGAGAGCATCGACGCGGCTCTCGTGCACCAGGGCATAGTCCGGCGCGACGCAGGTCTGGCCGGCGTTCACGAGCTTGCCCCACATCAGCCGGCTGGCGACCTGGGACAGGTCCGCAGTCTCGTCGACGATGGCGGGCGACTTGCCGCCGAGCTCCAGGGTCACCGATGCGAGGTTCTTGGCGGCAGCCGCCATCACCTTCTTGCCGATGTCCGGGCTACCGGTGAAAAAGACGTGGTCGAAGGGCATCTCCAGCAGCGCGTCGGAGACGTCGTGCCCACCCTCGAAGAGGGCCACCTCCTCCTCGGGGAACAGGCCGTCGATGAGCTCCTTCAGATAGTGCGCGGTGTGCGGGACCTTGGACGACGGCTTGAGGATGCAGCAGTTACCGGCGGCGATGGCGGCCGCGAGCGGGCATATGAGGAGGTAGAAGGGGTAGTTCCACGGCGAGAGGATCAGCACCATTCCCTTCGGCTCGAGCTTGATCTTGCTGCGCGTCCCGAAGAGCGGCAGGGGCGTCTTCACGCGGACGGGCTTCATCCACTTATGCAGATGCTTGATGGTGTGGTCGATCTCCGAGATCGTCGGCGAGACCTCGGTGATGTCGGTCTCCGTGGGGTTCTTGTGGAAGTCGTCCCAGATCGCCTGTTCGAGCTGCGCCCGACTGGCCCAGATCCCGTCGCGGAGCCTGCGGAGCTTGGCGATGCGCTCGTCGGCGGTGCTCTTGGCCACGCGCCATCGACTCGCCTTCTGCTTGTCGAACACACGACGGAGCTCGGTGAGCGGCCCAGTTCGTTCGCTGCTCGGGCTGGCGGTCATCTGGCCGGTGGGACCCTGTGTCGTCGAAGGCATCATCGTCGGAACCCTTTCAGAAGTGGTCGATGACCGTCACGCCGAGCCCGCGGAACTCGGTCATGCGCGTCAGCACGTCGCCGGCGCGGTCCAGGCTCACCTTCTCGTGGATGAGTCGCTCCACCGGCAGGCGCCCCATGTCCATCATGTCGAGCATCGCGGGGTAGGCGTGGGCCTGCATGCCGAGGCTCCCGATGAAGCGCAGCTCGTAGGCAATGACCGCGTCCACGAGCATCGGTACGGCCTCCGCGGCGGGAGGCGCGTGCGGGATGCCGATCTGCACGTGGCGCCCTCCCTTGCGCAGGCTCAGGAGCGAGTTCTTGCAGGTCTCGGGCGATCCGAGGGCGTCCACGGCGACGTGCGCCCCGCCGCGCGTCAGCTCGCGGATCCGTTTGATGAGGTCCGGCTCCGCTCGGCTGTTGAGCACGTAGACAGCCCCGAGCTTCTTGGCCAGCGCGAGGGCTTCGGCGTTGATGTCCACGCCGACGGCCAGGGCCCCGCCGGCGTTCGCGATCATGATCGCCGCCAGCCCGACGCCGCCGCAGCCGTGAACGGCGATCCATTCACCGGGCCGTAGCTGGGCCTGCGCGACGAGCGCGCGGAACGAGGTCGCGACGCGGCACCCCAGAGCCGCGGCCGTCGTGAAGTCCAGCTTCTCCGGGAGGCGCACCAGGTTCGTGTCCGCGTGAGGAATCGCAACGAGCTCGGCGAAGGAACCCCAGCTGAGAAACCCCGGCATGCTCGGCGCGTCGCAGACCTGCTCGTTGCCCGCTCGGCACTCCGGGCAATGCCCGCACCCTAGGTTGAAGGGCGTGGTCACACGGTCGCCCTTCTTCCACTGAGTCACGGCGGGGCCCACCTCCTCGACCACGCCGGCCATCTCGTGCCCGGGGACGTTGGGCAGGCGGACGTACGGAATGTGGCCCTGCCATGCATGCCAGTCCGAGCGACACACGCCGCTGGCCTTCACGCGCAGCACGACGCCGTCGCTCGGCGGAGCCGGGTCCGGGACGCTCTTGACCTGCATGGGTCCCGTGAACCGGTCGTAGACGAGCGCTCTCATGCCCACGCATCCAAGCGAGACCCGCGCCACGCCCTCGTCGAGAACTTGCATCGTCGCCGTCCGGACCGTCCGGAGCGGGGCTCGGAGATGGACACCCAGGTCTGCAGCAATGACGTCGAGGCCGCGCGGCGCGCGGCAGTGATGATCGCCGACGAGGCCAGGGCCGCGCAGCGCGCCCGCGGCAGGTTCGTCTTGGCCGTGAGCGGGGGTCGTACGCCGTGGTTGATGCTTCGAGCCCTATGCGAACAGGACGTACCGTGGGATGCGGTTCGCCTCGTTCAGGTCGACGAGCGCGTCGCTCCGGATGGCGACCCGCAGCGCAACCTGACGCACATTCGCGACAGCCTGATCGCGCATGCCCCGCTGCATCCATCGCAGGTGTACCCGATGCCGGTGGAGTCGCCGGACCTCGAGGCGGCGGCGCGCGCGTACGCGCAAACTCTGCGCGAGCTCGCGGGGTCGCCTCCGGTCCTCGATCTCTGCCACCTCGGTCTCGGCCCCGACGGTCACACCGCGTCGCTCGTGCCGGGAGACCCCGTCCTCGAGGTCAGCGGCGCGGACGTCGCGCTCACGGGGGGCACGTACCAGGGTCGGCGTCGAATGACCTTGACGTACCCCGTGCTCAATCGTGCTCGGCGCTTGCTCTGGCTCGTCACCGGCGCCGAGAAAGCCTCTCCTCTGGCGCGACTGCTCGCAGCGGATCCGTCGATTCCGGCCGGGCGCGTGGCTCAGGATCACGCGCTCATCGTCGCTGACCGAGCCGCGGCCGCCTCTTGCCAAGTACCCGCCGCGCTCGCACGCGACTGACCCAGGAAGGAGTTGCAATCATGGACAAGTTCATCGTGACGGTGGTTCCGAGCGAAAGGGCCGCGTTCGACCTGCTCCAGGTATTCGACCAGCTCGACATGGACGGCAGGATCGAGGTCTACGGCACGAGCGTGGTCACGCGAGGGCAAGACGACCGCATCGTGACGAAGACGGCGGACGAGAAGCGCGGCCTGGGTACCCTGCTCGCGTCGGCGCTCGGCGCGCTCGTCGGCCTCTTCGGAGGCCCGGTCGGCGCCGGTGTCGGAGCGGTCGCCGGTGCCGCGGCTGGGACGGCCGGCGAGGTCGCGTACTCGGGTGTGGCCGGCGACTACCTTCGGACGGTGACGAGCGCGCTCGCTCCAGGCGCATACGCCGTGTTCGCCGAGGTGGATGAGGACTGGACCTTCCCCATCGACGAGGCCGCGCGCGCCGTCGGGGGGCAGGTGTACCGCCAGGCCATCGGGGACGTCGTGAAGGCCCAGATGAAGGCGGAGGATGACGCCGGACGCGAAGAGATGGAGGAACTCGACGCCGAGATCGCCCGCGCCACCGGCGAGGCCAAGGCCAAGCTGGAGGCGCAGCGCGAGGCGGTCAAGGCCGCGCTCGCAAAGCACGCGGAGGAGCGAAGGGCGCTGTCGGAACGCATCCAGAAGGACTTGGACGCCAAGCTCGATGCGGTCGAGGAGAAGGTCCGGCGCACCGAGGACGCGGCGAAGGCCCGTCACGAGGCGCACGCCAAGAAGCTTTCGAGGTTCATCGCGCAAGAGAAGGAAGCCTTCAAGCAGCTCTTCGCGTGAGCCACTTCGGCCTGCCTGCCGAGATCCGTGCGTGCCTCTTCGATCTAGACGGCGTGCTGACGCCGACGGCGCAGGTGCACGCGGCGGCGTGGAAGGAGACGTTCGACGCCTATCTGCGAGCTCGCGCGCAGACGAGCACCGCGCCCTGCGTGCCCTTCGACGTGGTCGGAGACTACGAGCGATACGTCGACGGCAAGCCGCGCGCCGACGGTACGCGCTCGTTCCTGGCCGCACGGGGTATCCGACTTCCGGAAGGGCGCGCCGATGATCCTCCGGAGGCCGAAACGGTGTGGGGACTCTCGAATCGGAAGAACCAGATCGTGACACGCTTGCTGCGCGAGGGACGCATCGCTGCGTACGACGGGTCGGTGCGCTACGTCCGCGCGGTTCGCGGCGCTGGTCTGCGGACGGCGGTCGTCTCGTCGAGCCGCAACTGCCGCCTGGTTCTCGAATCTGCCGGCATCACCGACCTGTTCGACGCCATCGTCGATGGAATCGTCGCGCGGGACGCCATGCTCGCCGGCAAGCCGGCACCGGATACCTATCTCGCAGCGGCGCGCGCGCTCGCAGTCGTCCCCGCGCAGTCCGCGGTCTTCGAGGACGCGCTGGCCGGGGTGGAGGCCGGTCGTGCCGGCGGCTTCGGCTGCGTCGTCGGGATCGACCGAGTCGGCCAGGCGGGGGAGCTGCGCCGTCATGGGGCGAGCGTCGTCGTGACCGACCTGGCCCAGCTCCTCGAGGCAGCATGATTCGTCACCCCGCGTTTCGCGTCGAGCCCTGGGCGCTCCACGAGACGGAGCTCCATCTCGACATCCTGGCCCAGACCGAGTCGCTCTTCGCGCTCTCCAACGGGCACATCGGACTGCGCGGCAACCTCGACGAGGGAGAGCCGCACGGTCTTCCAGGGTCCTACCTGAACGGCTTCTACGAGCTTCACTCTCAGCCTTATGCCGAGGCCGGCTACGGGTTCCCGGAGTCGGGCCAGACGCTCATCAACGTGACCAACGGGAAGCTGCTCAGGCTCCTTGTCGAGGACGAGCCGTTCGACGTGCGCTACGGCGAGCTGCGCGCGCACGATCGAGTGCTCGACTTCCGCGCCGGCACCCTGAGCCGCCGCGCGGAGTGGACGTCGCCGGCGGGGCGCACAGTGCGGGTGACCTCGGTGCGCTTGGTGTCCTTGACGCACCGGTCGATCGTGGCGATCGCTTACGACATCGAGCCCCTCGATGGGCCGGCCAACGTCGTCGTGCAATCGGAGCTGGTGCCCAACGAGCAGCTGCCGGCGGCCCATGGTGACCCCCGGGTCGCCGCCGCACTCGAGTCTCCGCTTTCCTGCGATGAATGGTTCTGCGCGGGTGCTGCGGCCCGCCTCATGCACCAGACGAAGCGGAGCCAGTTGCGCCTCGCCGTCGCTATGGACCACGTCGTCCTCGGCTCGCCGCGCGTCCACGTCACGTCGGAGGCGACGGTCGTCGGAGCTCGCGTGTCGGTCGTGGACGCACTGCAGCCAGGAGAACGCCTGCGACTGTTCAAGCTCGTCGCCTACGGCTGGTCGAGCGACCGCACGTCACCTGCGCTGCGCGACCAGGTCGCCGCGGCTCTGGAAGCGGCGCGCGTCACCGGGTGGGAAGGGCTTCTCGCCGACCAGCGTCGGTACCTCGACGGCTTCTGGTCGCGGGCCGACGTCGTGATCGAAGGCGACGGCGAGCTGCAGCAGGCCGTCCGCTTCGCCCTTTTCCACGTCTTGCAGGCGGCGGCACGTGCGGAGGGTCGTGCGATCCCCGCCAAGGGCCTCACGGGCAATGGCTACGACGGTCACTCGTTCTGGGACAGTGAGATCTTCGTCCTGCCCGTGCTCACGTACACGGCTCCGGCCGCAGCTGCAGATGCGCTTCGATGGCGCCACGCGACCCTCGCGATCGCGAGAGATCACGCGCGGGAGTTGCACCTGAACGGCGCGGCGTTCGCCTGGCGAACGATCCACGGCGAGGAGTGCTCCGGCTACTGGCCGGCCGGAACCGCGGCGTTCCACGTCAACGCGGACATCGCCGACGCGGTCGTTCGCTACGTCGAGGCGACGGGAGACAGCCGGTTCGACCGCGACGTCGGCGTGGAAATCCTGGTCGAGACCGCCCGACTGTGGCGCAGCCTCGGGCACCACGACGTGAGCGG
>DATJYG010000578.1:0-9855 GCA_035499695.1 Polyangiaceae bacterium
GGCGGCGGAGGTCCCGGTCCCGCAGCGCGTGGAGCGTGCCCCTTCGCGCTGGGCACGCGTCGCTCGCACGGTGCTCGGAGCATCCCTCGTCATCGCCACGTCGGCGCTCGTGGCGTGGGCGGCGCGGCGCTACGTCATGACGAGCCCCCGCTTCGCGGTCACCGACGTCGAGGTGGTGGGCGGCGATCGTCGCACGCCGGACGCGGTGTCGGCGGAGAGCGGCATCGGCGTCGGAGGTAACGTCTTCGCGCTCGACCTCGACGCAGCCCGCGCCAAGATCCTCGCCGACCCGTGGATCTCCGAGGCGACGCTCGCGCGCCGGCTCCCCGGCACCATCCTCGTGCAGATCACCGAGCGCAAGCCGGCGGCGCTCGTCGCCGTGGGCGACACGCTCCTCGTGACGTCGCAGGGCGAGCCCTTCAAGCGCGTCGAACCGGGCGATCCCGTCGACCTGCCGCTCGTGACCGGCCTCCGCCCCGACGACCTCACCGAGGACCACGAGGGAGCGACGCGCACGATCCGGCGCGCCATCGACCTCGCGGCCGAGTACGAGGCCTCGTCCTTGTCGCGCCGCTCCCCGCTCGAGGAGGTGCACGTCAGCCCGGAGGGCACCTTCACGCTGGTCGTGGGGCGCAGCGCGACGGAGCTCGTCCTCGGCGGCCCCCCGTTCCGCCGCAAGCTGGATCAAGCGGCGCGCGTAGTCGCCGAGCTCGACAAGCGCGGCGCCAAGGCGGACGCCATCATGCTCGACAACGACGGCCGCCCCGACCGCGTCGTCGTGCGCATGCGCTGACGACCAGTCCTACTGCTGGACGCAATAGAGCGGAGCGGTCAGGTCGCAGATGCCGGACGACGTGGCGAAGCTCGACCAGTACGTGGACGTGGCGCTGGTCTCGCCCAGGACTGCGTTGTCGTTCGACGATTGAGACGACCAGTCCTGGCAGCTGTAGCTGCCCTGGGCGAGGGTGCCGTCCGCGTTGGTGTCCGTCCACGCGCAGGCGATTCCGAAGCATGCCTGACCGGACGCCGTGCCGGCGGCGGCCAGGCCGTTCTGCTCCGTCTTGTCGATGGCGTCGAGAAGTGCGCCGCTCGCCAGCTGCGTCCAGTCGGTCGCGATCACCGTCCCGTCGACGAGCACGTAGGGGCCCGAGGAGTGGGTGAGGCGCGCCGCGGCGGTCGCGGTCCCGTCGCTGAGCCACGCCTTGTACGTTCCGTTCAGGTTCGCCGCCGTCGCGAGGCCCTGGCACTTGCCGTCGGCGCCGCCGAGGCCGCCGAGGTTGCCGCTGTAGACCGCGCTCGTGACGAACACGGTCTTCTGGCCGGTGACGTTCACGTCGCCGCCGGCATCCGGTGCCGGAGCGTCGATGGCGGCGCCCGGCGCATCCACGGCAGCATCGGTGGCTCCGGCATCGGCGGTCGTGCCTTCGTCGCCGGTGCTGTTCGAGTCGCCGAGTCCACCCGTCTCACCGGGTAGGCTTCCGTCGACGTGGGTGCCGCCGTCGGCGAGCGGTGCGCCAGCGTCGGCGACGCCGCTGCCCGGGTCGTAGTCATCGTCGCCGCCCCCGGACGCGCATCCCGCGGCGCAGAGGATCGCTGCCAACGAGGTCGCTGCGAGCGCCCAGCGGTTCCTTCGAGCTGCGAGACGGGTCGACATGCGGGCGCGCCGCTTCGCAAGCTCTGCACCAACCGCGGATACGAGAAAATGGGGGAACGCGAACCTCGCGGTCTGCGCATCGAGCGCACCGTTGCGCTTCGCGCGATCAGCCGGGGTACGGTTGATGCACTTCAGCGTGCCTGGAGGAAACCATGAACCTCGAGCTGAGCGAGAGCCAGGCGCGCTTGCTGAAGAAGCAGCTGGGGATTCGCATCGACGAGCTGGAGAAAGAGGCCGCGCGCACCGACCGGCACGACCTGCAGCACGCGGCCGCGCTCGAGATCGACCGGCTCAAGGAAGTCTTCGCCCGCCTCGAGGAAGCCCTTCGTCCGGCGGCGTCCGCCCGCGCCTGAGCTAACCTCGGGCCCGTGCGCCCGATTCTCATCCCCCTGCTCGAGCGGCTGGGTCGCCGGACGCTCCGTTCTCGAGGCGCCCGAGTGCGATGGGTCGACACCCCCCTCGGGCCCGTGCACAGCTACGACGTCAAGGGCTGCGGCTCCCTCGCGCCCGTGGTGCTCCTCCACGGCCTGGGCGCGAGCGCCACTCCGTTCGGGCCCATGATGGGGCGCTTGCAGCCCCATGTCCGGCGGCTCGTGGCGCCCGACTATCCGGGGCACGGATTCAGCGGCGAGGCGGCGGGCGCAGTGACCCCCGCGGCGCTCTTCGAGGCGATGACCGCCGCGCTCGACGCGCTCCTCGTCGAACCCGCCGTCCTCGTGGGCAACTCGCTCGGCGGTGCCGTCGCCGTGCAGTACGCGGTGTCGCGCCCCGAGCGCGTGCGCGCCCTCGTCCTGCTGTCGCCTGCGGGGGCTCGCTTCACGCCGGACGAGTGGACCACGTTCGTCGCGTCGCTCGACATGCGCTCGCGCGCGGATGCTCTCTCGTTCCTATCGCTCGTCTATCACCGCGTCCCGCGTGCCGCGCGCCTCGTTGCGCACGAGATCCCGGCGGCGACGATGAAGCGCCGCGCGGTGCGCGAGATCATTCGTGGCGTCTCCAGCGAGGGGGTCCAGCTGTCGGATGCGCTCGCGCGCCTCACGATGCCCATCCTGCTCGTGTGGGGCAAGAGCGAGCGCTTTCTCCCGCGATCGCATCTGGCATGGTTCCGCGAGAACCTGCCTCCGCACGCCGTCGTCGAGGAGCCCGAGGGCATTGGCCACGTGCCTCCGGCGCGCATGGCCGGGCGGATCCTGCGGTTCGCGCGCGAACTCGACACGCGCGGCGTCAGCTAGTCGCTCTCAGTGGCAGCTGGCCGGGTTGGGCACCTGGCAAGTGCCGCCGGAGCAGACCGCGCCCACCTCGCAGAGGGGTCCGGCGTCGGCGTCGCACCCGGCGCCGTCCATCGCGAAGGGCACGCAGGTGCCCTGGTAGCTCGGCGCCTGCGCGCCCTTGCAGAGCGAGCCGGGGCCGGAGCACAGGACGAGCGAGTTGTTCACGAGACCGCACGTACCGTTGCCCGGCGCGAACGTGAACGGCTGGCACGTCATCGACACGGGGTGGCACGCGTAGCCGTGCATCAGGTCGCACTCGGCGGTCGCCTTGCACGCGGTGCCTGTGGGGCTCGGCGCACCGCACGCGCCGCCGACGCATCCGAGGTCGGGCCGGCACGGCTGCGTCGCGCTGCACGCCGCGCCCTCGTTGCCGTATTGCGTGCAGGAGCCGTCGAGGCAGGTCATCCCCGGCTGGCAGTCGGCGTCGACGCCGCACGCCGCCCCGGCGGGAGCCGGCTCGGTGCACGTCCCGCACAAGGCATCAGGCGCAACCCGGCAACGCGTGCCGTGGCACTGCGAGTCGGCGCCGCACGCGGCGCCGTCGGGGAGCATTCCGGGCATCGTCTGACAGGGCGTCGGATTCTTTCGCGCCAGCAAGTCTGCGCAGGTCATCTGCGGGATGGCCTGGGCGCAGGACTCGGTCTGGCCCGGCGTCGAGCTCGAACCGTTCGCGCCGAACACCGGAAGGAGCTCCTGCTTCAAGCGCTGCTCACAGGTATCGACGTCGCCGAAGCCGATCGACACGTAGGCCGGCGCGCAGGCCTCGGCGCGCTGGCAGTAGGCGTGTGCCGCATCGCCCGCGGCCTGGTCGGCGGTGACGCCGCCCCCTCCGCCCTCCGTTCCCCCGTCGCCGTTCAGTGCACCCGTGCTCCCTCCGCACCCCAGCGCCACGAGCGCCAGGAACGCGGGGATGCTTGCCGTCCGGTTCATGGGCGCACCGAGCAGCATGGGATGTGCCCGCAGGCGATCCCCGGCATGACGCGCAGATCCGCGCGCCGTGTGAATCCCGGGTCACGTTCGCGCCGCGAACCGAGCGAATGTCGAAGACTTGGCCCTGTCTCGCGCCACATGCGATCCCCGGGGTGAGATGAGCCCCTCAGCCTCGCAAGGCGAGATCGTCGTCGGCCTCGACATCGGAACCACCAAGGTGTGCGCCGTGGTCGCCGAGGTGGACCCCGCCGACGGCATCACGATCCTCGGCGCGGGCATCGTGCCCTGCCGGGGCCTCCGCAAAGGCATCGTCGCGAACATCGACTGGACGGTCCGCTCGATCAAGGACGCCATCGAGAGCGCCCAGACCATGGCGGGCGTCGAGATCCGGACCATCTACGCCGGAATCGGCGGGAGCCACATCCGCTCGTCGGCATCCGACGGGGTCGCGGCCATCGCCGGCGGCGAGGTCACGCGCAACGACGTCGAACGCGTGCTCGAGGGAGCGCGCGCCATCCCGGTCGACGCCGACCGGCAGATCCTCCACGTCCTGCCCCGCGAGTACATGGTCGACAGCCAGGACGGCATCCGCGACCCCATCGGCATGGCCGGCGTGCGTCTCGGCGTGAAGGTGAACCTCGTGACCGCGGCCACGAGCTGCGTCCAGAACGTCATCCGCTGCGCCGAACGCTGCGGGCTCACCGTCGCCGACGTGGTGCTCCAGCCCCTCGCGAGCGCCGAGGCCGTGCTCAGCGACGACGAGAAGGAAATCGGCGTCGCGGTCGTCGACATCGGCGGAGGGACGACCGACGTGCTCCTCTACGTCGACGGCGGCATCGCCCACACGAGCGTCATCCCCGTCGGCGGCAACAACATCACGAGCGACATCGCCGCCGGACTGCGCACGCCGATGGCCGAGGCCGATCGCCTCAAGCGCCTCTCGGGCTGCGCCCTCGGCCGCATGGTCGCCGACGACGAGGAGATCGAGGTCCCCGGCGTGGGCGGACACGCGCCCCGCAAGACGGCGCGCCGCGTGCTCAGCGACATCATCGAGCCGCGCGTCGAGGAGATCTTCGCGGTCGTCCGCAAGCGCATCGAGGACACCGGCATGCTCGAGCAGATGAGCGCCGGCGTCGTGCTCACCGGCGGCGCCGTGCTGCTGCAGGGGATGAGCGAGTTCGCCGAGGAGATCCTCGGCATGCCCGTGCGCATCGGCATGCCGACCGGCATCAAGGGCATCACGCAGCTCGTGCACGGGCCCGAGTACGCCACCGGCGTCGGCCTCGTGAAGTACGGCGCCAACGCGGTGCTCGAGGCGAGCATCGTCCCCGGCGTCGCGTCGGTGCCGCCGCCGCCCCCGCGCGGCCGCGCGCCGTCGCACTCCCAGATCGAAGCGACCGCCGAGGTGCGTCGCTCCGGATTCTGGGAGTGGATCAAGGCCGCGTTCTGACCGCCGCTACAGCGCGCAAGCGACTTGCTGCTGGCACTCCCAGCGGCCGTTCATCGTCGAGTAGCCGCATACGGTGAGGAAGCCGGCATCGGTGCAGTCGGCGTCGTCGATGCACTGGTCGCCCGCGGTGTGGCAGTAGTAGCCACCGAGACCGCCGCAGCCCGCCGGCGAGTAGGTCGGCGAGCAGTAGCCGCCGGCGCCGCAATCGGAGTCGACGTGGCAGTTGCCGGGCACGCAAGTGTTGCCCTGCTGCCCCGTGTACGGCGACCCGTGGCACGCGCACGTCTCGCCGGTGCAGTCGCTGTCGTGCACGCACGCGTCGTGGGTGCAGCCGCAGTACGCGACGCCGCCGCCCATCTCGACGCAGCGACCATTGAGTCCGGCGTCGGCGCATTGCGAGTCGCTGCTGCACATGCCGCCGCCGCCGCTGCCGCCGAAGTTGCAGGTGCCGGGCGGAGGCGTCGTGGCGCACTGGGCGTCGTTAGGACGATGGTTGACGGGTACGCGACCGCCGCCGCCCGAGCTGCTCGAAGAGCCGCCGCTGCTGCTGCTCGATCCGCCGCTGGAGCTGCTGGAGCCGCCGCTGGAAGACGACGAGCCCCCCGACGAGGAGCTGGAGCCGCCGCTGGATCCACCACTCGAGGAGGAGCCACCGGAGCTCGAGGAGCTGCCGCCGTCGGCGGTGCCCGCATCCCCGCTGCCGCCGTCGTTGGCGGCCGTGAAGACGTTGCCCCCGCAAGCCGAAAGGGCCGAAAGTGCGATCACGAACCCGAGGCCTCGACGCATCACCGAACCTCCCCTCGTACAGATGAGCAACGGTGGTGCCACAACGCAAGGCGAGGGATATCGAGTGGTTCGGCCGGGCCAGATTGTGCCGGCGCGAATGTGGGCCCGGCGCGAGTGCCCGGTCACCGGCTCGTCTCACGAGCTCTCGACGCGAAAGCTCATCGGCCTCCCGGGTGCTCTCGCAGTCGGGAGGAAAGAAGGGTCGGGAGGGCGCGAGTGGAGTTGCGTCGCACCAGGCCGAGCACTCCACAGGTGATCCGGAGACGGAGCGAGCGCCGTGGCGTCGATGTTCCCAGGATTTCCTCGCGACGCCGGCGCTCGACCTCGCAGAGCCGTGCTTCGGGGCGGCATGGGAGCGTCGATTGCACAAGCCGCCGGCGCAGGCACGACGACCTGTGCCAGCGAGGAGTTGCACATGAAATCCAAGTTGATGCTGATGGGGGCTGCGTCGGCCCTCCTGGTGAGCTTCGCCTGCGGCTGCGCGGCGGAGATGGGAACGGACGAGGGAACCTCGACCGATCCGAAGGCCCAATCCGTCGACGAGAAGGGCCAATCTGCCGATCCGAAGACCCAACCTGCCGACGAGAAGACCGGGACCACGGAGAGCCCCCTGATCTGGGGCAACCCAGCCGGGTGGAACCCGCCCGGATTCAACCCACTCGCGCCGGGGTTGAACCCGCCCGGCTGGAACCCGGCCGGCATGGGCTGGGGCGTGGCCCCCGGCGTCGGCCTCGGCTGGGGAGTTCCCGGCGTCGGCCTCGGGTTCCCGGGCTTTGGCATGGGCAACATCAACGGCGGCTGGAACATGCCCGGCGTGTTCTGATCAGCGCACCGTACGCCGCCTCCATTGCGATCGCGCGCCGCTCGACTTCGTGACGGCGCGCGATCGCTTCTTGGTGCCGTTCGCAAGCTTCGGCGAATCAAATGCGGCGCGCTACCGGCGGCCGTGGGCCGCGATCGAGTGATGGGGCGATCCGCCCAGCCCGGCGCATGAGTCCGACGCACCGGGCCCCTTCCGACTCCACGCGAAGGCCAAGACCAGGACGACGATGACCGCGACGAAGAGCGCCGGAGGAGCCTCTCCATAGTCGTCTGGCCGTCGATCACGAGGTGCGGCCGATCGGCGATAGGGATTCACGAGCTGCGCTGTCTGCACGAGCCGCGCCGCGAGCGGGAAACTTGGCCGGGCGCGCGCATTCGTGTTCATGGGCCGCGGTTCAGGGACCAGTGGGCGCGTATCCCACGAATCGCGCGCGATTCTTTGGCCCACGCACGAGCTGTCCCTTAGACGCGAGAGAGGAATCTCGAGGAAGGTCAACGGGAGGAAGACGGCGATGAGTTTCTCGATCGAGTTCGCGGACGATCAGCAGGTGTACGAGGCGCGGATCAAGGTCATCGGCGTCGGCGGCTCCGGAGGCAACGCCGTCAACACGATGATCAACTTCGGCCTCGAAGGGGTCGAGTTCATCGTCGTCAACACCGACGCGCAGGCGCTCAACAACAACGCCGCGCCGACGAAGCTCCCCATCGGATCCACCATCACGCGCGGTCTCGGGGCAGGCGCCGATGCCGAGAAGGGCCGCAAGGCGGCGCTAGAGGACGTCCAGCGCATCAAGGAGCTCGTGGCCGGGGCCGACATGGTCTTCGTCACCGCCGGAATGGGCGGCGGCACGGGCACCGGTGCCGCGCCCATCATCGCGCAGATTGCGCGCGAGGAAGGCGCGCTCACCGTGGGCGTCGTGACCAAGCCGTTCCTCTTCGAAGGCCGCCAGCGCGCGCGCCGCGCCGAGATCGGCCTCGCGATGCTGAGCGAGCAGGTCGACACGCTCATCACGATCCCGAACCAGAAGCTGCTGCTGCTCGGTGACGACGAGCTGACCTTCATCGACGCGTGCCGCAAGGCCGACGAGGTCCTCTACCAGGCCGTCAAGGGCATCAGCGATCTCATCACGCAGAACGGCATCGTGAACGTCGACTTCGCCGACGTGAAGACGGTGATGAGCGCGATGGGCCGGGCGCTGATGGGCACCGGCGTCGCCAAGGGCCAGAACCGCGCGCGCCTCGCAGCCGAGATGGCCGTGACCTCGCCGCTGCTCGACGACATCAGTGTCGAGGGCGCGACCGGGGTCCTCATCAACATCGTGGGCGGCCCGGACCTCAAGATGAAGGAGATCCAGGAGGCCGCGAGCCTCGTGCAGGAGCAGGCGCACGAGGACGCCAACATCATCTTCGGCGCCAGCATCGACGAGACCCTCGGCGAGAACGTGAAGGTGACGGTCATCGCGACGGGCTTCGACACCGCTGAGCGCGAGATCGCCCTCGAGGCCGCCGCGCAGCGCCAGACGCTGATGCCGCAGACGCTTCCCTCGTCGCAGCCGCGGGCGCTCAACGCGCCGCCGCCCCCGTCGTACGCCAACGCGCCGTCGTCGCGCCCCTCGATCGACCCGTCGATGGTGCCGAGCATGCGGCGCCCGGCGCACCAGCACGAAGCGCGCACCCAGGCCGCGTCGCAGCCGCACTCGCAGCAGCGTCCGCAGATGAACGTGCGCCCCCGTCCGGAGCAGGATCCCTTCCCGCACCTCGACCACGACTGGGACATCCCCGCCTTCCAGCGCAAGCAGCGCTGAGCAGCAATCGCCAGCACACTGCCTCGCTTTCTTACGCCCTCGTTCTCCTCCCGGACGAGGGCGTTCGTGTAACCTGCGGGGCGAAATCATGAGGCTCGCGTTTCTCCCGCTGCTCGCCGTGCCGCTCGCGATCGCGTGCGCGTCGACGGTCCCCAAGGCGGAGCTCGACCGCTGCAAGCTCGGCGTCGCCGACGGCAACGACGCGTACACCGTGCGCCAGGCCGCCGCGTGCCGCATGGTCGCCCAGAGGCTTGCCGCCGACGAGGAGCCCGCCGAGGCGCTCGGCTACGCGCGCAAGGCGTGCGACCTCCAGGACGCCGCCGGCTGCGAGCAGTACCTCGCGCTCGTTCGGGGGCAGCCTTCCATCGCGCCCGGCGAGCTCCAGCGCGCGCGCGCCGCCGGCGAGAAGGCGTGCGACGGCATCGTCGTCTCCTCCGACGGGACCGATCCGCGCCCCATGCTCTGCGCGCGGACGGCCGAGATCTACCAGGACCTCGAGCCGACGAGCCGAAGCGACGCCGGGCGTCTCTTCGCGCGCGCGTGCAAGCTCGGCGACGACAGGAGCTGCGCCAAGGCGCGCGCCGACGGGGTGGAGCCCGAGACGGCGGGCGTCCCAGGGTCGCCCGCCGGCAAGTCGCTTCCGGCACGCATGCCGCCGCCGTCGATGCCGCCGCCGGTGCCCCCGCCCACGTCCACGGTCGTCAGCCAGGTCGTCGCCCCCGCGTGCCACGAGATGCGCGGCTGCGTCACGCTCGACGTGCAGCAGATGAACGCGAGGGAGGAGAGCGGGACGATAGCGAACCACTGCGACCACACGGTCGTGTGCAAGTGGTGCCCCTCTCACGGCCAGCAGGTGGAGAAGAGCCTCTGCCACACGGGAACGTTGACGACCGGCGAGACGCGCACGGGCAAGCAGTGGGGCCTCTGGTACGACGGCTACGACGGCATGGGCTACGACTGCATGGACGAGCACGACGCGCAGGGCTGCCTGGCGCTCTAGAGCGCGCTGGGCTCGTCGAGTCCGGCACGCACCGCCGACAGCAGCCGTTCGGGCAAGCGGGTCTTGACCATGAAGGTGCAGGACGCTGCTCGCTGCGCGTTGCGTCGGCTCTCCTCGGAGTCGTCGGCGCTCAGCGC
>DATJYG010000579.1:0-8802 GCA_035499695.1 Polyangiaceae bacterium
GGCCGAGAGCGTGCGCGAGCAGGACGTGCCCGAGGAGGTCGGCGGGCCGTTCGTCGAGACGACCGGGCGCGAGGAGTACGGGCACGGGACGGATCCGTCGAATCCGAAGAGCGCGACGCGCGAACCCTTCCCGCGCACGTAGCAAGTGACCGAGACGTTGGCCGCGCGATCCCTGCGCGTCGTGGGAGGCGCGGCGGCGCTGGCGTGGGTGGCGCTCGCGCTGAACACCGCGGGCGCATGGCCACTCGCGGGGTTCGCCGTGGCCGCGGTGGTGCTGGGAGCGGTGTGGGCGGCGGCGCCGGCGTCGCGCGGGATCGTGCGCGGGCTCATGGCGCCGCCACGCGCGGTGTTCGTGGGCGTGTGCGCGGCGGCCGCGGCGGCGCTCTCGTGGTGGACCGTGGGGCGCGCGATGCTGGGGCAGCCGCTGTCGATCGACTCGGCGGCGTACGTGCTGCAGGCGCGGGCGCTGGCGCACGGGCACTTCGGGGTGGCGCCGCCGCACCCGGTGCAGGCGTTCGGCGATCACTTCCTGCTCGAGGGACCCGACGGGCGGCTCTACGGGATCTTCCCGCCCGGCTGGCCGCTGGCGCTCGCGCCGTTCGTGGCCATCGGCTGGCCGATGCTGGCCGGGCCCGCGGTGGCGGTGCTCCTGGTGCTCGCGCAGGCGGCGCTCGGGCGCGCCATGGGCGAGGCCGCGGGCGACGAGGAGGCCGGCGAGCTGGCGATGCGCGCGTCGCTGCTGCTGTCGCTCGCGTCGGTGGGGCGGGCGCTCGAGACGGCGGACCTCCTGTCGCACGCGTTCGTGGGGGCGCTGGCGGCGTTCGCGATGGCCGGAGCCATCGCCCCGCGTCCTGGCTGGCGGCGCGCGGTGCTCACGGGCGCGTGCGTCGGGTGGGTGCTCGCGTCGCGCTACCTCGACGGCGTCGTGCTCGTCGCGGCGGTGGCGGGCGTGCTCGTGTGGCGGCGGACGACGTGGCGCACCCTCGCGTGGGCCGGAGCCGGGGCTGCGCCGTTCCTGCTGCTCGCGCTGCTCGAGCAGCATGCGGCGACGGGCTCGTGGCTCGCGCCGACGCAGACGGTGTACTTCGCGCGCTCCGACTGGCCGCCCACGTGCCACAGGCTCGGCTTCGGGCCGGACATCGGCTGCACCGTCGAGCACCCGGGGCCCACCGCGCGCCTCGGCGGCGACGGCTACGGCCTGGACGACGCGCTCGCCGTGACGCGCGACCGCGCCGGGGCTCTCGGCGAGGACCTGGTCGGCTGGCCGCCGCTCCTCCTCGCGGCGTTCGTGCCCGTGGCGGTGGGCGCCTCGGCGGTCGACGCGGTGGCCCTCGCCTTCGTGCTCGCGCTCACGCTCGCGTACGCCCTCTTCTACTACGGCAACCCGATGTTCTTCGGCGCGCGCCACCTGTTCCCGCTCGGCCCCTTCGTGTGGCTGCTCGTGGCGCGCGCGGCGGCGGTGCCTCGCGAAGCGCGCGCGCGCGGCGCGGGGATCGCGGCGATCCTCGCGACGGCCGTGTGGTGCGTGCGGGCGCCGTGGTCCGAGCGCGCGGCGGGCGCGGCGTCGTTCCAGTCGCTCCGCTCCGATCTGCGCAGGTCGATGGCGGCCGCCCACGTCGACCAGGGCATCGTGCGCACCGGGGACCTGGCCGCGTTCCTCGCGGCGTTCGATCCGGTGGTGGACGACGACGCGCGCCTGCCGGCCCTCGACGACGGCTCTGGCCTCGTCGAGCTGCGCCGCGCCCACCCCGCGCTGCCGCTGTGGATCTCCTTCGCGCACGACCAGCTCGGAAAGAGCTACGTCGGCGCGCCGCCGCAGGGGGTGCAGGTGGAGCTCGAGCGCTCCTGGCCCACCTTCGTGCGCCCCGCGGGCCTCGCGACGAAGCAGGAGCCCCAGCCCGGCGCCAGCGGCGGCACCGTCCTCCTCCTGTCGCACGCGACGCCCGGCGCCGGCGTGGCCATCCCCTTCGAGACCGCCGTCGCCGGCACCTACGCCCTGCGCGTCGACGGCTTCCGCGGCCCCGACGGCGGCGACTACGCGCTAGATCTCGACGGCGAGCCTCTACCCCCGTGGGCAGGCTACGCCCCCGCCGCCGAGCCCGCGCACGGCGCGAAGGTCACGCGCGACCTCACCGCAGGCCGCCACGTGCTCCTCGCCCGCTGCACCGGACGCGACGCGGCCAGCACGGGCTACGACGCCCGGCTCGACGCGCTCGTCGGCGAAGTGGCGGCGGTCGCCCCGCCGCCGCCGCAGCCCTGAAGGCGTGTACGGCTCAGCCCGGGCCGCCCGCGTCCACCGGGACGGGGCAGGTGTTCTGCGTCGTCGCGTAGCAGACGCCGGAGCCGGTGTCGCAGCAGTTGGTGCCGCCGCCCTGGACCGGCGGGCACGCCGACTGGCACTGCGAGTCCGTCGTGCAGTTGCCGCACGAGCCGCCGCCGCCCGACGACGAGCCGCTGCTGCTGCCCGTGCCGCTGCTGCTGCCCGAGCTGCTGCTCGACGAGCCGCTGCTCGACCCGCTGCTGCTGCTGCTCACGCCGCTGCTGCTGCCAGTGGCGCCCGAGCTGCTGCCGCTGCTGCTGCCTGCGAACGAGTCGCCGCCGCCGTCGCTGTATCCGAAGTCCGGCGGGTTCGAGTCGCCAGATCCGCACGCAGCCGCGGTGAACGCGAGGGAGACAGCGAGGACACTGAACGTCGCGAGCTTCATTGAGCGCCTTCCTACACTAGAGATGGCCCCCACGGCCACCGGCGACTGACGTTTTGCCTCGTACGGATGCATTAGTCCTGCAGAATCGTCGAAGAAACGCGTTTGAGACGCTAGCCCGATCCGGATAGTCGCCCCCACTGGAACTTTGCGCGGCCCGCGTGAAACAGGGGTTTCGGCGCTCCGGCCCATCCGCACGGCCCTGTCCGGGTCGGGATAGTTCGCCGATTCGACTGCAACGACGGGCATTTGGTAGGGTTGGGCTCAGGCGTGGACCGGCGAAAAGTGCTCCTCTGGGTGCTCGCCGGGCTTGCGCTGGCGGTGCACGTCCAGTCTCTGGGCGCGCCCTTCATGCTCGACGACTACGCGCAGGCGGCGATGACCGAGGGCCGCTTCGGCCCCGTGCGCAGCCCGCTCGACCTCTACGATTACATCGACGACGCGAACCGCGCTTCGCTCTTCGACAGCGGCGCGATCCCCTTCTGGACGCAGCCGAACCTCGTCGTGCGGTTCCTCCGGCCGCTCGCGAGCGCGCTGCGCTGGCTCGACCATCGGGGCTTCGGGCGGCACCCGTTCTGGCATCACGCGCACTCGCTCCTGTGGTGGGCGCTGGCGGTCGTCGCGGTGCACGCGCTCCTGCGCCGGTGCTTCCGCGCGCGGCCGGCGCTCCTCGGCACGCTGGCGTTCGCGATGGCGCCGAGCCACGTGATGCCGCTCGTGTGGCTCGCGAACCGCGAGGTGCTCGTGTCGACGGCGCTCGGCACGTGGGGGCTGCTCGCGTACGTGAAGTGGCGCGAGGGGCGGCGCGCGAACCATGCGCTGGCGGCGCTCGGGCTCTTCGCGGTGGCGGCGCTCGCGGGGGAGTACACCATCTGCTTCGCGGGGTACGTCGCCGCGTTCGAGATGGTGCAGCGGCGCGAGTCGCTCTGGCGGCGCGCGTCGGGGCTCGCGGTGTTCGCGCTGCCGGCGGCGGCGTACGTCGCGGCGCACGTCGCGCTCGGGTACGACGCGCACGGCTCGGGCTTCTACCGCAACCCGCTGCACGACCTGGGGGCGTACGCGCAGGGCGCGGCGCGGCGGCTCGCGATCCTGCTCGGGGCGGCGTGGATGGGCACCGACGACACGTGGGCCGCGTCGAAGTGGTACGCGCTCGTGCTGCTCGGCGTCGGCACCGTGGCGGTCCTGAGCCTGCCGCTGGTGCGCGTCATCCGCGGGCTCGAGGAGGACGAGCGCCGGCGGGCGACGTGGATGCTCGTGGGCTCGGTGCTCGCGCTCGCGCCGGTGCTCTCGGTCGAAGCGTCGAACCGCCTGCTCGACGTGACGATGGTGGGCGTCTCGGCGTGCGTGGGCCTCGTCATCGACCGCGCCTGGTTCCCGCTCGCGCCCGAGCCGCGGCGCGGAGCGGCGGAGCTGACGGGGCTCGTGGCGCTGTACCTCGCGTTCGCTCACTTCGTGCGCGGGCCGGTCGACACGCTGACGGGCACGCGCGTCTTCATGACGGGCGCGGAGCTCGTGGCGAAGCACCTGCACTGGGTGCCCGAGCACATCGCGCACGACAAGAAGACCGTGTTCGTCCTGCGCGCCGACACGGGCGACGTCTTGCTCTGGGGCCCCTTCATCCTCGGCGACGCGGCGCCGGACCACTGGCGCGTGATGAGCGCCGGCGCCGGGCGCGAGCTCCTGCTTCGCACGGGGCCGCGCACGCTGGACCTCGTCGCGAGCGACCGCCCCCTCTTCCACGTGGGGCCGGACGACCTGTTCCGCAACGTGGACCAGCTCCGCGTGGGCGACACCGTGACGGTGCCCGGGATGACGGCGACCGTGGTGCAGCTCGACGACAACCAGATGCCGCGCCGCCTCCGGTTCGAGCTCGACGCCGACGTGGACGACCCCGGCTACGCGTGGATCACCGAGGGCGAGGACGGCTTCCGCGAGGACAAGCCGCCCCCCATCGGCTACGGCTCGCCGGTCCTCCCCTGAAGCCGCCGCCGTCGTAGACTGGGGGCGATGGGGGCTTTCCAGAGTGCGGGGATGCGTCCGGCGATCGTCGAGGTGCTCGACAACTCGCACGGCGACGCCGTGTGGTGCGCGACCTTCGAGCTCGACGGCGACCCGTCGCGGTTCGTCCAGGTGCTGTCGAACGCGCTGAACCTCGCCTACCCGATCGTCGCGCCGCCAGCGCACGTGCTCGCGAAGGACGAGCGGCTGGCGCAGCTGGCGGTCATGGACTGGAAGGCGAACGACTTCCTGACCCTCGAGCTGCCCGTGGGCGCCTCGGCGAAGGACGTCGCGAACCTCGCCGACGCGCTCTTCCAGGTCATCTTCGGCTGCGGCGACGACTACCGCGTCGACGTCAAGGTGACGCAGCTGGGGTGACGCGCGGCTCCGCCCGGAGGCGACCGGCCCATATGTAGAGGATGACGGGCCACACGGACATGCCGACCGCGCCGAAGGCGAGGCCGAACGCCAGGCCCACGATCGTCATCGACGACGTGAACTGCCCCACGTCGAACGGGACCTTCCCGAGACGGCGACGACCCCGAGCGCCGCCAGCGCCCACTGCCGGGCCGCACCGAGGGCGGCGAGATCCCCCGCGCGCAGGCGCCGCGCGATGAACAGCAGGGCCACGGCGGCGACCACGAACGGCACCGTGCGCGCGATCTCCCAGGGCGCGATGCGATGCGCGAGCGCCTCCGCCTCGCTGTAGAACGCCGCGGGCGGCGGGTGCGGCCCCGACGGCAGGAACGCGCGCTCGGCCCTCACGATGCGATCGTTGAGCAGCTGCACGATGACCCGCTGCCCGCAGTAGACGATCTCGAGGATCCCCAGCACGAGGCAGAGGGTGCCGAGCGATGCGCAGCGTCGTTCGAGCGGCGTCCCCTGCATCTCCTCGGATGTAGCCGGGAACGTCCGCGGGTGCACTCGCCCGGAGTCGCCATGTCACGTGACGTGACGTGACATGGCTCTGCGGGAGTGAGGCCCCACCCCGCGCATGCTTCGACGCCGGTCGAAGCATCGCCGGCGGCGCGGAGGTATCGTCTCGAGGTACCCATGATGCGAAGCGCGCAGTTCGACATCGCGTCCTTCGGCGAGCTGGTGGCCGACCCGTCGCGCGTGGCGATGCTCCTGTCCTTGATCGATGGAGAGACGAGACCCGCCTCCGAGCTCGCGCGGCTCGCGCACGTCAGGCCGTCGACCGCGAGCTCGCACCTCCGGCGCCTCGTCAGCGGAGGCCTCCTCGTCTGCGACGCCTCGGGTCGCCATCGTTACTTCCGTCTCGCGAGCGAGCAGGTGGCCGACGCCCTCGAGAGCCTGGCCCACACCTTCGGCCCCCGGCGCGCGCCGCGTGCCTCCGAAGCGGCCGGTGACGCCTTCACCCAGGCGCGCACCTGCTACGGCCACGTTGCCGGGAAGCTCGGCGTCGCCTGGATGCGCGCCCTCGAGCACCGTCGCTTCTTGAAGCTACGCGCCGGCGCCCTGGTGCTCGCCCCGCGCGGCATCGCGTGCTTCCAGGAGCTCGGCCTCACGCCGCCCAGCTGGCCCACCGGCAAGACGTGCCTCGACTGGACGGAGCGAAAGAGCCACCTCGGCGGCCCGCTCGGCCGCCTCCTGACGGACCACCTGCTCGCCCTCCGCTGGCTCGCCCGCCGCCCCGAGGGCCGCGCCCTCCGCATCACCACCCGCGGCCAGACCGAGCTCGAACGCTTCGGCCTCCCCCGCTCCTGCCTCGACGCGCAATGACCGAGCGTCAGCGACGCCGGCGCCCCCACGGGCCTCGATCCGGGCTGCAAAGGGCCGTTTCGGAGCCGGTAGAGCGTCTCATCGAGGCGAAGAAGCGTCTCCGTACGTCCTGAGAGCGCTCATGCAACGCATTGGAGTGCCTTTGCACCTCCAAAGAGGACCTCTGCACGCCTCAAAGGCGTCGATGCACGTCGCAAGGGCACTCGTGAAGCAACGAGAAGCACTCTCGCGCCTCCGGAGAGCACCTTCGTTGCTCCGAAGAGTACCCGTGCACCTCCGAGATCGGGTCGATCGAGGCCCACGACTGCCCGTGTGAGCCACGACGCCCCGCCGATCGCTCGAAATCGAAGCGCAGAACCATCGATCGAGACGCGTCGGTGATGCCTTTCACGCCGATCGCCCTCGTCGGTGACGTTGCAGAGACGAGTTTCACGCCCGGGCACACGACGACTGCGACCGTTCGCCCCGGCGGGCCGGACGAGAAAAATGAGAAATCGACCGGAACCGCTGTCCGGATCGGGCCCGTTTGGAAGATAGGCATAGGTAAGAGGCAAACGATGCCTCGAGACCAGCAACGCTCCACAGGAGCCCTCACAAGGAGTTTCGCCACGACCACCACCAACACCACCCCCGCGACTCAGAGCCTCACCACCCAAAAGGTCGATGTTATCGCCGAGTTTCAGGCGCTCATCGACGGCATCAACACCCTGCTGACCGGCATCGACCCGTTCATCTTGCTCGGGAAGACCATCAGCCGGGCCGATCTGCTCGCCAAGCTGCAAGCCCGCATCGACGCTGCGGTCAAGACGAGGAATGACCGCAAGCTCGTCGCTGCGGACGTCGCGGCCGAAAAGGCCGCGGCGGCGATCGCCAACCCGCTCCGCAAGGGCGTGAAGGCGTTCGCAATCTCGCAGTTCGGCGAAACGAGTCCCACACTCCAGCAGCTCGGGTTCGTGCAGTATCGGACGCCCCAGCGGAAGCCGGCGAACGTCGCCGCCGGCGCCGTGAGGGCCAAGTCGACGCGCAAGACGCGCGGGACCAAGGGCAAGCAGCAGCGTGCAGCCGCCTCTCAGGCGGCGGCCGCGGCGGTGAGCCTGCCGGCGCCCGCGCAACCGGCGCAGCTGCCTCCGGCCGAGGCACCTGCGACGGCGGGTCCGCGGCCGCCCATGATCGGCGGCAGCGGCTCCAATCCCGGAGCGTCTTCTTGAGGGCCGCGGCGCGCCTTCCCCTGGGCGCGCCGGTCTTCCCCACCTCCCCCCGCTCGCGGGGGGAGGCCGGGGAGGACGTCGGCGCCGTGTGCGTGTCGTTGCCGACCGCCGAGCCGGGCGCTACAGCGACCCGGCCGGGGATGACGACCGCGAGCGACGAGACCCCTCCGCCGTTCACGGCGAAGCAGGCCCGGACGATCCGCCGGATCGGCCGGCGTTGCGGCTTCCCGCGCAACGAGCTGGATGACCTGGTGCACATCGTCTGGCTCGAGGTGAAGCGGTGCTGGGCGCGCGTTCCGCGCGTCGAGCCGGACTTCTCCAAGTACGTGTTCCGGATGACGCGCAACATCGCGATCGACGAGATGAAGAAGCGCCGCGACGACGCGATGACCGGAGCCAAGCGCCTCGGGTCCATGGAGGAAGAGACCGCCACGGCGCCGGTCAACCTCACGATGTCCGACAAGGTGCTGGCCGATCAGGTCCTCGCGAAAGCACGAGGTCGCGATCCGCTGGGCGCCGAGTGGATGGTGCGCACCAGGATGCAGGGCGAGACCTTCCCGGAGGTGTCCGAGGACGTCGGCCATTCGGCCGAGGCCATCCGCAAGCGGGTGGACCGGCTCATCTCGTGGCTGCGCGAGAACGCGGGGATCGTGTCGCTGGTGCTGATGGTCGTCCTCGCGGCCGGTGTGGCCATCTTCCGCCCCAGGCCGACCACGGGACCGAGCACCGCGGACAGCGCGGCGCCGCAGAACCTGACGCCGAAGCAAACGGCGACGCTGAAGCGCGACGCGGCATTCGCGGCGTGCACGCTTGAAGAGTGGAGCAGGTGCGCCACGTTGCTCGACGAGGCGAAGGCGCTCGATCCAGCCGGCGAGAACGACGCGCGCGTCCGTGACGCCCGCGAAGCGATCGCACGCGCCACTCCGGCGCCGGCGCCGCAGGCGCCGCTCAAGCCTCCCCTGCCCCGCTGACGACGCGCCGACCGGACGTGCCAGAGCCTGCTAGCCTCGAGGAGTGAGGAGGCGCGGGCTCGGAACCGTCCTCGTCGGCTTCGGCACGACGCTGGCGATCATCCTCCTCAACACCACGATGCTGGGCGAGCACGTCTGGCACTGGATCTTCGCGTGGCTGGGGCACCAGCTGTGGGACAC
>DATJYG010000580.1:0-13961 GCA_035499695.1 Polyangiaceae bacterium
CTCGGCGGCTGCACGGCGGCCTACCTCGTGTCGGCCATGACGATGCGTCACTCGATCATGACGGAGAAGATCGCGCGCCGCGGGGCGCGGGTGGTGAGCGAGTACACCGCGGACTTCCTGGATCAAGTCGTCGTGGCCGAAGTGGCGTCCGCGCCGGTCGTTCTGCTCCAGGCGGAAGATGCGGTGGAGAAGGTGCGCGGATGGATGCAGCACCCCGAGACGAATTCGGCGCACCAGGGCTTCCCGGTGGTCGACGCGGAGGATCGCATCGTCGGCGTCGTCACGCGGCGTGACCTGCTCGAGGGTCCGGCAGAGGGGAATGTTCGTTCGCGCGTCAAGCGCCCCCCGGCCGTAGTCTTCGACGACTCGTCGCTGCGCGAGGCGGCCGACCACATGGCCCGCGAGCGTGTGGGGCGGCTCCCGGTCGTGTCTCGCGACGATCCGGCGCGCGTCATCGGGATGCTCACGCGCGCCGACATCATCGAATCGCACGTGCGCCGTCTGGAGGATGAACGCATCGTCGAAGGCACAGTCGCCACCACGGTCGCCACCAAGTTCCGCAGGGGAAAGTCCGAGCGTCCTCCGGGCTGACGGAAGTCAGAACGCGTACGAGACGCCGCCCCCTGCCGCGATGCCGCCGCTATCGAACGAGCGCGCCTGGTAGCCGCCGTGGAGGGTCACGAGCCAACCGGGCGCCACGACGAAGCCCGTGTCGAGAAGGAGGCGCACCCCGGCATCGGAGGCGTGCGGCATCGTGGTCACCTCGACGGTCGGCGCGACGCGGAGCCATCGCATGGCGACCACGTCGAATCGGCTGTAGCCGCGCGAGCCGAAGACGCTGATGCTCTCACCGCCGAGCGTCAGGTGAGACCCGTATGGGTCGCCGATGAGAACCGCCCCTCCCCCGCCGAGGGAGAAGCCCACCTCGGTCACGCTCGTCAAGAACTCGCCTTCGAAGTGCAGCCAGTCGGTCGCGCGCAGCCGCACGAAGGGCGCGCCGTAGTTGAGGCCCACGTCGAACTGGCTCGGGTCGGTCACGCCGGGCACGACGCTCGTGCCGCGATAGACGCCGCCGCGCAGCCCGAATTCGCTCACGGTGCGGAGCAGCCGGTACGTGAACGAGGCCTCCGCGTGCCAGAAGCTGTCGTTCACGTTGCGCGTGGTGAGCTGACCGTTGGCGCCGTTGACCTGCGCCGGCGTGACCCCGAAGGAGGCGTACTCCCCGCTCGATTCGAGGACGAACCGCCGGCCTCCGAGCCGCGCGAGCAGCGTTTCCTCGCGCGCATCGACGAAATCGCCGACCACCTCCACTGGCTGCATGTCCTCGCGCGAGGCGAAGACCGGCACGCGCTCGCCGTCGGTGCGTTCGATCTCGATGGCGTAGGCGATGCTGGGCCGCGTCACTTCCTCTGCCGGTACGACGGCGACGTACGGCGTCGAGTCCTTGCCCGAGCGCCTGAAGGGCACCTCGCCCAGCCGGCCCTCGTGCCGGTAGACGAGCACCGCGCGGCCGACGAGGTCCGGCCGTTCGATGTTCGCCGCGACGACGAAGGGCTGGTGCTCGGTCGTCGTCGCCGAGGGCACGTGGTGGAGCGCAGGCGCTTCGGGGAGCGGGCGCGGCGCGCTGGCGGGCGGCGCCGGAGCGATCTGCGCGAACAGAGCGATGGCGATGGATGCGATTACCATGCGTACCCCAGGGCTGCGCCGGCGCCCGGGCCGGCGTGATCGATGGTGCGCCCCTGGTACGAGCCTCGCGCCGACACGACCATGTGAGGCAGCACGCGGTACCCGACCTGTCCGATGAGGCGCACGCCGACGTCGCCCTCGAAGCCCGCCGGCTGGTTCGTCACCTCGGAGCGCAGGACGATGGGCCAGTTGTGGAAGGTGTTCCAGTCGAACTCGGCCACACCACGCAAGCCGATGCCGCCGAGCACCTCACCGCCGACGAGCAGGTTCGTCTCGAGATCGCTGCCGATGCGGAGGAAGGCGCTCGCGCCACCACCGACGCCGTCCTGCTGCAGGCCGACGATGGCGCGGGCGGCAATCGAGAACGTCGGCACGATCCCGAACTCGGTCTCGAGATAGCCGTACGTGAGGCCGACCGGGGTGCCCGGCTGGTGCTGCACGTCGAGTTGTTGCAGCGTGCCTCCGAGCCCTCGATAGACGCCGAAGCCGGTGCGGACTGCGCGGATGCCGACGTCGTCGAAGCGCGCGCCCATCACGCCCTCGGTCTGCCACACGTAGTCGTCGTTCGATCGCACGTTGAAGCTCGCGTAGTCGGTCCAGATGGCAGCCTGACCGAGCACCTTTCGCGACGGTGCTCGAGGGCTCACGTCCTCCACCGTGGCCGAGCGTGGAGCCGAGGCTTCGCCCACGACCGGAACGGTGCCGTCGGGAGAGACGGCCTCGACGAACCACTCGACGGACGGTGATCGCACGCGCTCGGGTGGGATCGTCGCGGCCCAGTACTCGGCGCCCACCTTCGTCATCGGCTGCGAGACGTACGTCTCGTCGCCGGCAGTCCGCGCGTGGAGCACGGCACCGGAAGCCGGCTGCGTCAGGAAGATCGCCACCCGGAGCGGCTCGCCGGCGAACACGCGCTCGATCTCCTGCGCACGCGCGATGGGTACGGTGGGGGTCGTGGATGGCGGTGGGGGGGTTGGCGCCGTCGTAGACGCTTGCGCCGGCGCTGCATTCGGCGCCGAACTGGGCGCCGGGCTGGGTGCCGGCGCCTGCGTGGGCGTAGGCGGCGGGGACGGCGGCGGTGGAAGAGGCCGCGGCAGCACCACGACGTCCCCCGGCTCGGCGGGGCGCGACAGCGATCCGTTGGGCGTCGCCAGCGCGAGGTTCGGTCTCACCTGACCGAGCCGCAGGCGTCCAATGAGGATGCGGTCCACGAGGAGGCGCCCCGTCACCGGATGCTTGATCCGCATCGGCCGCCAGACCTCGACCACGTCGCCCGCGGATGCGCCGCGCAAGGCCCCGAGATCGACCACCAGGTCGTTCTCCTCCACCTGAACGATGTTGCCCTCGACCGCGTCGGCGGACGGAGCAGAGTCGGTTCCGGCAGCCGCAGCCGATCGTGGCCACGCGGCCGCGAGACACACGACTCCCGTGAGCGCGGCGCGCGCCCTTTCGCCCCTGACGACTCTCATGCGTTACCTCAGCGTGACGAGCCGTCGCACCGCGAGTGCACGCCAGATGCCATACGATCGCGCACGAGGTCCCGCGTAGATGCGCGGCCTCTGTGAAGGACTCGGTGTGAAGCCGTTGCGCCAGGCGTGCGTAGACAGCAACGCCCTTCGCGTACTACCGGAGGCGCATGGCCATCCTCGATCACATCGGCATCAACGTGACGGACTACGCGCGCTCGAAGGCGTTCTACGAGAAGGCCCTCGCCCCGCTCGGCATCAAGGTGATGATGGAGTTCGGGTCTTTCTGCGGCTTCGGTCGCGACGGCAAGCCCGACTTCTGGATCGGCCAGGGTGCGACGAGCTTCCAGAAGCCCGAGCACCTCTCGCCCATCACGCCGGTGCACGTGAGCTTCGTTGCACGCAGCCGCGCCGAGGTCGACGCGTTCCACGCGGCCGCCCTCGCCGCGGGTGGCCGCGACTTCGGGAGGCCGGGCCCGCGCGAAGTGTACCACCCCAACTACTACGGAGCGTTCGTACTCGACCCCGACGGGCACGACATCGAGGCGACGATCCACACGGCCTGACGAAGGCTTGCCGGTGGACGGCAGCTGTATCATCTAGAAACGATGCCCCTCCGTCCCGGCGAGCCGTTCGGACGGTACCGAGTCGAGTTGCTGCTCGGCGAAGGGGGGATGGGGCAGGTCTACCGCGCCCGCGACCAGCACCTGCGACGCCGGGTGGCTCTGAAGGTCATCTCGGCGGCGGCTGACACGGACGTCGCTTCCCGACTCCTGCGCGAAGCGCGCGCGGCCGCGGCGATCGACCACCCGAACGCGGTCGCCATCTTCGACGTCGGCGAGGTCGACGGGACGCCATTCCTCGCGATGGAGCTGGTGGACGGCGTGACGCTCCGGCGATTCGTGGGGGACACGTCGGTGACGGTACCCCAGCGCCTGAACTGGCTGCTCGCGATCGCCCGCGCGCTCGCCGCCGCCCACGAGCGCGGCATCGTCCACCGCGACATCAAGCCCGAGAACGTGATGGTGCGGAGCGACGGGATCGTGAAGGTCCTCGACTTCGGCATCGCTCGCCCCGTCGTGCGTCCGCGCGCGCCGTCGTCACCCGACGAGCCGCAGTCGGCGCGCGTCGGAGCCAGCGTCTCGGTGATGTCCCTCGTGACCGCCGACAGCGCCATGGTGGGCACGCCCCTCTACATGTCCCCCGAACAGCTGCGAGGCGATTCGCTCGACGGGCGAAGCGACCAGTTCGCGTGGGGCGTCGTCGCATGGGAGCTTCTCGTCGGCCGTCTGCCCTGGTCGCTGGAGCGCGGCGGCAGCGTCGCCATGACCGAGATCCTCGGCAAGGACCCGGCACCCGTGACCGCCCACGTGCAGGTGGGTGCAGCGGTGCACGCGGTCGTGAGCCGCGCCCTGAGCAAGCGCGCGTCGGATCGCTTCGCGAGCAGCGTCGCCCTCGTGGCGGCTCTCGAAGCCGCGATGGGTGTCGATGCCTTCGCCCCCGTGGTGCCGGTGCGAGGCTCGGTGTCTCCGACGGCGCGCACGGTCGGCGCCGGCTGGTCGCACACGTTGCGAGCGAAGCGCTCGCTCGCTCTGGGGGTGGGGCTCGCGCTCGCCATCCTCGCGGGTGTCGGCATCTGGCGGTCGAAGCTCGGCCGCTCCGGGGACGACCTGGCGCTTGCGCTCGCGGCGGACGGCAAGCGCCCGGCCGTGGCCGTCGTCGCTGGTCCGTCGCCCTATGCACCGGACCCGCGGATGGCCGCGATTCCCGAGCTTCTGGCCAGCGAGCTCGCGAGCGGCGATCAGATCCGCGTCGTCCCACGCGACGTCACCACTCGGACCGTGGGCGGCTCGTTGTCGTCGAGCACGCCGCCGGAGGCCGTTCTGACCAAGCTGCGCGACGTGGCAGACGCCGACTACGTGCTCGTGGCCATGCCCGAGCTACGCAGGGGCGGTCTCGTCCATCTGCGCGCACGCGTCATCACCGTTCCGCGTGCGGGGGCCGCGTCGCGCACGGCAGACGTCGATGCCGACGCCCCCGTAGGCGACCTCACGGCGCTCACCGCGCAGGCCGGCGACGCGGTGAGGCACGTGCTCGGACGCGCACCCTTGGCGCCGGAGGAGCTCGCGGCCGTGCGGGCCTCCCTGCCCAAGACGACGACCGCGGCGGAGGCGTACGGCAGGGGGCTCGCCTGCCGTGCGCGCTACGACGTCGCGGGAGCACGGGACGCATTCCAGCAAGCCATCGCCGCGGAGGAAGACTTCGCCCTCGGCCATCTCGAGCTCTCGCGTGCGCTGACTGCACTGGGCTTCGACCAGGAGGCGCTCGCCGAGGCTACACGCGCCCTCGATTTGTCCGGGGGGCTCGGTCGCGAGCAGCGCCTGGTCGTGACCGCGCAGCACGGGGTCGCCGCGAAAGACTGGGGCACCGCGGTCGAGTCCTACCGGACGCTGTTCGACTTTTTCCCGGACAACCTCGACTACGGAATCGCTCTCGCCCGGTCGCAGGTGTACTTCGGCAAACGCAACGAGGCGTTCGCCACGCTCGACCGCCTCCGCGCCGCGCCGCGGAGCGCCATCGAGGATGCGAGGCTGGACCTGCTCGAAGAGTTCATCGCGGCCAAGGTCGGCGACCCACGCCATCGTCTCGCCGCCGCGCTGGAGGCCAAACGCAAGGCAGACGCACTCGGCGCCACCTGGATCTCGGCCCCCGCCCGGACCTCCATCGCCGAGGCGTACCGCAACCTGGGACAGATCGACCGCGGCGCCGGCGACCTCGAAGAGGCCGAGAAGCTCTACGAGCAGCTGGGCGATCGTTCGGGACTGGCCGGCGTGTATCGCGAAAAGGCCGACTTCGCTGAGGCGCGCAGCGACTACCTCGGAGCCCTCGCCCTGGTCGACCGCGCCCTCGAGGTCGTTCGGCAGGTCGGGGATCGATACCGAACCGGGGGCCTGATCACGTCGCGCGGGCTCGTGCTCGCGGACATCGGACGGTTCGCGGAAGCGAATGCGGCCTTCGACGAAGCGCGGGGGCTGTACGAGTCGATTCAGGACGTCGAAGGAGTCGCCCACAACACCGGCAACGCGGCCGAGATGCGTCTGGCGCGCGGACAGCTCGCCGGATCGCGCACTGCGTTCGAGCACGCACTCGAGCTGCACCGGCAGATCGGCATGAAGGTGGGTATCGAGGAGCAGACGCTGAACGTGGGCTGGGCCGCCTTCCTCGAAGGCGACGTCGAATTCGCCGGCAAGACCATCGCGGACGCCGTCGAGCAATCTCGAACCACCGGCGAGGATGCGAACGTGCGCGATGCCCTCGTCCGCCGCGGACGGTGGTCGGCAGCGCGGGACGACGCAGAGGGGGCGGCGAAGGACTACGAAGAGGCGGTGACGCTCGCGGAGCACGCGGGCGAGCCCGATTTCGCGGCGGAGGCCCGGCTGGCGCAGGTCACCCTGGAGCTCGACAAACCCGGTGGCGGCGAAGCTGTGGATCGCGCCCGCTCTGCGCTCGATCGATTCGTCACCGCCAAGATGCCTCATCACGAGGCACACGCGAGAGCGCTTCTCGTGAGGGCGCTCTTGCGCAAGGGTGCGACCGACGACGCGTCGAGTGAGGCGGAGAAGCTCGAGGCGTCGCTGCAGTCGTGTGAGCTCTTCGAGGCGCACTTCCAGGCGGGCCTGGCGCGCGCCGAGCTCGCGACCGCTCGGGGTGACCGCGCCGCGGGGCAGGAGGCGGCAACCACCGTGCGCGAGAGCGTGGAGACCGCCGGGATTGTTCCGTGGGCTCTGGAGGCGAGGCTGGTGCAAGCGTCTCTCCTGGCGGGCGGCAACCGCGCATCGGAGATGGCGAAGCTCGGACGAGAAGCGCGTTCACGTGGCTTCCTGCGCGTCGCTCGCCTCGCCGGAGGGCGCTGAAAGAGCGACCCTTCCTTGCACGTCACTCTACCATGAGTTACATCGCCGCGCGTGCCTGGGCGCACGGAGGCTGTCGATGCGTTCTTTCTCTAGAATCGCTGTTCTTTTGCTTGCTTGCGTGACGATGGGAGGCTGCTCGGCGGCATCGCCCTCCTCTTCCACGCGCACCCTGGGGGCCGACCTGACGGGCATTTCGGGGGTCCAGCGCGGCATCCATTTCCAGGGGCAGGTGTTCGTTCCCACCACGGCTAGCGTGAGCGACATCGACGCGGCCATCGCTCGCGAGGTGAAGACGGCCCTCGGAGCGCTCCAGGAGCCCGAAGTGTCGCTCCGGGATCGCGACGCCACGAACGCTCAGGACCCGGCGAAGTGGAATCAGCAGACGCTCTCCGTCGTGGACCCGAGCAATCCCGGCGCGGCGGCCACCTCGATCGTCCGGGTGACTTACCAGTACGACGACGAGGCCATCGTCACGGACTCGCTGAACGGAAAGAGCGCGGTCGCCTTCGTGATGCTGGCGGACGACTACTCGCAGCACACGGCGAAGCTGGAGCAGGATTGCTCGGGCGACCCGACGGACGATCCGGCATCGCTCTGGTACGATTTCCAGCCGCAGATCGGGGCTTGCCAGACGGACATCAAGAACGAGCTCTCGGCGATCACGAAGGAGGAGTCGGCCCTCGGAGGGCGCGCGCTCACGGTGGGTCCGAAGGAAGCCGGGCGCTGGTTCTTGCCGGTGACGGCGACGCTCGATCCGCCGGAGCAGCCGACCCAGAGCTACTCGCCGGAATACGACCGGCTCTTCGGCGTTGCTCCGAACGGGACCGCCAAGGCCCAGCTCGTCGTCTACGCATTCAACGGGGTCGACTCGGACGAGACGAACCCGGACGACATCCTGGGCCAGGAGGCCATCCGGTTCCTACGCACGATGCTGCAGGGGCAGCCGAACCTCCGGCCGGTCGACACGAACCCCTTCGCGTTGCTCGAGGACATCTACGTGAACGGCACGAAGCTCGCGAACGTGACCTACGCCGAGATGTTCTCGTGGATCCTCGATCAGACGGGCTACCCCGCCGAAGTGGGCACGGACGCGACGGCCATCGCGGCGCTTCGCGCGCAGGCGATGGCGAAGTTCACCGAGCGCTGGATCTACTGGGACCTGCCGGTGACCGTGAACGACTCGAGCGGCGCCGCGCACACGCTGACCGTCGAGGTTCGCTTCTTCTACGGCGACGAGGCGAGCAACCCCACCGCGCAGCAGCACGCCGAGTGGCGCTACCTCGAGGCGTTCTGGTACGGCGACGTGTTCCTCTACAACGGCCATTCCCACTTCGGGAACGGACCGCTCGATCCGCAGCACTACGGGCCGCAGAACTTCAACGGCAACTACCAGCTCATGCTGGTGAACAGCTGCCTCTCGTACAACTACTACCACGAGGATTTCTTCTCCTATAAGCCGGGCGGCACGCAGAACCTCGACATGATCGTCAACGGTCTCCCCTCCTACGTGTGGGGCGGCGGTGAGGCGACGGCGAAGCTGCTCCTCGGCCTCCTCGACGGCAAGCAGCACTCCTACCGCGAGCTCCTGCAGGGGATGGAGATCGACATGCCCTGGGGCCAGAAGAGTTACGAGCCGATGCGCGTCGCCGACGGAGAGCTCGACAACGTGTTCTCGCAGTCGAAGACCCCGCTGTCCCTGAGCGTCGGCGCGCCGGTCTATCCCTGACGGGGCGCGCTCCACAGGATGCGCTGGAGTGCATCCTGCGGGCGCAAACTGCGATCTTCTGCGAGCTCGATGGCGGTGAGCTCGCGGCAAGGCGGGTGCGCGCGTAGTTGCGGGCTCCAGAGGCGGTAGGCGGGCAGGAACCGCTCGATGTAGTCGCGGGCGTCCGCGTCCGAGAGCGCGGGCTCGCCGCGCTCCCGGCGCGCGCGCTCCGAGTCGATTCGCCAGCGCACCACCGTGTCCAGCGAATTGACGTGCATGCGTACGAACGCGTCGAGCCGCTCGTGCCAGGCTCGGTACTTCCCCAGGTACTGATTGGGTGCGCGCAGGGCCGGATCGACCGCGAGTGCTTCGGTGGTCGCGTCGACCGGAGTGAAGCCGAGCATCCAGCCCTCGACGACGAGGACGTCGACGGGATCGGTCACCCGCCGCCACGCCGACGCGGGAGCGCGGTCGCCGCGCCCGTGGTGAGCCGATTTGTCGTACGCCGGGACGTCGGTGCTCTGCCCGACACCGAGGGACGCGAGCGCGTCGATGACGCGCCGACCCAGTGCGACGTCGTGCGTGCCGGGATAGCCGCGGTAGCGCAGGTACGGGTTGCCCGCGTGGCGGGACGCCAGCGCCTCTTGCTCGGCGTGCGTGAGGTAGAAGTCGTCGATGGAGACGGCGGTCGCGCGCACGCCGGCGCGCCCCCATTCCTCGACGAGAGCAGAGGCCAGGGTGCTCTTGCCGCACCCCTGCGGCCCCTGGATGCCGAGGATCCAGGTCATCCCTCTCCGCGCACGCTGAGCTCCACGCGCCACCGCTCGTCCGTCTTGAGGGCGTGGATCGGCTCGGCCTCGAGGAGCAGCGTGCCCACCTCGGTGACGCGAGAGCGGAGACGCACGGGCACGACGTCCCCCTCGCGACGACCATCGGCGGGGAGCGTGACCTCGATGGGCGGGAGCTCCCGGAGCTCCTCTTCTCCCCACGACTCGAGGACCGCGCCGGCGCCGTCGTCGCGCCGCACCGTGGACCCGAAGAACCTGAAGCGAACGCTCTCGCCCACCACGACGCCCAGCTCGTGGGGCGGCAAGCTGGCCTCGGTTCCCTCCTCCATACCGAACGGCGCGACACACATGGCGCTCACCGGCGGCTCCACACCGGGGACCGCGGGAACCGCGCCCTCGATCCCCACGTAGTAGGCCTGGGCGGTGCCTCCGCGGATGCGCAGCCCCTTGCCGCGACGAACGAGAGCGTACGCGCATGCGCCGCGAGCCACGGCGAGATCCAGATCGGCGCCCTCGAGCACCCGCGGCGGGCCCGCACCGTCCGCCTTCAGCCATGCGCCGAGGACGTCCACGACTCGCTCACGCAGCGCCGCCGCCTTCATCACGCCCCCGTTGAAGAGGACCGCCGTCGGATGCAGGAGCTTCGGCGCGCGCTCTCCGGCGGGTCGCGCGAAGCCCTCGACGCTCTCCAGCGCGGAGGCCTGACGCGACAGGAACGACGCGAGGTGGCGTGTGACGGCGGGATCGGACGCGTAGGGCAACCCGAGCTGCGTCAAGCCCGCGCGGGCGCGCGTCACGGGTCGCGCGTCGGCCCCGACCTGCGGGAAGAACCCTTCGACGATCGTGCTCGCCACCTCTTCGCGCGTCAGCTCGGTGCGCACCGTCGACCCGAGCAGCGCCGAGCCGCGCGATGCGATCGCGATGGGAGCGGCCCCGACGAGTGCGTCCGAGAGCACGCGCTCCTTGGCGATCCGGCACGCGTGCACGACGCTCGACTGCTGCCACAGGTCGAGCGGCTTCTGCTGCTTCTCGAGCTTGCGGGAGACGAGATGCACGAGGGCGAGATCCATGTTGTCGCCGCCTAGGAGCAAGTGGTCTCCGACCGCGACGCGCACGAGCTCCAGCGAGCCCTCCCGATCGACCGCAGCGATCGCGCTGAAGTCCGTCGTCCCACCGCCGGCGTCCACGACGAGGATAACGTCGCCCGGGCGCACCTGCTTGCGCCACGCGTCGCCGTGCGCCAGCACCCATGCGTAGAGCGCGGCCTGAGGCTCCTCGAGCAGCGTCGGCTTCTCGATGCCCGCCGCGATCGCGGCCTCCACCGTGAGCTCGCGCGCCGAGGCATCGAAGGACGCAGGCACGGTGATGACCACGTCCTGACGCGCGAGGGCCGCATCGCCACCGCCGTAGCGAGCATCGAACGCCTCGCACAGGTGCTCGAGGTAGCGCCAAGACGCCTCGACGGGGGAGATCTTCTCCACCTCTTTCGGGGCGCCGAGCGGCAGGATGCCCGCGTGCCGATCGACCGAGGGGTGCGACAGCCAGCTCTTGGCGCTCGCGATGACGCGGCCGGGTGCATCGACCCCGCGCGAGCGCGCATACTCACCGACGACGAACGTGCGCGCGGGGTCCCACGGGAGCGCCTGCGGGCCCTCGCTCTCGTGCGCGAAATAGAAGAAGGACGGCAGGAGCGCCTGGGCACCGACCTCGCCTCGAGCGACGAGCTGCTGCACCTCGAAGATGTCGGGCTTCGCGTCCGGGTCCTCCAGCGATGCAACGGCCATCGCGCAGTGGGTCGTGCCCAGATCGATCCCGACGGCGTAGCGGCTCATCTACAGCTCCACTTCCGCTGGTGCGAGGACGTGCGCGTCGTGCTCGCCGACGAGCCGGGGAAGCTCGAGCCGCGTTGCGCGCCAGCCGCGATGTCGGAGGGTTCCCGACCACGGCGGTTCTCCCTTCACGTCGCCGACGAGCTTCACCGCGTCCGCGTCGAATCCCGCGTCGAGTTTCACGCGCGCTCCTTCGTTCTCCCCGCGAACCGGCTCGATGCTCGCGTGCTCGCGCAGGGCCCGGCGGCAGCCCTCGTGGACGACGCGCGCCGCGACGCCCACGTCGGCATCCGGGAAAGTGGCGATGTCTTGCTGCAGGAAGTCCACGAGGCGCCCCTCGCGTTGCAGGAGGGAAAGGAGCTGGAGCGCAGCCGTCGCCGAGTCGACCGTGCGCTTCTCTGCCGCGTGCTCCTGGGCAGGCGCCTGCGGTGGCGGCGTCGCAGGCAGCGCTCGAACGGCGCGCGCCTCCTGGATGCGCGCCGCGAAGCGACCGTCGAAGAGGACACGGAAGAAGCACAGCCACGCCAACCAAAGGCGCGCGAAGAAGGAGAGCTCGGCGGGTTCCGTCACGGGGCCGCGATCGTAGCGCGGGTGTGCTAACCGTGGCGGCCGACAATGCCGATCCTGATCGCGGTCCTGCTCGGCATCGTCGAGGGGCTCACCGAGTATCTGCCGGTCTCGTCGACGGGTCACCTGGTGCTGGCGGGCCACTGGCTCGGGCTGAGCGATGACGACCCGGCGACCTCCTCTTTCGAGATCGTCGTGCAGCTCGGAGCGGTGCTGGCCGTCGTCGCCCACTATCGGACGCTGCTCACCGAGCGCCTGCGGGGGATCGCGACGCGCGATCCGCGCACGCGACAGCTCTTCGTCGCGATCGCGGTCGCCTTCGCGCCCACCGCGATCGCCGGGCTCGCGCTTCGCAAGATCATCAAGGCGCACCTGTTCGGGCCGCTACCGGTGACTGCGGCGCTGGTCGTGGGGGGCATCGTGATGATCGTGGTGGAGCGTCTTCGCGCACGTCGAGGCGCTCCGGTCGCCGACGGACTCGAGCAGGTGACGCCCCGACGCGCGCTCGCCATCGGCCTCGGTCAGTGCGTCTCCCTGTGGCCCGGCGCATCGCGCTCGATGTGCACGATCGTCGCGGGACAGCTCACCGGACTGTCGACGGGGACGGCCGCCGAGTTCTCGTTCCTTCTGGCGCTGCCAACCCTCGGCGCCGCGACCCTCTACGAAGCGATGAAGGCGCGACACGCGCTGGCGGCGAACGTCGGGGTGACGAGCCTGGCGGTCGGACTCCTCGTCTCGTTCGTCGTGGCCTGGGGGGTCATCGCGACCTTCCTCAAGTACCTGCGCACGCGTGGGCTCGAGCCGTTCGGCTGGTATCGAGTCGTCGTCGGGGCGGTGGTCGTGTGGGCTCTCGCGCACTGACTTTCCTCGGCGTAGCGCTCCTCGTGGGCGCGTGCGCGTCGCATGGCGCCGGGGCGGCAGGCGTGGCCTCGCCCGCGACGACCGCGCAGCCGCAGCCGGTCCCTCTGGAGCCGGCGGCCCTCCTCGGCCGCTCGGGCGATGACGCCGAGGTCCTCCTTCGCCTCTCGGTCGCGCGCGGGCATCCCCTCGGCGGACGTCTTGAGCCGTTCATCCTCGCGTGGCCGGGGTGGGGCAAGACGATTCGACGCATCAGCCCTCACCCGGTGGCGGAGCTCGACTGGATCGATGTCGTCGGACCGCGCGACGCGGACAAGGAGCGCCTCTCCACGCGCACCGCTGTCGAGGACGCGGTCGTCGACACGCGTCTCGCGCAGGGCGGCGATGGAACACTTCGTGTCGTCGCGCGCAGCCAGCCGCACCTGGTCACCGCGACGCCTCCGGCGTCGGCACCGGCGCTCCAGGCCCAGCTCCGAAACGCCCGCGTGCTCGATCCGCCGGCCGAGCCCGACGAGGGGCTCCGCGCAGACCTGCCGGACCCGCACGCGCTGTCACACTACGTGCCGCAGGAAGCACGGCGCGCACGGGTTCACGTCTACTCGCGCCCGGGGGGCGCTGCGGAGGTGCGCGCGGAGCTGACTTGCGACGACGCGGCCGCCGCAAAGCGCGCCGCCGACTCGCTGCGCTCCACGGTGGACGGTCTGAACGGGATCGTCGTGAGGATGCTCACGCGCGATCTGCTCGGTGGGCTCTCGATAGATGTATCGGGTCCCATAGTACGGCTGCGCCTCCCGGCTTCGCAAGAGCAGCTCGAAGCGCTCGCAACCCTAGCCAGCGGGATGCTCCCGCACTAGGAAGGCGCACATGGATGAGAAGCTCATTTCCCGTCGTGACCTCCTTCAGAAGAGCGCGGCCGTCGCGGGGGCCTTCGCCGTCCTCGGCGCAGCCGCGGCGTGCAGCAAGCAGGGGGCGGCCCTCGTCTGCACCGACACGTCCGGCCTCGCCCCCGCGGACGTGACCGTCCGCACCACGCTGGGGTACTCGGACGTCTCGATGGAGGCAGGCAAGATGTGCTCGAACTGCCAGCAGTTCGTTCCGGCGGCCGCGGACAACGCGTGCGGCACCTGCAAGATCCTCAAGGGGCCGAT
>DATJYG010000581.1:0-2115 GCA_035499695.1 Polyangiaceae bacterium
CGACTATGGCCGCGTGCAGCCTGAAGACGTCGTGATTCTTCCCGCGTTCGGCGTGACGATTTCCGACTTCGAGACCCTCCGCGGGCTCGGCTGCGTGATGGTGGACACGACGTGCGGGTCGGTGCTCAACGTGTGGAAGCGCGTCGAGAGCTACGCGCGCGACGGCTTCACCTCGCTCATCCACGGGAAGTACTACCACGAGGAGACGCGGGCCACGGCGTCGCAGGTCGCAAAGTACGCGGGCGGCACGTACCTCGTCGTGCGCAACATGGACCAGGCCCGGGACGTCTGTGACTACATCGAGGGGAAGGGCCTTTCCCGCGAGGCGTTTCTGGCGAAGTACCGGGTGCAGGCGAGCCCGCACTTCGACCCCGACGTGCACCTCGGCCGCATCGGCGTCGCGAACCAGACGACGATGCTCGCCCGCGAGTCGCTCGCCATCGGTGAGGCCGCGGGGCAGGCGATGGCGCGCGCAAAGGGCGAGGCGTACCGCGCCGAAAACTTCCGGACCTTCGACACCATTTGCAGCGCGACGCAGGACCGCCAGGACGCGGTGAACGACCTGCTGCGTGAGCCGCTCGACGTGATGCTCGTCATCGGCGGGTACAACTCGAGCAACACCATTTCGCTCGCCGCGCTCTGCGGGGAGCGGGTGCGGACCTTTCACGTGTCCGACGCCACCTGTATCGACGTCGCGGAAGGCTCGGTCCGTCACCTGACGCCCGGCGGATCGGAGGAGATCGAAACCGCCGGCTGGCTTGCCTCGCCCGGCCCCATCCGCGTGGGGATCACGGCCGGGGCCAGCACGCCGAACAACAAGATCGGCGAGGCCGTGGCGCGCATCTTCGCCAGCCGCGGCGTCGACCCGGCGGTCATCGTCTGAGCGGCGAGCCCGGCTTCGCAAAGCTGCACGGCGGCGATGCGAGTGCCGTGCTCGTCCCCGCGCTCGGAGGGCGCGTGCGTGACGTGCGGCTCGGCGGACGTCAATGGCTCTGGCACAACCCCCACGTCCCGCTGACGACCCCGCCGGCCGGCGTGAGCTACGACGACGCGTCGGCGTCCGGTGGACTCGACGAGTGCTTCCCGACGGTGGAACCGTGCCGCCTGCCGTCGTGGGTGAAAGGCGCGCAGCGCGCGAAGCTCCCCGACCACGGCGAACTCTGGGCGCAGGCGCCGGCCGTCGAGATCCTCACCGACGCCGACGGACACTCGGCGACGTGCACGTGGAGCGGGTCGGCGCTGCCGTACCGGTTCACCCGGCGGATGACGCTGCACCCGGAAGGGTGGCTCGCCTTCGCCTACGCGGCGACGAACACCGGCACGCACCGCATGCCGTTTCTCTGGTCGTCGCACCCGGTGTTTCCGCTCACGCCGCGAACGAGGCTCGTGCTTCCCGACGGCGCGGTCGCTCGCGTCTGGTCGCACCGCAACACGCAGTTCGGCAAGCCGGGGTCCGAGCATCGCTGGCCGCGGCTCAGGAACGGCGGCTCGCTGGTGGACCTTTCCCGCCCGTACGCGGCACTCGGCCGCGATTATGCTTGCAAGCTGTTCGTCGAACTCCCGCGCCGCGAAGTGCGGATCGTGATCGAGGAGGGCGACTCGACGCTGGAAATGCTGCTGCATGGCCGCGAGATCCCGACAGTGGGCATCGCGATCAATCGCTCGCTCGGGGGCGAGACCTCCCGGCGCGGACGGTGGCCGTTTGGGCGGGCGACGCCGCCCGCGTGCACGGTGTCGATCGAACCGTCCATCGGCGCGCCGGAAAGCCTCAGCGACGCCCTCGGGCCATGGGACGACGCACACTGGCTCGAGCCCGGCGGGACGGCGCGCTGGGGGATGACGTGGCGGGCGGGACTGAAGACGGATGACCGGAGGCCGGTGACCGAAGATGGAACTCCGACCATCGACGGGAGACGGTCGAAGATGGGGGACGCGTGAACGCCGGCGACTCGACCGCGATCGACGCGCGGAGGGCGATGGTCGACGGACTGGTGGACTACGCCGGCTTGTTTCCGCCCGCCGCGCTCGGCATGGCCGACGCTGTCGCACGGTACGATGAGTATCTCCGCGGCGAGCATCGGTGGGCACTTGGCACGTTCGTCCTGGCCGTGGCGC
>DATJYG010000582.1:0-27597 GCA_035499695.1 Polyangiaceae bacterium
TGCTGCTGCCGCTTCCGCCGCTGCTGCTGCCGCTGCTTCCCCCGCTCCCGCTCCCGCTGCCGCTGCTCCCCCCGCTGGCGCTGCCGCTGCTCCCGCCGCTTCCCCCGCTGCTGCTTCCGCTCGCGCCGCTGCTCGATCCGCTGCCGCTGGACGCTCCCTCCTGCCCCGCGTCGCTCCCCGAGCCGTCGGATCCGCCTTTGAAATCGCTGCACGCGGCGATGCTGACGCCCGCGAAAGCGACGAGAGCCACGAGCCGCATTCGACGCAGATGATACCCCGCATCGCCGGTGAACACGTCGTCCCTGTGGTACGTCCAAGGGAGCGTCCACCTTCCTCCCCTTCCCCCCATGGCCCGCAGCACCAGCAGCAGACCCCCTTCGCTCCCGCCGGGCATTCCGGCGCCGGGCCAGGTGCTCGCCGGCAAGTACACGGTCGAGCGCGTGATCGGGGTCGGAGGCATGGGCGTCGTTCTCGCCGCTCGCCATGTGGAGCTCGACGAGCGGGTCGCCATCAAGATGCTCCTGCCGACCCTGTCGCCCCTCGGCGAGCCGGCGACGCGGTTCGTTCGCGAGGCGCGCGCGGCCATCAAGATCCGCAACGAGCACGTCGTGCGCGTGCTCGACGTGGGGCGCCTGGAGGGCGGCGCACCGTACATCGTGATGGAGTACCTCGAGGGGTCGGACCTCTCGCGCCTGGTCGAGGACATCGGGCCGCTCAAGGTGGAGGACGCCGTCGAGTACGTGGTGCAGGCGTGCGAGGCCATCGCGGCCGCGCACGCGCTCGGCATCGTGCACCGCGATCTCAAGCCGGCGAACCTCTTCCTCGCGCGCACCGGTGACGGGCGCGCGTGCGTGAAGGTGCTCGACTTCGGGATCTCGAAGATCGCCGAGGGCACCGCCGGCTCGCCGCGCGGGCTCACGAGCACGTCGGCCATCATGGGAACGCCGTGCTTCATGTCCCCCGAGCAGCTCCGATCGACGCGCGACGTGGACGCGCGCGCGGACATCTGGTCCATCGGCGCCATCCTGCACGCTCTGCTCACCGGGGACCCACCCTACGACGGCGAGTCGAACGCGGACGTCTCGGCCAAGATCATCCGCGACGCGCCCACGCCGATCCGGCAGATCCGGCCGGAGGTGCCGCAGGAGGTCGAAGACATCATCCTGCGCTGCCTCGAGAAGGACCCGGCGGCACGCTTCGGCGACGTCGCCGAGCTCGCGAACGCGCTGGCGGGGGTGACGAAGCGCGAGTCGATCAAGGCGAGCGCGGCGCGCGTGTCGCGAGGAGCGGCGGGAGTCGCGCCGACGCTGATGTCGCGCAGCACCGATCCCCCGCGGGCCGAGGCGCCGCCGAGCGCGCCCGTCGGACCCACGCGCACCGCGAGCGCGTGGGGCGAGACCGGCCGGCACGACGTGCCCCAGGGGCGCGGGCGCACCGCCTTGCGCGTCGGCGGGATGCTGCTCGCGGCGGCGGCGCTCGTCGCGATCGGCGCCGTCGGTGTCACGCGGCTGCAGCGGCAGGCGCCGGCGGCGGCGGCAGCGGGTTCGTCGATCCCGGTTCCGCCTTCCTTCGCGGTGACCACTCCCGTCCCCGAGTCGAGCGCGCCCCCGGCTCCGCCGCCTTCCGCCACGACGTCCGCGGCGGCGGCAGCGGCGAGCAGCGCGGCCGCGCCTCCCGGGAGGCCGGCCATCGTCCGCCGCGCGCCGATCGCCAGCTCCTCCGCCGCGCCCCCCGCGGCGCCGAAGCCGACGACGGGCCTGTTCGACGGCCGCGAGTAATCGCGCTCAGATCCCGAGCAGCCGCCGCAGCACGTCGTTCACGAGCTTCGGGTTGGCGCTGCCCTTCGTCTCCTTCATCACCTGGCCCACGAAGAATCCGAGCAGCGCCGTCTTCCCCGCCCGAAGCTGCTCCGCCTGTTTCGGGTTCTGCTCGACCACGCGCCGGCAGACGTCCTCGATCGCGCTCGCGTCGCTCACCTGCTGCATCCCGAGCTCCGCCACGACGTCCTCGGGCGATCGGTCGCTGCCCACGATCTTCGCGTAGACCTCCTTGGCCTGCTTGCCGCTGATGGTCCCGGCGTCCACGAGCCGTAGCAGGCTCGCGACCTGCCGCGCCGTCACGGGGATCGTCGCCGCGAGCCCGTGCGTCGTCACGTCGCGCAGCACCTCGCTCTGCACGAAGTTCGCGACGCGCGCCGGCTGCCCGTGCAGCGTGGCCGCCTCCTCGAAGAACGCAGCCACGCGCGGGTGGCCGGTGAGCACGCCGGCCGCCTGCGGCGTGAGCCCCATCTCGCGCACGAAGCGTTCGCGCTTGTCGCGCGGCAGCTCCGGGACGCTCGCGCGCACCTCGTCGACGAACGTCGCGTCGAGCACGAGCGGCGGCAGATCGGGATCCGGGAAGTACCGGTAGTCCTGCGCCTCCTCCTTGCTCCGCAGGCTGTAGCTCGTGCCCTCGCCTTCCTTCCAGCCACGCGTCTCCTGCACGACGCGCCCGCCGCCCTCGACGAGCGCCGCCTGCCGGTTGATCTCGTGCGCGATCGCTCGCTCGACGAAGCGGAACGAGTTGATGTTCTTCAGCTCCACGCGCGTCCCGAGCTCCTTCGCGCCCGCGGGGCGGATGCTCACGTTGGCGTCGCAGCGGAAGCTCCCCTCCTCGAGGTTGCCGTCGTTGACGCCGATGAAGACGAGCACGTCGCGCAGCACGCGCAGGTACTCGGCCGCCTCGGCGGCGCTGCGAAGATCGGGCTCGCCCACGATCTCGACGAGGGGAACGCCGGCGCGATTGAGGTCGACGACCGAGACGCTGGCGCCGTGCACGTTCTTGCCGGCGTCCTCCTCCATGTGCACGCGCGTGATGCCGATGCGCCTCTCGCCGCCCTCGCCCTCGATGACGAGGTGCCCGCGCTCGCTGAAGGGCTCGTCGTACTGGCTGATCTGGTAGCCCTTCGGCAGGTCCGGGTAGAAGTAGTTCTTCCGCGCGAAGCGGCTGTGCGGCTTGATGGTGCACGACAGCGCGAGCGCCGTGCGCACGGCCATGCCGACCGCCTCGGCGTTGAGCACCGGCAGCGCCCCCGGCAGCCCCAGGCACACCGGGCACACCTGCGTGTTCGGCGGCGCCCCGTACGCCGTCGAGCATCCGCAGAACGCCTTGGTGCGCGTCAGGAGCTGCGCGTGCACCTCGAGCCCGATGACGGCCTCCCACATCACAGGAAGGCGTAGATACCACGTGAGGTCCACCTGTCCTGCAGGCGGGCGAAGATCGGCGTCTTCCGCAGACCAGCGGCCTCTTGCGCGCGGAAGACGTGCGCCCGCACGCGGCGAATGGTGATCTTCCGCCCGAAGACGCGCGTCTTCGGTTGCCCCACGAGCGTCTTCCGCCGGAAGACGTCCGTCTTCGGGCGACCAACGTGCATCTTCGACCGGAAGATCGGCATCTTCCGCGAGAAGACGTGCGTCTTCGCGCGACGAATGAGCGTTGGTGCGCGGAAGACGTGCGTCTTCGACCGACGCCACCGCGTCTTCCGCGCGACCATGCATTTTTCTTCGCGAGTGAAGTCGGGCACTTGCAGAGAAAATGCGGCAGCGAGCGCGGAAAAGGGCGATCGAGCTGCGCACACCGGTTGAGAGGGGCGGAAGGCGGGCCACGGTGGCCCGTCAGTCCGGTCTCGACCGAATGAGGAATCCAATGACGACGAGAATGAAGAACAACAAGGCAACGAGGGCGCTCTCGTTCACGAAGATCATGGCCGGCATCGCGCAGCACGTGACGGCGGCCATCGTCCTCGGGAGCCAGAGCATGACGCAGGCGGTTCTGACCGCGATCTTCCAGGCTGCGATCGATGCGCAGAACGACCTGGACGCGGCCAGGGCGGTCGTGAAGCAGAAGATGCAGACGCACAAGGCGACGCTGAAGACGGCGGCCGTCACTGCGGTGCTTCTTCACAAGTGGACCGAAGCCACCTTCGGCGTCGACAGTCCGACGCTCGAGGACTTCGGGTTCACCCCGGCCCAACCTGCCGACAAGACGGTGGCGGTGAAGGCCGAGGCGGCGGCGAAGGCGACCCAGACGCGCAAGGCGAAGAAGGCGGCCGTCCAGACCGTCACCGAGCCGAGCGCGCAGCCTGCTCCGGCGCCCGTGCCGGTGCCGGTGCCGGCGTCGCCCAAGTCCTGACGTCAGCGGCCGAACTGGAAGACGACCTCGCTCCGTCGAACCATCCCGAGCTCGTCTCGTGCGATGCGTTCGACGGCGGCGGGGTCGTCGCGGAGCTGCGTGACCTCGACGCGCAGCTTGCCGATGGTCCGGCGCAGCTCGTCGTTCTCGGTCTGGACCTGGTCGAGCTCCTTGTTCAGGGAGCGCAGCCGCGGCAGGCCCTCGGGCTCCAGGATGAGCACGGGCACCGCGACGAGCGCGAGCGAGAGCATCGCGATCGGCAGGGTCTTTTGCAGGAAATCGGCCTGCCCTCGCGACACGGAGCCACTTTGCCACGCGGGGTCGGCGAAGGACCACTTCTCCGTCGAACTCCGGTCCATTAGCCTGGGGCAGCCGATGTCCTTCCCCCTCGCGCGCTCGCTGCTCCTCGCCGACGCGGTGACCGCAGAATCGCTCGCGAAGGCCCTGCTCGTGTCGGCGACGCGCGGCACGTCGCTCGTGCGGGCGCTCCTGACGACGCGCGCCATCGACGCCCCGCGTCTCGAGCAGCAACTCGAACGAGGCGAGGCGCCGTACATGCGGCACGTGGCGCCCGTCATGTCGCTCGTGCAGCAGCTGCCGCCGGGGCTCTGCGAGCGCCTGCTGGCCCTGCCGGTCCGGCGCGACCCGCGGACCGGGACCGTCGACGTCGCCGTGGTCGACGCGCGCGATCCGCACCCGGTGCAGGAGGTGGCTCACTGGCTGCGCGCTCCGGTGCGCATGGTGCGGACGTCGCTCGCCGCGATGGACGCCGCGCTGCGCCGGCTGGACGAGAAGTCGGAGCCGGGCGTGAGGCCGCTCGCTGCGCCCATCTGGGTGCCGACCCCCGGCGAGCACATCGACCTCGCGAAGACCCCGGCGTACGGATTGCCCGCCGTCGAGGAGAACAAGCCGCAAGAGCCCGAGGAGGACAAGGAGGACATCCCCATCCCTCTCAAGCGGCGGAGCAGCTTCGCCCCGACCACGGTCGTCGAGGTCGGCCCTCCCGCGCTCGAGAAAGAGCCCACGTCCGACGGCGAGCCGGTGCTCGACCTGCGCAAGCGCAAGCCGTCCAGCCCGCCCGAGCAGCCGCTCCTCCCCGTGTCGGCGATCGAGCGCATCCGTGCCGCCGAGGACCGCGACCTGATCCTGGAGCTCGTCGTCGAAGGCGTGCGGAGCGTGGCGCCTCGGGTCGCCGTCTTCGCGGTGCGCAAGGACTCGCTCATCGGATGGACGTGCTCCCCCGAGATGGCCGACCGGACCGAGCTCCGTGCTGCTCGCTTCACGCCGGGACCGGAGACGGCCCTCCACGGCGTGCTCGCCTCCGAAGGGGCGACCTTCGTGCGCATCCCGAAGGACGCGACCCACGCGCCTCTCCTCGGGGGGCTGTCGCGCGCGCCCGCGGGGGATGTGGCGCTCGCGACGATCCGCGTCGAGTCGCGCCCCGTCGCCGTCGTGATGGCGGACGGCTTCCTCGAAGAGCTCGCGATCGCCCAGCGCCTCGAGGAGGTCGCCCAGGCCGCGAGCGAGGCCCTCGCGAGGCTGCTGCGCGAGCGCCGCAAGTGAGCTAAGTCGCTCGGTTCATGGGCGACTACGGCAAGCTTCGACGCCGCTGGGCAGACGAGACGCTGGCGCGCCACGAGGGCAAGGAGGCGCCGCGCAAGCGTGCGCCCAACCTGGCCGGCCACGCCGACGCGGCACCGCTCTACGGACCCGACGATCTGGACGCCGCGGGCTTCGACCCCGAGCGCGACCTCGGCGTCCCGGGCATGCCCCCCTTCACGCGCGGCGTGCAGCCCAACATGTACCGCGGCCGCCTGTGGACCATGCGCCAGTACGCCGGCTTCGGCACCGCGCGCGAGTCGAACGAGCGGTACCGCTACCTGCTCTCGCAGGGCCAGACGGGGCTGAGCGTCGCCTTCGACCTGCCGACGCAGATGGGCCGCGACTCGGACGACCCGCGTGCGCGCGGCGAGGTCGGGCGCGTGGGCGTCGCCATCGACTCGATCGAGGACATGCGCACGCTGCTCGCGGAGCTGCCGCTCGACCGCATCTCGACGTCGATGACCATCAACGCGACGGCGGCGATCCTCCTCTGTCTCTACGTGGCCGTCGCCGAGGAGCAGGGCGTCGCGCGCGGCGCGCTGCGTGGGACGATCCAGAACGACATCCTCAAGGAGTACATCGCCCGCGGCACGTACATCCACCCGCCGCGACCCTCGTTGCGGCTCATCACGGACACGTTCGCGTGGTGCGCGCGCGAGGTGCCCAAGTGGAACACGATCTCGATCAGCGGCTACCACATCCGCGAGGCGGGGGCGGACGCCGCGCAGGAGCTCGCGTTCACGCTGGCCGACGGGATGGCGTACGTGAAGGCCGCCATCGATGCGGGGCTCGACGTGGACTCCTTCGGCGCGCAGCTCTCGTTCTTCTTCAACGTGCACAACAACCTCGTCGAGGAGGTCGCCAAGTTCAGGGCGGCGCGGCGCATGTGGTCGCGCCTCATGCAGGAGCGCTTCGGCGCGAAGACCGACCGCGCGCGCGCCCTGCGCTTCCACTGCCAGACCGCCGGGGTGACGCTCACGGCGCAGCAGCCGCTCGTCAACGTGGCTCGCGTGACGGTACAGACGCTGGCGGCCGTTCTCGGCGGCTGCCAGTCGCTGCACACCAACTCGTACGACGAGGCGCTGGGCCTCCCGACGAGCGAGGCGGCCACCATCGCGCTCCGGACGCAGCAGGTCGTGGCCAACGAGAGCGGCGTGGCCGACTTCGTGGACGCCCTCGCGGGCAGCTATGCGGTCGAGTCGCTCACGAACCGGCTCGAGAAGCTGGCGGACGAGTACGTCGCGCGCATCGACGAGATGGGCGGCATGGTGGCCGCCATCGAGCAGGGCTACCCCCAGCGCGAGATCCAGCGCACCGCCTACGAGCAGCAGCTCGAGGTCGAGCACAAGGAGCGCATCGTCGTCGGAGTGAACGCCTTCGTGCAGGACACGCCGCCGGTGCCCGTGATGAACGTCGACCCGCGCATCGAGTCCGACCAGGTCGAGCGCCTCCGCGCCATGCGCGGGCGCCGGGACGCCGCGAAGCACGCCGCTGCTCTCGCCCGCGTCGAGTCGGCCGCGCGCGGCACCGAGAACGTCTTGCCGCACGTCCTGGAGGCCGTGAAGGCCTACGCCACCGTGGGCGAGATCGCGAACGTGCTCCGGTCCTGCTGGGGCGAGCACGTCGAGACGCTGGTCGTCTGAGTGGCACGCCTTCGGCGCGCACCTCGCCCTTCGGCGAGGTTTCGCACGCTCGCAGAGGGCGGACTCGAACACCAGACCCGGCTGCTACAATGCGCGCGTGCGGTGGATCGCGCTCGCGCTGCTGGCGACCGTCGCGTGCAGCTCGAAGGGCGTGCCCGCGCAGCTCGTGATCCACTACGACGCCGGCGGCGACGGCTCCGGCGACGGCGGGCGTGACGGCGGCGCGGGTGACGGCGCGTTCGACGAGGACGCGAACCCGGACCTCGGGGGGCCGTGCGTGGACGACACCCAGTGCAACGACCACATCGCGTGCACCTACGACTCGTGCGACAAGAAGCTGGGGCGCTGCCTGAACGTCCCCGACGACTCCCAGTGCCAGGACGGCGTCTACTGCAACGGCGCGGAGAAGTGCGTGCTCCTGCACGGCTGCGAGCCGGGCCCGGTGGTCTCCTGCGACGACGGCGACGAGTGCCAGACGGCCAGGTGCGTCGAGGCGACCAAGTCGTGCCAGTACTCGCCGCGCGACGTCGACCAGGACGGTGACCCCGACGCGCGCTGCTTCCCGCATCACGACTGCAACGACCTGGACCCGAACGTCTCGAGCCTGCACGCCGAGGTGTGCGCGAACGGCGTCGACGACAACTGCAACGGGCTCGTCGACGAGATCCCCTGCGTCTCGCCGGTGGGGTGCACCTGCGCCGCTGCCGTGCCCGTCGGCGGCTCGGGCTCGTACGCGCTCTCGACCATCGGCTGCAACGACACGTTCGCCACGTCGTGCAGCGTTCCCAACCAGATGGCGGCCCAGAACGTGGTCGCGGCGATCACGGTGCCACCGGGGCCGCCGATCGACCTCGACGTGTGGGTCACGGCCAGCACCGAGGTGGCCGTGGCGATCCAGGGGGCGTGCGGCGACTCGACCAGCGAGATCGCCTGCGGATCGAGCAGCACGACCCAGGTGCGCGCCCGCGCCTACGGCGTCGGTCCGGGGACGTACTACGCCGTCGTGACGACGCAGGAGCCCGTCGCGGACATCCTGCTGCAGGTCGACTTCCTGCCGAACGACCCTCCCCCGTCCAACGTCGACTGCGCGAGCGCGGCGCCCATCACGCCGGGGACGCCCATCACCGTGTCGATCGTCGAGCCGCTGCCCACCAACGAGCCGACGCAATGCACGACCGTCACGGGCGAGCTCACGTACGCGTTCACCCTCACGCAGCCCCAGAACGTCCGTGTCTACGCGTCGACGTCTCGCGGCACGGGTACGCCCTACGTCGGACTGCGCGCACCCCACTGCACCGACGCCGCAGACGAGCTGGGATGCGAGGCGGCCGGGAAGATAGGCCTCTTCCAGGAAGACCTGCAGCCAGGGACGTACGTCGTCACCCTCGGGGCGGACTCACCCATCGACGCGACGCTCGACGTGGAGCTCTCGCCGGCGACGCTGCCGGGCCCGAACCAGACGTGCGCGGCGCCGCCGGCCATCATGCCGAACGGGCTCATCTCGTTCGACCTGTCCAACAACGAGAGCGCCATCAAGGACGGCTGCTATTCGCAAGGGCCCGACGCGGCCTACGACCTGTCGCTCGCGGCGGCGTCCGACGTGCTGCTCATCGAGCGCATCCCCCAGACCGAGACCGGCGGCGTCTCGCTCGACGGTCCGGCGTGCGACAAGGCCAGCAACCTGGCGTGCGACGCCGAGGGCACGCCCGTCCGCGTGGGCAAGCGCAACGTGCCGGCGGGCGACTACCGCGTCGTCGTCGCCGACACGCTCGGGCTCCAGGGCACGGTGGAGGCTCTCGTGCGCGACACGGTGGCGCCGACGTACGTCATCGGCTCCTTCGGCGAGGGCACGTGCGCGACTCCGGTCGACGCGTCGAGCGGGGGATACTTCACCGGGGACACCTCGTACGCCACCAAGACCATCACGAGCGGGTGCGACTCTCCGTCGAGCCCACCTGGAGGAGAACAGGCGCAGGTGCTGAAGCTGACCCTCGCGCAGGACCAGCGGGTCGTCCTCGACATGGAGGGCTCCGGCTACCAGACGATCCTCGACGTGCGCATGGGCCCAGCGTGCCCCGGGTCGCCCACGGTGAACGGGTGCTACGTGGGCTTCTCCACCCAGCGGAGCTTCCTCGACATGGAGCTCACGGCGGGCCCGTACTTCATCGTGGTCTCCGGCTTCAACGGCGCCAAGGGCGCATGGGCCCTCGACGTACGCATTCTTCCACCGTGATATAGCCGGGGGTACATGCTGAGCGTCCGCCATCGCGTCGCGATCCCCGCGCCGCACACGCACGTCGTGCACGTCGAGTCGACGATCGAGGGCGACCTGCCCGCGGCCCTGGTGCTCTTCATGCCGGTGTGGACGCCGGGCTCTTATCTCGTGCGCGAGTACGCGCGCAACGTGGAGGGGTTCTCGGCGGAGCCTCCCGCCAGCGCCAACAAGGTCCGCAAGAACGCCTGGCGCGTCGAGACCGGCGGCGCGCGCCGCCTCGTCGTGCGCTACCGCGCCTACGCCAACGAGCTCACGGTACGCACGAGCCACGTGGACGAGACGCACGCGTTCCTGGTGGGGGCGGCGCTCTTCCTCGGGATCGAGGGCCACGAGCGGCTGGGCGCGCGCGTCGAGATCGAGGCGCCCACGGGATGGCGCGTGACGACGTCGATGCGCCAGAGCGGCAATGGCTGGGAAGCCGCGGACTTCGACACCCTCGTCGACGCTCCGTTCGAGATCGGCACGCACCGCGAGGAGCGCTTCGACGTGCTGGGCAAGCCGCACCGTTACTCCGTCTGGCCGCCGGCGGCCCTGCGCGACTCGGACGTGCGTCGGCTCGTGGACGACACGCGTGCCATCATCGAGCACGAGGCGCGGCTCTTCGGGGGCTCGCTCCCGTACGACGCCTACGAGCTGCTGCTCCACGTGACGCCACGCGGACGCGGAGGCCTCGAGCACGCCGCGAGCGCCGCGCTCGTCACCCCGCCGAGCGCCTACAACACGCGCGAGGGATACCTCGACGTCCTGTCGCTCGTGGCGCACGAGGTCTTCCACGCGTGGAACGTCAAGCGCATCCGCCCGGCCGGGCTCTCGCCCTACCGCTACCAGGAGGAGAGCTACACGCGCCTGCTCTGGTGGTTCGAGGGCGCGACGAGCTACTACGACTGGCGCATCCTGCGGCTCGCGGGCCTCTGCACGGTCGAGGAGTATCTCGACCACCTCGCGTCCGAGGTGGCGTACTGCGACCAGACGCCCGGACGCCTCGTTCACGCCCTCGAGGAGGCGAGCTTCGACGCCTGGATCAAGCTGTACCGGCCCGACGAGAACACGGGCAACAGCTCCGTCAGCTACTACCGCAAGGGAGAGCTCGTCTGCGCGCTGCTCGACATCGAGATCCGCGCGCGCTCGCGCGGGCGCGCGTCGCTCGACCACGTGCTGGCCGCACTCTGGCGCGAGCACGGGAGTCCCGAGAGGCCGGTCCCCGAGGACGGCATGCAGGCGTTCTTCGAGCGTGTCGCCGGCGTCCCGCTGGGCGACCTCTTCGACGCGTGGATCCGGTCGGCGGCGGAGATCGACTACGACAAGACGCTCGCGCACGTGGGGCTCGACGTGCAGCGTCACGCGCGCTCGGACGCGGCGCCGTGCTCGCTCGGCGTCCGGCTGCGCGCCGACAGCGGCCGCGCGGTCGTCGCCGCAGTGACGCGGCAGGGAGCCGCGTGGAGCGCCGGCATCGATCCTGGCGACGAGATCCTCGCCGTCGGCGGCACGCGCATCGAATCGAACACGGTCGAACCGGCCCTGCGCGGGCGCGCCCCCGGGGACGTGGTGGAGGCGATCGTGTCCCGCGACGGGCGCGTCCAGACCAAGCGGGTGACGCTCGACCCGCCACGGCACGACCGCGTGCGTCTCTCGGCCAAGCGCGACGCGCCCCCTGCGGCGCGCGATGCGTTCACGGCATGGCTCGGCGAGCCCGCCCTCACGTGGCAGATCATGGAGTCCACGCAATGAGCACGCTCGCTCCGCGGCCGCGCGCGGCCTCGGTGACCGAGATGGTCGAGTACGTGCTGCCGCAACACGCGAACATCGGCGGCACGGTGTTCGGCGGGCAGATCATGGCGTGGGTCGACCTGTGCGCGGCCATCTGCGCGCAGCGCCACGCCGGGCGGCCGTGCGTCACGGCCTTCGTCGACGACCTGCTCTTCAAGCGACCCGTGCGCGTGGGGCAGGTGGTGCGCCTGCGCGCGCAGGTCGCGGCGACCTTCCGCACGTCGATGGAGATCGACGTCGACGTGCGCGGCGAGGACACCATCACCGGCGAGGAGTGGCCGACCGTCGAGGCACGCATCGTCTTCGTCGCCATGAGCGACGAGCGCCGGCCCACCGCGGTGCCTCCGCTGCTCCTCGAGTCGGACGCGGACCGCGCCGCTCAGTCGGCAGCCGAGGAGAGACGCCGCGCGAGGCTCGCCAAGCGCTGAAGAAGGCTCACTGGTTCTGGGGCGGGATGACCACGTTGTTGATCGGCGTGACGCCCGCACCGGCCGGGTACGCGTAGCTCACGTACTGGCTGTAGAAGCCCTGCGTCATGTCGCCGGTCGCGGCCGAGCCCCAGCCCCACACGGTGACGCCGAAGGGCGCCGCGCTCTTCATCTCGTGGCGGCCGTTGTTGCAGCTGCCCGTGCCCTGGAAGTTCCCGGTGACGAGATCGAAGCGCGTGTACTCGTACTTGCCGCCCGCCCCGACAGGCTGCCATCCCGACAGTGTCCCCGCGCAGTCGAGCGTCACGTCCTGGAACGCGCCGTTCTGCTTGACGCGGACGATGACGAGGTCCGTCTCCGGGTACGTCGGGTCGGTGAAGAAGACGTACGACTGCAGGTACTCCCCCGGAGGGATCACGTTGACGAACTCCGCGTCGCCGCGGCCGTCGTTGTTGCCGGTCGGCGGCATCTGCTGCCCGGGGTCGTAGGTCGCGGCGCCGGTCATGTGCGCCGACACGTAGAACGGGTGCTGCTGGTCCTGGCTGCTGACGGTGAACGGTCCGTTCGAGTTGAACTGCACGACCTGCCCGAGCGAGAGCGTCGTGGGCGCGCCGCTCGGGGCGACCGGGTCCCAGGTGAGCTGAGTCCCGTTGGCGGCGCCGATGATGCGCCACGGCGGGCTCTCCTCCTGCCCGGCGTAGCGATTGCGGTAGCGCACGCCGACGTACTCGCTGCCGAGCGCGCGCACCGGCGGGATCTGCTGGTGCGCCGAGTCGTCGCAGCAGGCCCCGATGCTCAGGCCCGTCTTGCCGCCCCACACGCCGATGGGGAAGTTGGACTGCAGGATGCTGCCGTCGAGCGCGGCGTCCTGCGTGAACTGGAGCACCTGCCCCGAGTTGATCGTGTACGTCGTCGGCTTGCCCTGCGGACCCGCGGGCACGCTCGGGCCCCCGGCGATCGCGGCCACCGGGTTGATGGTGACCTGCGTGCCGTCGTGCGCTGCGACGACCTCGACGAACGGCTCGTCGATGGGGCCGAGGCCGTAGGACATCGCAGTGACCGCGACGTAGTTGGTGTCCCACGCCGACGTCGGCAGCAGCAGCGTCGCGCTCGTGAGGGCGCTCTGCCCGCCGCCGAACGGGAAGATGTCGTACGCCACCACGGGCGCCGACGCCGTGATGTGGAAGGCGGAGCCGATCGCCGTGCCGTGCGCAGCCGCGTCGACGTTCGTGATGGCCGGGGTCACGCCCGAGGGGCAGGTGATCTTGAGCCCGGGTCCGGCGTTGGCCCCCGGCAGGTCGGCGAGCACGGCGATCGCGACCTCGCCGGCGGGAATCGTGGCGTTGGCGATCGGCGCGAATTGCACGTTCTGGCCCGACCCCGTCGGGATGTACGTGAACTTCGACGGGTCGAGGGTCATGCCGCCGTAAGAGACGTTGATGGTGATGGGCGTGTCCCAAGTGTTGGCGATGTACGCCGTGAAGCAGCCGCCGGCTCCGCCGCCGATGCCCGTGATGATGTCCGGGTCGACCGCGTAGTAGTCGCAGCCGATGCTCGTCTTGTTGTCCGCCGCGGCCTGGCACGCCGCCTCGCAGCTCGTGCCGTAGCAGCCCTCGTTCGGGGGGCAGGTCTTGAGCACGTTGCCGTTGCAGTCGACGACGTTGCGGAGGTCGCTCGAGCAGTGCGGCCCGCCGCACATGCCCACGGTGCCCGAATCGCCGACGAGGTTGCCCGAGTCGCCGCCGCCGCCGCCGTCGCCGAAGGCCCCGCCGCTGCTCCCGCCCGAGCCGCCGTCCGGCTGGAACCCGCTGGTCTTCGAATCCGATCCGCAGGCTCCCCCGCCCGCGAGCAGCGCGAGCATACCCACCAAGAGCACCCCGGACATCGTGTGACGGCCCATCCCGAATCTCCTTAGGACCTAAACGTTAGTGGGCCCGGGCCGGCAGGCCGTCCAAGCAGCGTCTCAAGGGCTCCGGTGTGCTAATCCGCTCGGGCCATGACGGCCGTGCGCATCGAGGATCTGGCGAAGTTCGTGGGCGAGACGGTCACCCTGCACGGGTGGCTCTACAACAAGCGCTCGAGCGGCAAGCTGCACTTCCTCGAGGTGCGCGACGGCACGGGCATCGTCCAGTGCGTCGTCTTCAAGGGCAACGTGTCGCCCGAGACGTTCGCCGCCGCCGACCGCATCGCGCAGGAGAGCTCCCTCGAGGTCGTCGGCTCGGTGAAGAAGCACGCGAAGATCGAGGGGCAGTTCGAGATCGACGTGAAGGACGTGCGCGTCCTGGCCGCCCCCGCGCGCGAGTACCCCATCGGTCCCAAGGAGCACGGCACCGACTTCCTGATGGACAACCGCCACATCTGGCTGCGCTCGAAGCGGCAGCACGCGATCGTGCGCGTCCGGCACACGATCATCAAGGCGGTGCGCGACTTCTTCGACGGGCGCGGCTTCACGCTCGTCGACGCGCCCATCTTCACGCCCAACGCGTGCGAGGGCACGAGCAACCTCTTCGAGACCGACTACCACGGCGACAAGGCGTACCTGACGCAGTCGGGCCAGCTCTACATGGAGGCGGCCGCCGCGGCGTTCGGCAGCGTCTACTGCTTCGGGCCGACGTTCCGCGCCGAGAAGAGCAAGACGCGCCGTCACCTCGCCGAGTTCTGGATGGTCGAGCCCGAGGTCGCCTTCATGGACCTCGAGGGCGACATGAAGCACGCCGAGGACTTCATCTCCTACGTGGTCGGGCGCGCGCTCGAGGCGCGCCGCGAGGAGCTCAAGGTGCTCGAGCGGGACACGAAGCTGCTCGAGCGGGTCACGCCGCCCTTCCCGCGCATCACCTACGCCGAGGCGATCGACATCCTGAGGCAGGGCGGTCACCCCGAGGCGAAGGTGGGCGACGACTTCGGGGGCGACGAGGAGACCGTCATCAGCGGCAAGTTCGACCGCCCGGTCATCGTGCACCGCTATCCCATCGGGCTGAAGGCGTTCTACTTCAAGCGCGACGAGAGCGACCCGGGCCTGGCGCTCAACATGGACGTGCTCGCGCCCGAGGGGTACGGCGAGATCATCGGCGGCGGACAGCGCGAGGACGACCTCGTGAAGCTCGAGGCGGCCATCGACGAGCATCGCCTCCCGCGTCCGGCGTTCGAGTGGTACCTCGACGTCCGGCGCTACGGCTCCTTCCCGCACGCCGGCTTCGGGCTCGGCATCGAGCGCACGGTGGCGTGGGTCTGCGGCCTGCCGCACGTCCGCGAGACCATCCCGTTCCCGCGCATGCTCAACCGCCTGGCGCCCTAGTCTCCCAGGACGCGTGACACCCGGTGAGCCGCGATCATCGCGGCTCCTCGCGCGATCGCCTCGCCGAGATAGAGCCAGTCGTATCCCTGCGCGGCGAAGTGCTGGCAGCCGACGTGAAGCGCGTCGGGGGCGAGCGTGAAGAAGCGCTCGACGCTCGGGCGCTCCGGACCGTAGAAGAGGTGCGCGAAGCGGGTGCGGATGCGCAGGTCGCGCGCGAGCCGGGAGCGCGCGAGGACATCGGCCCAGGCGTCCGCCGACGACGGCCGGCTCGCGAGGAACTTCCCGGCGAGCACGCCGTACTCGATCGCCTGCGCGATGCCCTCTCCCGTCACCGGATCGATGCCGGCGGCCTCGCCGACGAGCATCAGAGAGCCGCGGGCGACCGTGGACGCAGGCTCGTAGCCTCGCTCGGCGTAGCGCTTGTTCGTGCAGCGTGACGGATCGATGCCCAGCGCCCGGAGCCGCGCGTCGAGGAGGGCGGCCACGTCGTCGCCGCCGTCGCGCGCGCCCTCGATCCGAAGCCGGTAGACGCCTCGGCACACGAGCTCGCGCCCTCCCGAGACGGTCGGGAAGTCCCACGCATACCCGGCGAGACCGCGGTCGCTCGCGTCGAAGTGCAGCAGGTTGCGCTCCACGTCGCCCCGCACGGGCGGGGTGTCGACCTCCACCACCTGCGCGCGGAGGGTCCCGACACCGGCGCCCAGCGCCTTGCGCACCGCGCTGCCGACGCCGTCGCAACCGACGACGACGCGCGCGCGGATCGACCCCGCGCTCGTCTCGACCACCGCGCCGCCATCGCCGTCGTCGCGCACCGCTTCGACGCGGACCCCCTCGCGCAGATCGGCGCCGCGCGCGACGGCGATGCGCGCGAGGGCGTGATCGAACTCGATGCGCCGCACGACGCGCCCGATGCGGCCCGGCGACGCGCGCACCTCGCCCTCACCGCAGCGGAAGGAGATACCGTCCACGGGCGCGCTCGGGACGACGACGTGGGCGCCGAGCTCGCGCAGCAGCTTGTCACCGCGCTCCCCGACGGCGCCGGCGCAAGGCTTCTCGCGCGGGAAGCGCGCGCGCTCGAGCACCACGACGCGCCCGATCATGCCGGGGTCGTGGCGCAGCAGCGAGAGCGCGGTCGTCGACCCCGCCGGGCCGGCTCCCACGATGACGACGTCGATCACTTGCGGTGTCGCACCGATATCACGCTGCCCGCGATCAGCGCTCCCGCAAGCGCAAAGACCACCACGGGGACGATGTGCCCGAGCACGACGTGCTCGACGGAGCAGTGGCCGCACCGCAGCTCGATGAACAGCCCACCCCAGGCTCCCGCGACCGCGCCGACGGCAGCACCGGTGAGTCGCGGCGCCACCGGATCGCTGTCACGCCGCACGAAGGCGAAGGCGACGAGAGGTCCGATGGCCATGAGCGATCCGAGCTCTATGCAGAGGAGGTGGTCGTGGATGGTGGACGGCTCGGTGATCGTGGCAGGCCAGCAGAGTCCCGCGAGGAGAGTGGCCACGACGAGCGCCGCAGGCGTCAGCGCCGCGACGATCACGCGCACCGACGTGGGCCGCCCGAGCATCGACTTGCCACGCCCGACCCCCGCCCACGAGGCGACCAGCACCACGCCGGTCCAGAGGGCCGCGATGGTCAGGAAGTACGCGACGGGACGCCCGTCCGGCTGGGGCCCCCCGATGTACGCGAGCACGAGCACCGAGAGGACCATCCCGACCGCGACGGCGCCCGCACGGCGCGCGAGCCCGGCCGACCGATTGGGCATCGGCTCGGCGCTGGCCGCCGCGAGCACCCGAGCGCGCAGATCTGCGGAGGGGCCCTGAGTGCTCACGGGTTGCCTCCCTCGAAGCCGCCTATGGCGTCGCCCAGCGCGCCTCGCAGGGCTTCGTACGCCCTGTGGGCCCTCAGCTTGACCGCCGCCACGGTCGTCCCCAGCACCTGGGCCGCCTCGGCGACGCTCAGGCCCTCGTTCTTGATCAGCTCGAAGGCCTGACGCTGCGACTGCGGCAGCTTCGCCAGAATCCCCTCGACGCGCCTGGCCAGGTCCCGCGCCGCGACCCATTCGTCGGCGAGCGGCTCGGGCGAAGCGCCCGGATCCGGCTCGCCTTCCACCCCGAGCGCCTCGCGCCGGCCGCGGCGGACGCTGTCGACGAGCAGCCGGCGCGCGATGGCGAACGCCCACGGCGTCACCTCGGCTCCGGCGATGAAGCTGGAGCGCGCCCGGTGGATCTGGAGCATGGTCTGCTGGAGCAGGTCCTCGGCGCGGGCGACCTCGCGCGTCTGGCGCACCAGGTAGCCGTAGAGCCTGGGGGCGAGCGCGTCGTACACCTGGCCGAAGGCCGCGTCGTCGCCGGCAGCGTAGCGATCCATGGCTGCGTCGGCCGCGGATCGGCCGTCGGCGTCGCCCTCGCTGCGCTTCGTCACGAGCACGCTTCTACCACGCGCAGGGCGGGCGACCGGCGCCAGAGCGAACGTCAGCCAGCCGAACGCCTGCGCCTCCATCGAGGCATGTACGCCTGACGCGGCCTGTAGTTTCGCCGACCCTCGCGTCTCCAACCACGCAGGTGAGGCCAAACGGCCTCACCTTGGTCATGCCAGGATCCGTACGGAGGAGGGCCTACACGCCAAAAACGCGATGGATTCCGCCACGCGACCGGGGCATGCCGGTTGCTGCACCGAGCGCTCGGCCCCCGGTCCGCCCCCGCATGAGCAAGGTAAGACCACCTCGGCGCAGGAGTACCGCCATAGCGGTGGCGGCGGCTCTTGGGCTGGGGCTGGCTCTGGCGGCACCGGCCGCGAGGGCTGAAGGCTCCCCTCGCCTCTCGGTCGACTGGGGGAAGCTCGGCGCAGTGCTGCAACAGGGTGCTTCCCTGCTGCCGCGGGAGCACGACGTCGAGCGCGTGGAACATGGCGACCGGGGTGAGAGCGCCGAGCAGCCGCTCGTCGGATTCGCTCCGCGCATGTCTCTGGTCGCCCGCGACTGGGGCTCGTCGCAGCTTCTCGTGGGCAACCTGACGCTGACCGATCAGCTCCGGCTCACGCGTTCGAGCCGCATGGTGGTCTCGCGCGTGAGGCTCGCCGAGGGGCGCCTCGTTCCCTTCGCGCAGCTCGGCATCGGCGAGTGGCGCGTGGACCGAAGCCTGGTGCCGGCGCTCCCGCTCGACCAGCAGCTCGCCACGCAAGCGGGCGCTGGCTTCGAGCTCACCGTCACTCCATCCTTCGTCATCGCTCTGGAGGCAGACTGGACGCTGCTGTGGAACGACGACATCACGTCGCAGCCGCAGACGATCGCGCGGCCGAACCTCTGGGGATCCCTGCTCGCGGGCCGCGCACGCTTCTGAGGCTGGCGGGCCCGTCGCGGGTCGTCCGGTGATCGCGTGCTAAGCTGCATCCGCGTCGGATGGCCACGCCGTCAGACCCTGCCCTCGAGGCCGCGCCAGCGCAAGACGAGCGTGTCGCCTGCGAGCATGCGGACCGGTGCGGCGGTTGCCCGGTCATCGGCCTGTCGTACGCCGAGCAGCTCGCGCTGAAGCGCGGCCGCGTCGTGCAGTCGGTCGCGCGCTATCCGGCGCTGGAGCTGCTCTACACCGAGCCCGTCACCGCCGCTGCGTCGGTGGTGGGGTACCGGACGCGCGCAAAGCTCATCGTGGGGCAGAGCGGGCGCATGGGCCTCTTCGCCAAGGGAGGCGGCCACCAGGTGGTCGACATCCCGCGATGCCGGGTGCTCGCGCCGGTGCTGTCGCGCGTCGCGTCGGCGCTTCGCGCGCGCGTGGCGGCAGCCGAGGCGGACGGAGGGTGCCTCGCCCCCTTCGACGCGCCCGGCGGCGGCACGCTGCGCGCCGTGGACCTGCGCGAGGTGCGCGACGAGGAGAAGGCCCGGGCGCTGGTGACGCTCGTCGTGCAGCGGGATCGCGTGCGCGACCTCGCGCCGCTCGAGGACGCGGCGAAGCGCCTCATGCGCGACGTGCCGGAGGTCGCCGGAGTCGCCGTGAACTTCCACGAGGGCGAGGCGCCGCAGATCCTCGGCCCCGAGACGGTGCCGCTGGCCGGCGCGGCCTCGATGCCCGATCGCATGGGCGCCTCGGTGCACATGGCCACGTTCGGCTCCTTCGTGCAGGCGCACAGGGGCCAGGCGATGCGGGTGCACGCGATGCTCGCGGAGGCGCTGGGGCTCGGCAAGGCCTCGCACGACGGCCGTCGCCCGCGAGTCCTCGATCTCTACGGCGGCTCGGGCGCCATCGCTCTCGGCCTCGCCGCGGCCGGAGCGAAGGTGCGGCTGGTCGAGTCGTTCCCGGCAGCCGTGGCGCAGGCGCGAGAGGCGGCCGCGGCGCAGCACCTCGAGGTGGAGGCCGAGCAGGGCGATGCGGCCGCGGTGCTGCGGTCGCTCGTCGAGCGAGGCGAACGCTTCGACGCTGCCGTGGTGAATCCGCCGCGACGCGGAACGAGCCCGATGGCGCGCGAGTGGCTCGCCCGCGTCGAGCCGCAGGTGATCGCCTACGTGTCGTGCGATCCCGAGACGCTGGCGCGCGACCTCGACCATCTCGCCCGTCTCGGGTACGCGGCGAGCGCCCTGCGCCCCCTCGACATGATCCCGCTCACCGACGAGGTCGAGACTGTCGCGGTGCTCAGGCGCGCGGGCGTCCCGATGCCGCGCGTGATCCACGCCGACCGCGAGATCCTCGTCGTCGAGAAGGGGGCGCACGAGCCGACGACGCCGCAGGGAGAGTACGCGGGCTCACTGCTCGCGCGCGTGCGTCGCATCGCGGGCGCGGAAGAAGCGGTGCCGGTGCACAGGCTGGACGTGGGAACGAGCGGGCTCGTGATGTTCGCGCGCAAGCCCGAGTACGTCGCCAAGTGGCAGGCGGTGCTCGGCGCCGCGACGACGCGCAAGATCTACGTGGCCGCCGTGCGCGGCATCACGCCGAGCAAGGGCGCCATCACGCGCGACCTGCGCGAGGACGGCAAGCTGTACCCGGCGCGCACACGGTACCGACGGCTCGCGGTGGCCGCGGGGCACAGCGTGCTGCGCGTCGTGCCCGAGCAGGGACGGACGCACCAGATCCGGCGCCACCTCGCCGCGATCGGACACCCGGTGCTCGGCGACGACCGCTACGGGCACGCGACGACCAACCGGTACTTCGAGGAGAAGAACGGGCTCGATCGCGCCTTCCTCCACTGCGTGCGGATCGAGCTCGACCACCCCGACGGGGCGCAAGCACCGGCACGGGTGCTCGTCGAAGCGCCGCTCACCGGCGACCTGCGCGCCGTCCTGGAGCGCACGAGCGGCCCGGGCACGCTGCGCTTCCTCGACCACAAGAACGCGCTCGGCACGAGCGGCACGTCGCACCTGCCGCCGGGTCCGGACGAGGTGCAGCACGATCGCGGCAGCGCGCTCGACGTCGACACCCGCTCACCCACGCTGAAGCCGGAGCTCGTGAGCGACGACGACGACGGGCGACGCAGCGACGACTACTGATTCGGTCCACGCACGGCGCCGACCTCGACGCAGAGAGAGTCGAGGAGGGCATCGAGCTCCGCCTCGCGCTCTGCCGGAGCGGCTATCGTCAGGTCCCCGCCGCTCTCGGCGAACACCGCGGCCAGGCCCTCGCTCGCCTCGATGACGCCCTTGAAGAACACGACGTCCGGGGCGCGCAGCAGGACGCGCCTCACCACCATGCCCTCGCCGACGCAGGGAGCGACCGCCTTGCGCGCCACGTTCCACCACGTCTCTTACCATGCGTGCTAGCAAGCGGCCGTGCGCTCCATCGCTGCCCTCGGCCCGATCGTGCTCGTCGCCCACCTGAGCGCGTGCGGGTCGTGCGGGAGCCGGACCAGCGGAGCGGGGACGGCCGACGCGGCCGTCGCCGGCGCGCTCCCGCCGGTGCCGCAGCCGGATGGGCTGGTGGCGCAGGGATGGGTGCGCGCGCCGGACGCCCTCTGGGCGCGCGTGCAGAACGGCGTGAGCGGAGCGGTGGCGCTGCTGCCGCCCGACGTGGGGAGCCTCGTGTGCGCGGCCGTGGGGCTCGATCCGAAGCTGGCGCCGCTCGTGGACGGCAAGGCCGCGTCGTACTTCGTCGCGGCCGATGCGGCCGGAGAGGGGCTCGCGTGGGCGGCCGCGATTCCGCTGAAGGACGCGCAGGGCGCCAGAGCGCTGCTGCTCGGCAGCGATGCGTCGGCCTTCACGGCGCGGACCGAGGGCGGGATGCAGGTGCTGGCCCGCAGCGGCAAGCCGCTCGAGGCGGCCGCGGCGATCGCGGGGCCGTCCTGGCTGGTGGTGGCGCGCAACGAGGCGGACCTCGCGCGTCTCGGACCGTACGCGTGGCGCACGATGCCGACCCTGGCGGCGCCGGAATCGCCCGCTGCCGTCGTCGCGGAGGTGCCGGGGTCGGCGCTGGCGGGTCCTCTCGCGTCCCGCATGCGCGCGCGGTGGGCGGAGGCGCGCCAGTGGCTCGAGGACACCGACCGCGAGCAGCGCGAGCACCACGGAGGACGCGCACCGGACTTCGGAGATCCGCGCGCGATCATCTCGTCACTCGACGCGCTCGTGCAGCGGCGCATGGGCCTCGTGGCGCAGGGGCGCGGGGCACGCATCGAGGCCGACGCGGGCGACGACGACGTGCACGTCGACGTGCGCCTGCAGCCGGGCGCGGCCGAGGCGGGCGCGGGCCTGGTGACGGCCATGCGCACCGGAGACCAGCGTCCCCTGGGCGCGCTGCCTGCGGACACGCTCCTCGCGGTGCTCTCGCGCTCCGACGCCTCGATGCGCGTCGATGACGCGACGGACACGAAGGCGGCCCTCGCGGGCGCGCTCGGAGAGAAGGCGACGCAGGACGACCGACGGACGATCGAGCACACGGTCGACGACTGGACGGCGGCGCGCGGCGACTGGATGACCGGCGCCGTGGCGTGGGGGACCGAGCGAGGGCTCTGGCTGCGCACGCCGAGCGGCGACGGCGGCCCAGGAGCCGTCCGCGAGTGGATCGACCTCGCGCGTCGCCCCGTGCTGGGGGCGCCGCTGCACTCCCTGCTCCAGTTCGGGCCGCCGACCGTGACGACCACGAGCGTCTCGAACGTGACGGACGCGACCCTGGCGACGTTCGCGGCGCCCAAGGGGCCCTCGCTCGGGGTCGCCTGGGGCATGCACGACGGCGAGCTGCTGGTCGCGGCGGGCGAGCACGCGCCCAGGCTCCTGGGGGCCCAGGCCACGCCTCCCGCGCACCTGGGCGACGACCCGCGCGTCGCCGCCGCCCTCGCCGCGCTGGGGAGCGACGCCTCCTTCACGCTGGTCGCCGAGCCCCTTCGCCTCGATTCCACCCGTGGCGCGAGCCACGAGGCCGCCGCGGCCCTCGTCTTCGCCTGGGGCCGGCGCGGAACGGACGCATGGGCCCGGGTCGACGCCGCCGACGAGCTCCTGCGGGAGCTCGTTCGCATGAAAGCCGGCCTGTAGTATCCCGGAGCCTCGGGCCATGCCGAGCGACGAAGTCGTCCTGCTGACGGGGTTTCCCTCGTTGCTCTCTCGCGCCGTGTGCGCCGAGGTCCTCGAGCGCGACCCGCGTGCCCGCGTCGTGGCCGTCGTGAGGCCCAAGTTCCTCGAGGAGGCGCGCGAGGCCGCGGACGCCCTGCCGGCCGACCGGCGAAAGCGCCTGCGCTTCCTCGAGGGCGACGCGGCGTCCATCGACCTGGGGCTCAGCGGCGCGGAGCTCAAGAGCGTCGCGCGCGAGGTCACGCGCATCCACCACTGCGCGCAGGTGACCTACCTCGGCGTCGATCGCGCCACGGCGGAGCGGGTCAACGTCGGCGGCGCGCAGGAGGCGCTCGAGGTGGCGCGCTCGTGCGAACGGCTCGAGTGCCTCGTCTTCCACTCGACGGCGCACGTGTCGGGCGACCGCAAGGGCGTGGTGCACGAGGAGGACCTGAAGGCGGGCCAGGGCTTCCGCACCGTGGTGGAGGAGACGAAGGCGCGCGCCGAGCGCATCGTGCGCGCCGCGATGGACCGGCTCCCCATCGCGGTCGTGCGACCGGCGACCATCGTCGGCGACTCGCGCACCGGCGAGGTCGACCGGCTCGACGGGCCGTACCTGCTCGTGCTCCTGGTGGTCACGTCGCCGCCCGACCTGGCGCTGCCCCTGCCGGGGCGGGGCGACGAGCCGCTCAACCTCGTGCCCATCGACTGGGTGGCGCGGACCTCGGTGGCCATCGGGCGCGACCCGCGCGCGCCGGGCCGCACGTTCCACCTCGTCGACCCGCAGCCTCTGACGACGCGCGAGGTGTTCGAGCTCGTCGCGCGCGTGGGCGGCAGGCGCGGACCGCGGGGATCCATCCCCGCCAACCTGGCCAAGGCGCTGCTGCGCGCGCCGGGGCTCGACCGCATCGCGCAGAGCCCGCGCGCGTTCCTCGAGACGCTGACGACGCGCGTGACGTACGACGCGAGCAACGCGCTGGAACTGCAGCAGACCCTGGGCATTCCCTCGTGCCCGCCCCTCGAGTCGTACGTCGAGAAGCTCGTGGAGTACGTGCAGGAACGCGTGCGACAGCGCCGGGCGAGCAGGCAGATCGAGACGGAGATCGAGGATCCGCTGGGCTGAGCGCGCTCAGCCCGCCGAAGCGTCCTGACTCCCGCTGGAGCTGCCGCTGCTACCTCCGCTGCTGCTGGTGCTGCCGCTCGAGCTGCCCGACCCGCTGTCGAAGCCGGATCCGCCGTCGCCGTAGCAGACGGTCGCCGCCTGCTCCTCGCACTCCGTCGTGTCCGTGCACGAGCTGCACTCGAACGTCAGCGATCCGACGGTGAAGTAAGCACCGCTACACTGACCCCCCGTGCTCGTGGTGCAGAGCTGCAGCGCCCCCACGCCGGTGGGGCACGTCGTGCCGTCTGCGGCGGTGCACGAAGGCGTGCCGTCGCCGCCGGCCCCCGCGGAGGAGGACGACGAGCTGCACCCTCCGAGGGCACCCGACGCGCCCACGGCGCAAGCAAGCGCGGCAACCGCGAAGAAGACTCTCATGCTGCGTTTCTCTAGTCCGCAGCCGAGTCGCCGCCAGCGCCCCCGTCCTCGAGGCAAGCCATCGTGGCCTCCTCGCCGCACGCCTCGAGGTCGGCTGACGAGCACGACTTGCACGCGATGGTGCTCGAGCCGATCTCGTAGTGCGCGCTGGTGCACGTCGAACCGCCTGCGGCCTGCGTCGAGCAGAACGTCACCGACCGGCCCATGCAGGACGAGCCCGCATCGACGGTGGCGCACTGCTCGCCGCCTCCGCTGCCCGCGTCGCCCCCGCTGCCGGAAGCGACGCTGCACCCGATCGCCGAGCAAGCGAGCGCAAGACACACGACGACGCTGGCCGTATCGGCGGGCATCCTTCACCCCTTGTAGCGACCCACGAGCCGCCGCGCACGTTCCCCTGCGCGGCGGCCTTGGACTACTGACGATCGCGGGCCGGACTCAGTCCGAGGAGGCGTCGCCGCCGCCCGAGCTGCTTCCGCTGCTGCTGCCAGCCTCGGCCCCACCCTCGCCGGCGCCGGAGCTGCTGCCGCTGCTGGACGCAGAGCCGCTGCTCGATCCGCTGCTGGACGCAGAGCCGCTGCTCGATCCGCTGGAGCTGCTGCTGTCGTCACCAGCCTCGCTGCCACCCGAGCTGCTACCCGAGCTGCTGCCCGTGCCGCCGCCAGACGACGACGAGCTGCAGCCACCGACCGCGGTCAATCCGCCGAGCGCCAAAGTGAGCCCGGCAATGGCAAGGACGTGCAATTTCATTGGTCTTTCCTTTTTTATTCTCAACACGGTGTGTCGGCGGGGTGAACCGCGACACACCGCGGCAAGACCTCTTTTTTGCGACATCTTTGCGCATCTGTCCAGCTTTTGATGCCGGATGGGAAATGCAACGAGGCCACCACGCCGCGCCTGGGGGGCGGGGCGCGATGGCCTCGAGAGCCATCACGTGCGGCTCTGTGTCGGATATCAGTCGCTGGAGGCGTCGCCGCCGCTGCTGCCGCTGCTGCTCCCGCTGGAGCCGCCGCTGCTGCTGCCGCCGCCGTCACCGCCGCCGCCGCACGACATCGTGTTGCCGTCGGCCCACGAAGCGCTGGAGCCGCCCATCGTGCACGCCGACTTGTACGTCGACGCCATGGCGCCCGTCGTGTTGAGCGCGCCGGCGCAGTAGTAGCAGGTCGTGACCGACGCCGACTGGCCGTTGGCCATGCCCGTGACGGTGCAGCATCCCAGCTGGTCGGCCGAGGGGCACCCGCCGCTGGCGGCGGTGGTACCGCTGGTGCACATCGCACCGTTCCCCGCGGGGACCGTGATGCACTCGGACCCGTCCGACGACGAGCAGCTCAACGTGTTGCCACCGCCGCCGCTGCCGCTTCCACCAGACGACGACGAGCTACACGCTGTTTCGGTGCCCGTGAACGCCAGACCGACGATCGCGGCCAGCGCAATTCCAAAAAGTTGACCCTTCATTGACCTTTCCTCTCCCTTTCGATTTTCCCGAGACCCCGCGGCATCAGATACGGCCCGCCGCAACAAGGCCTCCCCTTGTGCGTCGAATTAGCTCATCTGTCCAGATTACAGTCTTACTGCAACCGCTACATCGCGCAGCGCACGCCGGTCTTGCCCCCATCGCACTTGTTGAATCCCAGCGCCTTGCAGAAGTACGACCGCTGCTTGCCGGCGAAGCAGTACTTGACGTTCGCGCCGTCGCACCGCGCCTTCTCCGTGGGGTCGCAGCTCCCGACGGGCGGCGGCGCGGAGACGCAAGCGCCGACGGGCGTCGTCCCCGGCGCGGGGCTGCACGTCATGCCGCCCGCGGCGCAGTCGACGCGCACCTCGTGGCCGTTGTAGCAACCGACGGCCGTCGTGCCGTCGCAGTGCTTGGCGCTCCCGCTGCACGTGTTGCCGCTCGTCGCGCATCCGGCGGTGCCGTCCGGCGCCGTCGTGCAGTGCAGACCGAAGGCAGCGCAATCCCGGCTGACGAGCTTGCCCTTCTCGCACTGGAGCTTGTGCGTGCCCGAAGCGGAGCACTGCGGCTTGTCGCCGTCCTTGATGTTGCCGGGGCACGGACCGAGCGAGCACTTGGCGTCGCCGCCCGCCACGATGCACTGCTCGCCGCCGCGCGTGCAGTCGACGACCGCGAGGATGCCGTTGTTGAAGCAAGAGATGGCGCGTCCGTCGACGTCGCAGAAGCCGACGACGCCCTGGCGACCGCGCCCCTGGCACACGTCGGGGTTCGCGCCGTGCAGCATGCACGAGCGCAGGCTCGCGCACGAGTTGCTCTGCAGGCCGCACTCGCGAAGCACGAGCGACGAGTTGATCGCCGCCGGCGACGCGTACTCGTCCATGAACTTCTTCACGCACGACTGGAAGTCCGACGGGATCATGCTCGGCGGAAGCGGAAGGGTGGGGCACGACGTCAGCAGCGCGCACATGTGCTCGACGTCGTCGAGATCGGGCGGAACCACCTCGCCCCTCTGCGCGTGCGCGACGTAGGTCGACAGGGCGCCGCCACCGTCGGCCCCGCCAGGGCCCGCGCCGAAGACCGGGAGACCGTCGGGGCCGGCACCCTGGGCGACCATCTCGGTCGAGCTCAGCGCAGCAATCGAGACGAGGGCACCGATGCCAGCCCCCACGGCTGCGCCGAAGCGAAGCTTCGTCCTGCGCCGCATCATTCGGTTCCTGCCCGTTCCTTGCCCTCTTCGGAGAATGACGACCTGTGCCGCGGGTTTATTCTGTCGTCCTGGTCATCATCGCCTGGAGCCTCGGGGTGTGCAAAGTGCTTTCACCGCCCCACGCCCGGCGCTAAGGTTCGAACGGTCTTGCGGAGGCGCCCATGTCCATGATCGCCGACATCCAGAAGGACCTCTCCGGATCCCTCACCAAGAGCCACGAAGCGCTCAAGCGCGAGCTTGCGTCGCTCCGCGCCGGTCGCGCGAGCGCCAGCCTGCTCGACGGCGTGAAGGCCGACTACTACGGCACGCCGACGCCTCTCACCCAGATGGCCCACATCAACGTGCCCGAGCCGAGGCTCATCACCATCAAGCCCTGGGACAAGACGCAGGTGAAGGCGGTGGACAAGGCCATCCGCGAGAGCGACCTCGGCCTGAACCCGCAGATCGACGGGGACACGGTCCGCATCCCGCTGCCGCCGCTCACCGAGGAGCGCCGCAAGGAGTTCGTGAAGATTGCAAAGAAGTACGGCGAGGAGTGCAAGGTCGGCATCCGCAAGCACCGTCACGAAGCGCTCGACATGCTGACGAGCGTCGAGAACGACGGCGAGGCGAGTGCGGACGAGGTGGACCGCGCGAAGAAGAAGGTCGAGGAGACGGTGACGGAAGCCGTCAAGCACGTCGACCAGATGATCGCGCACAAAGAGAAGGACATCATGGAGGTGTGAGGCTGGGCGGCATCACCTGGACAG
>DATJYG010000583.1:0-10420 GCA_035499695.1 Polyangiaceae bacterium
CCTGCGCGCGGGCAACGTCGGCTTCATCAATCCCGACGGCAGCTCGAGCGAGCCCGGGCTGAAGGTCGATCCGGCCGTCGTCCGCGCGGTGCAGGGCGTGAAGGACGGGCAGATGGTGCCGGCGCCCGTGAAAGTGCCCGACGGGTACGACGTCGTGTGGCGCCGCGGGTCGATCCCGGCAAACAAGCGCTCGGTCGACGACGTGGCGGCGCAGATCCGCGACACCGTGTGGAAGCAGCGCGTGAAGGACGAGACGGACAAGCTCGTCGCGAGCCTCCGCGCGGCGCGCCTGAAGGACTACAACGAAGCGCCGCTCACCGATCCGTCGCTCGTCATCGTCGTCGACGGCGGCATCACGTCGGCGCCGCGCGACGCTGCAGCGAAGTGACCCTACTCCGTCGATAGGTTGCCAAGGGCGCTCGCCGCGGCGGCGCGCTCGGCGAGCCGCTTGCTACGCCCCTCGCCGCGCGCGACCGGCGCTTCTCCGACCAGCACCTCGACGACGAAGATCTGCTCGTGCGCGGGGCCGCGCACGTCGACCACGCGGTACGTCGGGGCCGGCTGGCCGCGCGCCTGCACGCGCTCCTGCAGGGCGCTCTTGGGGTCGGCCGCGCTCAGCTCGTCGGCGCGGTCGAGCAGGTTGCCCACGACGTCGCGCACGAGGGCCCTTGCCCCGTCGATTCCGCGCGCCTCGTAGACCGCCGCGATGATCGCCTCGGCCGCGTCGGCGAGCACGTTCGTCTGCTCTCGCTCGGTGCCGAGCTTCGCGCCCCGTCCGAAGGCCACGCACGCGCCGACGCCCACCTGCCGCGCCCACGCCGCGAGCGCCTCGCCGTTGACCAGCGCGCTCCGCATCCGCGTGAGCTTCCCCTCGTCGGCGTCCGGGTGCGCCGCCGCGAGCAGCTCGCTCACGCACAGCCCGAGCACCGAGTCTCCGAGGAACTCGAGCCGCTGGTTGTCCGCCACGCCCGCCTCGTTGGCGAAGCTCCGGTGCGTGAGCGCCTCGTCGAGGCGAGGGATCGGCCCGGCGCCGATGACGCCCTCGATGTGCGCGAGCAGCGCCGCACGCGCCTCGACGATCTGCTCGGTGTCGGTCATTCAGGCGCTCGCGCGGTCGCACGCCTCCGCCGCGTCGAGGTCGAGCTGCGTCACGCCTCCGGCGTCGTGCGTCGTCCAGAGGATGCGCGCCTTGCCCCACCCGAGCGCGACGTCGGGGTGGTGGTCGTGCTTCTCCGCAGCGCAGCCGACGCGCACGACGAACGCGAGCGCCGCCGCGAAGTCGGGGAAGGCGAAGGTGCGCACGATGGCCCCGGCACCCTCGCGCGCCCACCCGGGGTGCCTGGCGAGCCAGGCGTCCACGATCGCAGCGTCCAGCTTCCCCGGCCGACTCATGTGGCCAATGTAACCCGGGTGCGACATGCCAGCCCGGAACTCTGCCGTCCTCCCGGTTGTCCCCATCCCCATGAAACCGAGGCAGACCCGCGAAGCGGGGCCGACGTGCGCGCCGGAGGCGTGCCACGTGACGATCGTGCGCGCACGCTATGCTCGCCGGGTGCCGCTGCTCGCCTGCCCGTTCTGCCGGGAGATGTTCCCCGACGGCGAGCGCAAGACGTGCCCGGTGTGCGGCGTGCCCCTCGTCGAGCAGGGAAAGCTGCCGCTCTCGGATGACGCGCTGAGCGAGGACGGCCTGACGCGGCAGCCCGAGTGGGACCTGCTCCCCATCACGTACCTGCGGCGCGGGCGCGGGCCGCTCGCGCTGCTCTGCGTCCTCGGGCTCGTCGCGTTCTTCATGCCCTGGGTGCACCTGACGATGCCCGACATCGTCAGCTACACCGGCTTCGACCTCGGGCGCCGCCTCGGCTGGGCGTGGGGCGCGGGCGTGGCGTGGTTCGTCCTCTTCCCGGTCGTCATCACGCGACGCACCATCATGCACATGCGCGGGGCGCGCGTTGCCGCCTCGTTCCTCGCGGCCGTCCCCGGTGTCGCGGCGGCGCTGCTGCTCGCCCGCCCGCCGCACGGCGCGTACGGAATGCGCCTGCAATTCACCTGGGAATTCGGCCTCTACGCCACGCTGGTGCTCTCGGTCGTGGCCCTCGGGTTCGCGCTGTTCTTCGGCGGACGCGTGGACGACATCCGCGTACGTCGCGGCACGTCGGCTGGCCAAGTGGTGCACTGATCCCCGGCACGTGTCACACTCCGCCCCGTCATGAGGGGCGCGAGGAACGGCGCGGCGAACGAGCGCGTCGAGCTCGACGAGCTCGTCGACTCCGAGGTTCCCGCTGCCGTCGTGTGCGCCCAGTGCGGCGACGCCGACTGCCCAGGGTGTCTGAACGAGATCACCAAGTCGGGCGTCGTCGCCGTCGTGCCGTGGGAGCGCCCGGGCGCGCCCGCGCTCACGCGCCTCTGGGCCACGGCGCGCGCGACGACGTTCGACGCCGAGACGTTCTTCCAGACGCTGCCCGACGGACCGCTCGTGCCGGCGCTGCGCTTCGCCGTCGTCGCGGAGCTCATCGCGTCGGCCGCGATGGCCACGGCGTGCCTCGTACCGCTCGGGATCCTGGCGCCGGCGTGGCTGAAGCACCTCGTGCTCGACGAGGCGCCGACGCTCGTGCGCCTCGTGGCCGCCGGGATCCCGGCGCTCGCGGTGCTGCTCGTCGCGGCGCACGTCGCGCACGGCTGGGCGCTCGATCGCGGCGCCCGTCGCGCCGGCGCCCGCGGGGCGACGACGCGCGCGGTGCGCTTCGGGCTGTACTCGACGGGATGGGACCTCGTCGTCGGGCCGCTCGGCGCGCTCGTCGTCGCGTTCAAGGACGGCGCGCGTGCCGCGCTCTCCATCGCGAGCGTGGGCGTCGGTCTGCCGGGCCGCAGCGCGCGGGCGTTCCTCCGCGGCGCGTATCACCTCGAGGGCAAGTCGGCCCAGCCGGCGCTCCAGGCCTCGATGCTCGCGGCCGTCGTCGCGACGGCGATCGGCGCGATCGCCGTCATCGCGGCGCTCGTCTTCATGCTGCTGATCTGAGTCCGCACGCTCGCCAGAGAGCGGACTCAAACACCAGAACTGTGCTTGAAGACGTAGTCCACGGGCGCGAGCGCGTGGCACGCCTTGCACGGGGCGACGCGCGCGTCGTCGACCACGTCGCCGCCGGGGCCGACCACGACGAAGCTCCAGCTCCCGCCGTCCTTCTTCATCACGAAGAGCCCCGCCGGCTTGTCGGCGCGGTCGGTCCTGCCGGGGCGCTCGATGGTCTCCTCCACGAGCATCGCGCCGTCGGGCATCGCGCTCCCCGCGTCCCACGCGCCCTTCGCGGCGTCGTTCGCCCACACGATGGCGTCGAAGCGCTCGGCGTGGCCCTCGGACACCTGCCGGTCCGTCAGGCGCGCCATCGTCTTGCGGAAGTCACCCGCCACGGGCGACGGCCTGGGCGCAGCCGCGTCGACAGCCGTCGCGGGCACGCCCTTCGGCGTCGACGTCCCGACCGCCTCCATCGCCGGCGCGCGGCACGCGGCGAGAGCGGCGACTAGAAGAACACGCCCGCTTCGAGCGACAGCGTCCACAGCCTGCCTCCCGAGAGGGCCCACGTGGACGGCTGCCCGTTGGCCATCGGTCCGCCCGCGAGCCCCGAGTTCTCGGCGCTCGCATCTTCCATGTCCAGCGCGAACTGGCCGGCGAGGTAGAGCAGCTCGTACCGGTACGTCAGCCCCACGATGCCGCGCCACGTGTTGAACGTCTGCTTCTGGAAGACCGACTGGTTGTTGAAGTCGCTGTTGTTCGGCGCGTGGTTCGAGAGCTCGTTCTTGCACACGGGCGAGCCGTCGAACTGCCCCTTCGGCCAGGCCTTGCTCGCCGGGTCGCCGGGCACCGTCTGCCCCGTGTTGCCCGGCGCGAGCGGGTTGTCCTTCACGTTCTGGCCCGCGTACCCGCACTGCTGCACCGGGTCGACGCTCGGCGTGAGGTTCACGATGCTCGAGTTCGCGTAGATGATGAGCCGCTGCACGCCGATGTAGGGCGTCAGCACCGCGCTGTCGGCGAGCGCGATGGGCTTCGACAGCTCGCCGTCGATGCCCACGGTCGTCAGGTAGAACTCCTGCTGCCCCGACAGCGTGCGCACGCCGCCGCCGATCGAGATGTCCGGCAGGTAGCCGAGGAAGCCCGTGCGGTACCCCTCGAGCAGCGCCCAGTGGATGTCGGCGCCGCCGAGCCACAGCGTCGTGTTGGCGATGAGCCCGAGCGCCCCGGTGATCTCGAACCCGAAGGGCAGGCCCTTGCGCGCCTTGAGCGTGTAGATCTGCAGGACCGAATCCGGCCCGCTGTTCACCGTGCTGAAGGAGCCGTTCGGCTGCGGATTGCCCTGCGTGCCCTGGTGCCAGTACTGCGTGCCGGTGCTGTCGGCCTGGTCGGCGTTGATCTTCGCGTAGTTCGCCTCGAGGCTGAGGGCGAAGCCGCCGAAGCCGGTGGTGCGCGCCGGGTGGAACGCCGTCGGCGCGATGGCGTGCCCCAGCTCGTACATCATGTTCCCCCACGCCACGTTGTTCGGCAGGCAGGGGAAGTTGTTGGGCATCTGCCCCTTGAGGCTGGGCAGCGCCGCGTTGGGGTTCGCCGCGACCTGCTGGCACGAGAGCGGCGACCCGATCTGCTTGAGCCCCGGGTTGTCGAGGTACAGGCGGTCGGGCGTCGGGTCCATCGGCGCCGCGGCAGCGGGACGCGCGGCGAAGACCGCGGTGGACGCGAGGACGGCGAGGGCGACCTTCTCGTGGGTGCGCAATGGGGCTCCCGTGCGGGGTGTCAACTCGCGAGGCTACGGTTTGCGCGCCAGCACCGTCAAGGTCGCTCACCCGGTGAACGTCGCCGAGAGGGCTCCGAGCTTGCGCAGCGCTTCGTAGAGGGCGATGCCGACGGCGTTCGCCAGGTTCAGCGAGCGCACGGCCCCGAGGGTCGGGATGCCGACCACGCGGTCCGGGAACCGCGCCAGGAGCTCCTCGGAGAGGCCCACGCTCTCGCGCCCGAAGACGAGGGCGTCGCCCGGGGCGTACTCGACGTCGAGGAAGCTCCGCGTGGCGAGGGCGGAGAAGAGGTGGAGCTTGCCGCCTGTCGCGTCCCTCGCCGGGGAGGCGGCCTCCTTCCCGAACGCGTGCAGGAAGTGCTCGAAGTCGAGGTGCCGGCGCACGTCGACGAGGTGCCAGTAGTCGACGCCCGCGCGCCGCACTGATTGCTCGTCGATGCGAAAGCCCAGCGTGCCGACCAGGTGCATGGGCGACGCCGTCGCCGCGCAGATGCGCGCGACGTTCCCCGTGTTGGGCGGGATCTCGGGCTCCACGAGCACGACGTGGAGAGGCACCGCGAGCGGCTTCGCCCGCAGGCGCGGCGTGGCGTCCGTGCTCCTCGGCATCCTCTCCCGGTCCTTCTACTGGCCCGTGCCCACCGCGTAGTGCTGCTGGATGCTCGCCGCCGCGAGCACGTAGTCGTAGACGGCGACCTCGTCGATCTCGCCCGCCCACCACGACGTCGCGCCGGCGTTTTCGGCGCCGATGACGAAGTCGCTCGTGGCGCCCGCGAGCGAGACGTCGGTCGCCTCCGTGGCCCCGGCTTGTCCGTTGACCCACACGGTCGAGCCGACGCCGGACTTGTACGTCACGACGACGTACGCCCACGTTCCCACCGCCGGCGCGGTGCTTCCGTTCGCGTAGATCTTGGTGCCCGAGTCGGTGCGCTCGAACTCGTAGAAGGGCCCCGCCGGGTCGATGTACCCGAGGTACCCCTCGGTCGGGGGCTGTCCGTCGTTGCGTCCAATCCACGCGTGATAGTCGGAGACGTCCGTCGGCTTCAGCCAGGCTTCGAGCGTGAAGTTGCTCATCGCCGCGAACGCGAACGCGCTCGGCACGTCGACGTAGCCGCTCGCGCCGTCGAAGGTCACGGCCGTGTCCTGGTCGTTGGCGATCGCGCCGGCGGCGCCCAGGGTGACGCCGCCCTTGTACGTGCCGTTGTGGCCGTTGCCCGTCGCGTCGTGCGCCGTGGTGGACCCGGCCGCCTCGTCGAGGCGCCAGTAGGCCTGGGGCGAGTCGGCCGCGACGACCTGGTAGTACGCGAGCGCCGCCGAATCCTGCACGTCGGACGGCGGCGTCGTGTCCTTCACGACGACGTCCATCGTGGACGAGTCGGACTGCGAATCGGTCGTCGCGTCATGCGGAGCGTCCGAGCCGGACTCGGTCGGGGGTGTCCACGTGTCGGACGTGCCCACGTCCGGCGCGTCTCCGTTCGCGTCGGCGGCCACGGCGTCACCGCCCCCGTCGTCGCCGACGGGGGGCACGAGGCCGCTCAGCGGGTCGAGCAGCGTGCAGGCGCTCGGCGTCACCGCGAGTACAAGGACCGCTCCGAGGCGCAGGCGTGGCGCCATCGCCCCATTCTATCACTCGAACGCGGGGATTCCCGTGACGTGCTGCCCGAGCACCAGGGTGTGCACGTCGTGCGTGCCCTCGTAGGTGAAAACCGTCTCCAGATTGCACATGTGGCGCATCACCGGGTACTCGAGCGTGATCCCGTTGCCGCCGAGGATGTCGCGGCAAATGCGGGCGATCTCCAGGGCCGCGCGCACGTTGTGGCGCTTGATGAGGCTCACCTGCGCCGGGATCATCTTCTTGTCCGCCTTGAGGCGCGAGACCTCGAGGGCCAGGAGCTGCATGTTCGTGATCTGCGAGAGGCACTCGGCGAGCTTCGCCTGCACGAGCTGGTGCGACGCGATGGGCTTGCCGGCGAACTGCACGCGGTGCTTCGCGTAGTCGACCGCGCAGTCGAAGCACGCCGTCGCCGAGCCGATGACGCCCCACGCGATGCCGAAGCGCGCCGATGTCAGCGTCGACAGCGGGCCCTTCATGCCGCGCACGCCGGGGAGGACGGCGCTCTTGGGGACGCGCACGTCCTCGAGAATCAGCTCGCTCGTGACGCTGGCGCGCAGGCTCACCTTCTTGTGGATCAGGCGCGCCTCGAAGCCGCGCGCGTCCGTCGGCACGAGGAAGCCGCGCACCTCGCCGTCGACGCCGCCGACCTTCGCCCAGACGAGGGCGATCTGCGCCATGTTGCCGTTGGTGATCCAGCGCTTCGTCCCGTTGAGCACGTAGCTGTCGCCGTCGTCGATCGCCGTCGTGCGCATGCCGGCGGGGTTCGACCCGTAATCCGGCTCGGTGAGGCCGAAGCAGCCGATGATCTTGCCCTTCGCCATCTCGGGCAGCAGCTTGCTCTTCTGTTCCTCCGACCCGTACGTGTGGATCGGGTACATCACGAGCGAGCCCTGCACGCTCGCGAAGGAGCGCACGCCCGAGTCGCCCCGCTCGAGCTCCTGCATCGCGAGGCCGTAGCCCACGTCGGAGAGACCGGCGCAGCCGTATCCTTGCAGGTTGCAGCCGAGCAGACCCAGCGCGGCGATCTCGGGGATGAGCTCCGACGGGAACGTGCCCTTCTCCCAGTGGTCGGCGATGGTCGGGAGCACGCGCGCGTCGACGAAGGCGCGCACGGAGTCGCGCACCGCGCGCTCCTCGGGGGTGAAGTGACGGGCCAGGTCGAGCAGATCGGGCATGGCGGGGAGGGGACGTATCACAGCAGCGCCGCGCTCGCCCGGCACCCGGCCTGCACCGCGCACGGGCCGGAGGTGGCTCATGAGGCTCACTGGGGGAATGCTCGCCCTTGCCCTGATCGCCGGCTCGGGCGTCGCCATGGCCGGATCCGACGCCATCGTCGTCAGCACGGACACCAAGCTGGCGCTGACGCTCCGCGGCAGCGTCGGTCCGATCATTTCTGGGCAAACGCTCACGAAAGCCACGGTCACGATGAGCAACCTCGAGCTCGTCGACGACAGCGGCGGCTCGGTCGCGCTCTCGGGCAACGGGTTCCAGGCGGACGTCCTCGGACTGCAGAACCAGGTCGGGCAGCTCTTCCCGGCGCAGCCCGTGAAGGCCGGCCGCTACACGGCGCTGCGGTTCCGCCTGATGAACGCGTGGGTCGTGGCGCAGGACGCGGACGGCGCCCTCACGGCGTACGCGAGCCCGGGGGTCGACAAGAGCCAGTTCGCCCGGGGTACGACCATGCGGACGCTCGACTTCGGGGGCCTGGGCTCGGACGGCTCCGCGAGCTGCGCGGTGGCGCCGGGCGGCGTCGTCCTCGGCGACACTTCGTCCCTGGCCCTGCACTTCGCGCTCGCCCAGAGTCTGGCGACGTCGAGCAGCAGCGTCTGGGTGCTCTCGCCCGTGTGCTGGGTGGTCGACCCGTTCGCGTACTCCTCGCTCGACGTGAACCTCGCGCCCTCGAGCCGCGATGCCGCCGACGACAAGGACCTCGCGAACGGCTTCCAGGTGATGCTGCTCGATTCGAACCTGTGGCCGATCAGCGAGGTGGCGCTCGCGTCCTCCCAGTCGGCGACGTACGCCGCGCACTTCGCCGACCTGCAGTCGTTCCAGGGGCCGTTCGTCGCCGCGCTGATCCCGCCTGACGGCTACCAGCTGAAGTCGGGGGTCGCCTTCTCGGTGGACCTGCAGCCGAACGCGCGCGCCACCGCGAGCGTCTCGGTCACCTCGCTCCAGGTCGTGTCGGGCCGCTTGCTCGACGTCGGCACCGACGACCATTGCAGCGTGGTGCAGCACGACCACAGCGGCGCGGTGCTCGCCAAGACGAGCCAGCCCATCGGGGCCGTGAAGGACGTCGCACCGACGACGCACCACCCGCAGCCGGTCCCCGCGGGGAGGCAGCCCCTGCCGCCCGCGCCGCCTCCGCACCTCCCGGGCAACCCGGCGCCGTAGAGGCGCACGAGACGCGACCGTGACAACAGCGGTGGCCGTCCGTCGCGTCCCGCGGTGTATTTGAGGACGGTGACTGCGGCTCCCCCTGCCGGCGCGCTCGTCGTCGGCCGCTACGCGCTCTACGGCAAGATCGCCTCCGGGGGGATGGCCACGGTCTACTTCGGGCGCATGCTCGGCGCGGCGGGCTTCATGCGAACGGTCGCGATCAAGCGCCTGCACCCGCACCTGGCCGACGAGCCGGACTTCGTCTCGATGATGGTGGACGAAGCGCGCCTGGTGGCGCGCGTGCAGCACCCGAACGTCGCGCAGACCCTCGACGTCGTGAACGAGGGCGGGGAGCTCATCATCGTGATGGAGTACGTGGCGGGCGAGTCGCTCTCGCGGATCTTGCGCGCCGAGAGCCAGCGGCAGCGCATGATCGCGCCGGCGATCGCCAGCTCCGTGATGAGCGGCGTCCTGCACGGGCTGCACGCCGCGCACACCGCGAAGAGCGAGCACGGCGAGCCGCTCGGCATCGTCCATCGCGACGTCAGCCCGCACAACATCATCGTCGGCGTCGACGGGCTCGCGCGGGTCATCGACTTCGGCGTGGCGAAGGCGGCGGGCCGCATCCAGACGACGCGCGCCGGCGTGGTGAAGGGCAAGCTGCCGTACATGGCCCCCGAGCAGCTCGGCGGGCAGGACATCGCGCAGAACGCCGACGTGTACGCCGCGGGCGTCGTGCTCTGGGAGCTGCTGACCGGGCGCAGGCTCTTCAGGGCCGACGACGACATCACGCTCTTCAAGACGGTCCTGGCGGGGGCGAGCGATCCCCCGAGCCGGTTCGCGCCCTTCGTTCCTGCGGCGCTCGATGCGGTCGTGATGCGCGCGCTGGCGCACGAGCCGGCGGCGCGCTTCGGCACGGCGCGCGAGATGGCCGACGCGCTCGGGCGCGCCGTCGCTCCCGCGCTCGCGAGCGAGGTGGGCGCGTGGGTCGAGGACGCGGCGAAGCAGGTCCTCGACGAGCGCAACGCGCAGCTCGCGAGCATCGAGAGCCAGTCGTCGGTGCCCGAGCAGCCCCCGCCGCCGCCTGCGCCTTCGACGCTGTCGTCCGACGAGCTGCCCACGATCGTCTCGCAGTCGGCGAGCCTGTCCATCGAGTCGCCCGGGGGCTCCGCCCGGCCGTCGATGCCCCCGCGGCGCGCGTTCGCGTGGGTCGCCGGCACCGCGGCCGTCTCGGCGATCGCCGGGCTCGCCGTCGCGCTGGCGCTCCGCTCGTCGTCGCCGTCTCCGCCGGCCGCGCCGCCCTCCGCGGCGACGGTGTCGACTCCGTCCCCCGCTCCGCCCGACTCGGAGCCCGCCGCATCGGTCATGCCGAGCGACTCGGCGGTCGCCGCCGCTTCTGCGAGCGCACCTCCCGTCGCGTCGAGCGCCGCGCCGATCGCCCTTCCGCCGGTGGTGGTGACGATCACGAAGACGGCGAAGCCGGCGCCCGCGCCGCCGCGGCCCGCCGCCACGCCGGTGCGGCCTGCGAGGCCTCCGGCGCCCGCGGGCTCGGTGATCTACTCCACCCCGGACTGAGGGCGCGCTCACCAGGTGAGGACGACCTGGCCGTCGCCGGACTGCCCGCCCTGCACGAGCGACGCGTTCGCCGCCGTCG
>DATJYG010000584.1:0-5361 GCA_035499695.1 Polyangiaceae bacterium
GAGCTCGCGGGGTTCATGCGCGAGGCGAAGACCCTGCTCGACGCGAAAAAGCTCACCCCGACGCTCATCGACGTCCTCTATCTGCCGGAGGAGAGCGGCGACTCGTTCGCGCTCTCGTCGAGCCGCAAGCTACCCGGCTACGCCGTGACCTTCACGTTCGAGAAGCTCTGGTCGACGCGCTTCCCGAAGGAGGAGGCGGCCCTGCGCGAGATCGCCCAGGTCTGCGACGAGCACCGCGGCCGCGTGCACCTCGTGAAGAACGTGTGCGCACCCGACGGGCTGGTCGACGCCCAGTACGCGGACGGCATCGCGAGGATGGACGACGTCCGGCGCAAGACCGGGGCGCGCGATCGGCTCTACAATGGATTCCTTCGTCGTGTACTCCCCAGGCTCGCTCCCTGAGCCGGCCGAGCTCACCGGCATCGCGCGATTCGAGCTGGTGCGCTCGATCGGATCCGGAGCCATGGGCACCGTCTTCGAGGCGCGTGATCGGCGCACCGGACAGCGGCTCGCCATCAAGGCGCTTCACGACGGCGCCGGCTCCATCCTCTACCAGTTCAAGCACGAGTTCCGCGTGCTGTCCGAGCTGTCGCACCCGTTCCTCGTGCGGTTCGGGGAGCTGTTCGAGGACGCCGGCCGCTTCTACCTCACGATGGAGCTCGTCGAGGGCGAGAGCTTCTTCGACTACGTCCGGCCGCACGACGTGCTCGACGAGGAGCGTCTGCGACGCGCGCTGGGGCAGCTCGCGAGCGCGCTCGTCGCCTTGCACGCGTCGGGGGTGATCCACAGGGACATCAAGCCGCAGAACGTCCTCGTCAACGGCAGCGGCCGCGTCGTGCTCCTCGACTTCGGCATCGCGATCGGCGAGGAGGACCGCGGCGTGCGCCCCGAGCTCGCCGGGACCGTCGACTACATGGCGCCCGAGCTCCTCAGCGGGCAGCCCATCACCGAGGCCGCCGATTGGTACGCCGTGGGTGTCGTCCTCTACCAGGCGCTGACCGGGGGGCTTCCGTTCGCGGGGACCCCGCCGTGGGCCGCCGCGCGTCGGAGCCAGCCCTGGCATCCTCAGAGGGTCTCGCGCGACGTCGAGCTGCCCGCGGATCTCTGCGCGACGTGCATGGACCTGCTCGAGCCCGATCCGCAGCGCCGGCTCGGGGCCGAGGCGATCGCGCGTCGGCTGGGCCTGGACGTGCAGGTCGAGAGAGCGCGCGCGAGCTTCCGCGCGCAGCTGCACTTCTCGCGCACCGTGTTCGTGAGCCGGACGCGAGAGCTGGACGTGCTGCGTGACGCACTCGAGCGCACGCGCCGCGGCGGCTCGGAGGTCGTCCGCGTCGTCGGCGAGTCCGGCGTGGGCAAGACCGCGCTGCTGCGAAGGTGGCTCGCCGAGGTCGGACGCGAGGCGGACGGCGCCCTGGTCCTCTCGAGCCGCTGCTACGAGCGCGAGACGCTGCCCTACGGCGGGGTGGACGGGATGATCGACGCCCTCGTTCGCCATCTGCGCGAGGCGCAATACGGGCAGCACGCGATGGCGCTGCCGGGTGACGCGGCGCTGCTCGGACACGTGTTCCCGGTGCTGCGCGCGTTCCCCGAGTTCGAAGGGGTGCCCGCCTCGGGCCTGCTGCGCGACGATCCGCAGGAGGCGCGGCGCCTCGCGTTCGCGGCACTGCGCGACCTGCTCGCGGGCCTCGCAGAGCACCGACCCGTCGTGATCCACGTGGACGACGCGCAGTGGATCGACTCGGAGAGCGTCGCACTCCTCTCGTTCCTCGTGTCGGGGGACGCGCCATCGCGGATGCTCCTCGTCTTCACCGAGCGTCCGACGGCCACGAGCGCGTCCGGAGCCATCGCCCGCACCTCTCGCGTGGGCACGACGCTCGAACTGGGCCCCCTGCCGCCGGGCGACAGCGAGCTGCTCGCGTCGGAGCTGCTGCGGCGGATGGGGCGGGGCACGGACCTGCTCCCGGCGATGGTGGCGCGCACGTCGGGCGGGCACCCGCTCTTCATCCACGAGCTCGTGCTCTACGACGCGCCGGACGCGCGCGAGGGGCGCAGCCTCGAGGCGGCGCTGTCGGCCCGCATATCGCGTCTCAGCCCGGCGTGCCGAAGGCTGCTCGAGATCGTCGCGATCGCATCGTCGCCCGTCGCCCACGAGGTGGCGCGCGGCGCCGCCGGGCTCGAGCCTGCCGAGTACCCGCAGGTGATCTCGACACTGCGCTCCGAGAACCTCGCCTCCTTCCGAGGGTTGGCCGAGCGCGACGACGTGCAGATCTACCACGACCGGATCCGCGAGCTCGTCGTGGACGCGATGGACGCGGCGATGCGCCGCGAGCGGCATCTGCACCTCGCGACGTCGATGGAGACCGGGGCGCCCGACGCGGCGGAGGCACTCGCAAACCACTTCTACGAGGCAGACGTGCGCGACAAGGCGGCGCGGTACGCGCGCGGCGCGGCGGAGGGCGCGCTCAAGAAGCTCGCGTTCGAGCACGCAGCGCGTTTCTTCCAGCTCGCGCTGCGTGCGGAGAACGTTCCACACGAGCGCGCGCACCTCGAGGAGCGCCTCGGCCAGGCGCTCGCGGACGCAGGCCGCGGAGCGCACGCCGCGGAAGCCTACCTGCGCGCGTCGTCGCTGCTGGACGGAACGGCGGCCAAGGAGCTCCGTCGCCGCGCGGGGGAACAGCTGCTGCGCGCCGGGCACGTCGAGCGAGGCATCGTCATCCTCTCGGAGATCCTCCGCGAGCTGGGCGTGCGCATCCCCCGGACGGACCTGGCGACGACGTCGTCGCTCGCGGGTGCTCTCCTGCGGCTGGAGGTGCGCTTGATGCGGCGCGGTCTGCGCTTCGAGGCGCGCCCCGCGTCGGAGCTGACGCCGGAGCAGCGGCTTCGCATGGACGCGTGCTGGACGATGGCGACCGGCCTGAGCATGGTGCACCACCTGCGCGCCACCGACTTCCAGGCGCGATCGCTCCTCATGGCGCTGGAGCTCGGCGCCCGCGACCGCGTCCTTCGCGCCGCAGCCCTGCTCGGCGTGTCCATCAGCGCCGACCCCATCGCCCGCCGCATCGGCCGCCGTCTGATGGACGGCGCTCGCGAGCTCGCGCGAGCCTCCCCGACGCCCGAGACGCAAGCTTGGCTGTCGCTCACGCGCGGCGCCGCCGCGATGGGCGACTGGGACTTCGCCACGTGCGTCGAGGCGTGCAGGCAGGCGGAGGTCGACTTCCGCACGCGATGCACGGGCGCGGCGTGGGAGGTCGTCTCCTCCCAGGCGTTCATGCTCTGGTCGATGGCGTTCCAGGGCGAGCTGAAGGCGGCCGGCGAGAGACTCCCGGCGCTGCTCTCGTCGGCGCGCGCCCGCGGTGACCGTCACGCGCTCGCGACGCTCGCCTTGAGCCCCCTGCATCTCGTGGGACTCGCCGCGAACGAGCCGGCGCGCGTGAGGGCCGAGTGCACCGAGATCGCCGGCGAGTGGCCCGAGGACTGGGCCTGCTTCCAGCACATGTGCGCGGCCTACGTGCTCGCCCAGGTCGAGCTCTACGAGGGGAACGCTCACTCGGCGTGGACGCGGGCGATGCGTGCCTGGCGCATGCTGAGACGCAGCCATCTGTCCCGCGTGCAGTTCCAGCGCGTCGACCTGCTCGGCCTGAGAGCCCGCGCGGCGCTCGCGTGCGCGAGCGCAGAGACGAGCGAGCAGAGCACGTGGCTCACCAGAGCACGCGCCGACGCTGCACTCCTCGATGGCGTCGGAATCGACGCAGCCCAGGGCATGGCGAGCCTCGTCGAGGCGACTGCCGCGTGCGCCGAGGGGCGTCGCGACCACGCGAGCCACCAGCTCGAGCACGCCGCCATCCGGTTCGCTGCCCGAGGCATGCGCCTGCACGCAGCCGTCTCGCGCGTGGCGCTCGGACGCGTGCGCGACGACGGCCGCCTGCGCGACGATGCGACGCGCGAGCTGGTGGCTCTCGGCGTCGTCGACGTCGCGAAGATGACGCGACTATGGCTGCCTGGCCGGTGGATTCACTGACGCAGCCATCAGCGTGCGCCGCCACGGTGTGACGAAGATGAACAGCCCGGCGAGGAAGTTGATCGGGATCGCCGCGACGAGCATCGGCGAGCGCGCCGGGTCGCTGCGGAGCGACCAGAAGAAGTAGACGACGTAACAGGCAGCGTGAATCACTGCGGGAACGCACATCGCCGGCCAGTTCACCGGCGGGTCGTCGTCCGTCACGGGCTTCCTCGCGAGGAACACCGCCACGGCAATCCCGAGGATCGTCGTCGCCATGAAGATCTCTGCCGCGATGTGTCCGTCGTCGTTCGAATACGACTGCACCTTCGAGAGCGCGAACTCGATCACGAGGAACACGAACAGCGCTGCGACGGCGCACACGACCGCCCCCAGCCACTCGTAGAGCGGGCCTCGCCCCTTCCAGAGGCGCAGCAGCCAGGCGGCCGTCGACGAGTAGACGAAGACGATGAGGTACCAGCCGATGAAGTTGTCGTACGGCACGCCGGTGAAGCTCACCGGGAAGTAGTTCCACGACCAGAACCGCATCAGCGACGACACCGGATCGAGGCTGAAGTCGATGCTCGCCGCCATGAATGCGGCCGCGATGGGACGCGCCCACGGATGCAGCCGCAGGCGCTGCGCCGTCCACGTCGACGCGTAGATGATCCCGCCCCACCCGACGAACACCCAGTAAGGCACGCCCCCGACGTCGATGGGGATCCGCAAGCCGAAGAGGTCCGCGTAGGCGGCCGGGTAGCAGTAGATGTGGTGGTTCGAGACGAGGTCGTGCGTGTTGATGAACTCGACGGCCCAGCCGAAGATCATCCCGCCCAGCATCGTCGCCACCCAGCGGTGGCCCCGCTTCGCCTTCCGGATGTCCCAGGCGAGCCAGAGCACGCACAGGGTGACCACGAGGCAAATGACGGTGACTGCCGAGCCGTCGGGCGGAATGCTGCAGTCGGCGGGCGGGTTCGCTGGCACGGGCATCCCCCTGGGGCCGGAAATGGGACCAGCCGCAGAGGCGACCGGTCAAGAAACCGCGGTATAGTCCGGGGGACTTGCCCAACGACGACGTCACCAGGCCCGTCGCGAGCGAAACGCCCACACTGCGCGTTCTGTCGGTGACGTTGCTCGTCGTCGACGGCCCGTCGCGCGGCACGCGCGTGGCGCTGCCCGAAGGAGTCGCCCGCGTCGGGACGGCCCAAGGCAACGAGCTACGCCTCGCCGATCCGACCGTCTCGCGCGTCCACTGCGAGCTTCGCGTGCGGTCCGGGTCGGTCGTGGTGCGCGACTGCGGGAGCACCAACGGCACGTTCGTCGAGGGCGTGCGCCTGCGGGAAGGCGAGGTCCGGCCCGGGGCG
>DATJYG010000585.1:0-9125 GCA_035499695.1 Polyangiaceae bacterium
GCCGTAGCTCCCGCCGAGCCCGTTCACGTGAAGCTTGCCGGTGCGGCCGTAGATCTCGAGCGAGAACAGGTTCTTCCACTCGCTGCAGCTCGCATGGAGAAACGCCGTCTGGCCGCCGGCCGTCCTGAGCGTGAGGAACGCGTTGTCGTCGACCGGCATCTGCCAGAAGTACGTCTCGACGCGGCCCTGCACGTCGACGAGCTCGGCGTCGAAGAAGAAGCGCGCCAGGTCGACGAGGTGCACGCCCTGGTCGATGAGCTCCCCGCCGCCGCTCCTGGCCGGGTCCGCGCGCCACTCCTTGTCGTACCCGATGCGCCCGCCGTGGCCGTACCGACCGCGGATGAACATGACGTCGCCGGCGCCGCCGGCCGTCAGGATCTCGCGCGCCTTCTGCGCCGCGGGGTGGAAGCGGTGGTTGAAGCCGACCTTCACGACCACGCCGCGCTCCTGGGCGGCGCGCGCGAGCGGCTCGAGCTCCGCGGCCGACCGCGCCGCGGGCTTCTCGACCACCGCGTGCTTGCCCGCCTGCACGGCGACCATCGCGACGGGCGTGAGCTGGTCGTTCGTCGTCGCGACGACCACGACGTCCGACTTGGCCACGAGCTCCTCGAGGCTCGCGCACGCTTCGGCCTTGTACTTCGCCGCGAGCGCCCTGGCCCGGTCGGACACGAGGTCGTACGTCGCGACCAGCTTGTCCTCGCCCTCGAGCGCGGCCGCGCGCTTGCCGCCGATGAGACCGCAGCCGACGATGCCGACCCTCATCGCTTGGGCACCTCTTCGAACAGGGCGCCGTCGATGCGCCGCAGCGTGTAGAGCGACGAGCGGTTCGCCGCCTCGATGTCGATGCCCTCGGGCTTGTCCCACTTGGCGCTGAGCATCTTGCCCGTCAGGCCGCCGCTCGCTTCGGACGCGAGCCACACGACGAGCTTCGCGGCGAGGTCCGGCGGCTCTCCGCCGCTCTCGCGCTGCTTGAGCGTGCGCTCGTAGAGCTCCTTGCCGGCTTTCTCCGGCCCCGCCGCGACGACCGCCGCGGTCATCTCGGTGACGACCGCGCCCGGCGAGATCGCGTTCACCTGGATCCCCTCGCCGGCGAGCTCTCGCGCGAGCGACTCGGTGAGCTGCACGATGGCCGCCTTGGACGCCGCGTACGCGCTCACCCGCGGCGCCACGCCGGGGCCGCCCACGCCGCCGCCGGCGAGGTTCACGATCTTCCCGCTGCGCCGCTCGCGCATCGTCGGGAGCACCGCGCGGCACGCGTGCATCGTGCCGAAGACGTTCACGTCGAACGCGTGCTTCCACTCGGCCGGATCGCACTCGTCGATGCGGCCGATGGCGCCGTTGACGCCGGCGTTGTTCACGAGCACGTCGATGCGCCCCCAGCGCTCGAGCACGTCGCCCACCAGCGCCTGCACCTGGTCGAGCCGGGTCACGTCGGTCGGGCGCCCCAGCGCCTCCACGTGCTCCTTCTCGAGCTGGTGCCTCGCGGCGTCCACTTCCTTGTGCGTCCTCGACGCGACGGCGACGCGCGCGCCCTCCGCGCCGAGCGCCCGCGCGATGGCGAGCCCGATGCCGCGCGAGCCACCGGTGACGATGGCCACCTTGCCGGCGAGCTTCATCGCTCTCCGGTGCCGATCGGCTCGTACCGGCTCGACACGATGGTCTCGAGCCACGTGAGCGGGTCGCGGAAGAAGCGCACCTTCTTGCCCTCCGCGAACGACCGCGACTTGTAGTTCACCGGCACCTCGAGCGGCACGTGCCCGCGCCGCACCAGCTTGCACACGAGCTCCCAGTCGAAGTCGAACCGGTCGCGCGTGAAGCGGATGCCCTCGTACGCGTCGCGCCGGAACACCTTGTACATGGTGGTCGGGTCGCGCATCTCGGTGCCGTAGAGGCGGTTGGCGAGCACGGTGAACGACTCGTGCGCGAGGTTCATCACCATGGAGAGCGCCTTCTGGTTGGCGAACTGGCGGATCTTCCAGGTCCTGCCGCCCATGTGGCGCGAGCCGAGGACGAACGTGGTCTTCATCGCCAGGAGCGGCTCGAGCACGATGTCGTAGTCGCCGACGTCGTACTCGCTGTCGGCGTCCTGGATGAGCACGTAGTCGCCGGTCGACGCCGCGATGGCCGCGCGCACCGCGTGGCCCTTGCCCTGCGGGCGGTCCTCGTAGAGGGCGACGACGCCCGGCCGCTTCGCCACGCGCTGCACGAGCTCGCGCGAGCCGTCGGTCGAGTTGCTCTCGATGAGGACGATCTCGCGGTCGACGCCCGCGACCTCGGCGGCGTAGACGCGCTCGAAGGTCTCCTCGAACGTCCGCGCCTCGTTGAACACGGGCATGATGATCGACAGCTTCGGCCGCTGCGGCGCCGCCTCGGCGCGAGCGTGCATCGCGAGGATGCCGCTCGGCGTCTCGACGCGCGTCCCGAGCGCCTCGGCGAGGCGCGCCGCCCGCGCCATCGGAAGCTCCTGGTGCGACAGGCGCTCGTCGCGCACCTCCGTCTCGAGGGAGCGCGAGAGGACGCCGCACGAGATGGGACGGAAGCCGGCGGCGAGCGTGGCCCGCGTGAGCGGCACCGCCGAGAGGGCGAAGCGCGGGAGCGTCGAGCCGCGGATGGCGCCCTCGTCGCCGACGACGACCACGAGGTCCCCGCCCGGCTTGAGGGCCGCCCGGACGCGCTTCAGCAGCCCCAGGGGCTCGAAGTGCTCGACGGCGCCGTTGACGAACGCGGCGTCGTACGCGCCGAGCGGCAGGGCCGACAGGGCCTCGGTGCCCGTCACGATGGTCACGTCGAGCCGCGGGTCCGCCCGCAGGGTGGCGTGCGCCCCGCCGCGGTCGACGATGGCCAGCACCTTGCGGCGCGTCCCGCCGGCCGCGAGCATCGCCCGGATCTGCCGCTCGCTGTCGTCGTCGAGCGCGTACGACTCGGACTGCACCGAGAGCCGCCCCTCGTCGCTGCGCGAGACGAGCTGGCACTCGTCGCAGCGTGTCATGCGCGAGCGGCCGACGACGAAGAGGTACGTCCGCCGCCCGCTGCCACAAAGAACGCAAGCCTCGCCACTATCGTGTCCAGGCGTCGCCGCGGGTGAAATCTGCTGCATGTCGCGGCGCAACCTAGCTTCAACCCCGGTCCCGGTGCAACGTCGGCCCGGGTGGGGGTTACGAGGGACGCCAGCGAGTGGTTTTTAACCGCAGAGGCGCAGAGAGGGAGAGGAGACCGCAGAGGGTTTTGTTGTGGGCTCGCAAGACACGAGCGGCTCGAGAACCAACCCCAAATCTCTGCGCTCTCCTCTCCTCTCTGCGCCTCTGCGGTTAAAAACCAATCCCTGGCGACCTTCGTTACTCGTCCTTTTTCGGCCCTTCGTTGTAGCCGCGCGGGCGGTACTTGGGGTTCACGCCTTTGTAGTCCTCGCCGTTGTCCAGGGTGTCGTCCACCAGGTACTTGAGCCAGGAGCCGGGGTTCTTGTCGGCGGCCTCGGACAGCTTGTCGCGCAGGTCCTGGTTCACCTGGAGCTCCTTCTCGTCCCAGAGACACTGCAGGCCGAGGGCGATCAGGCTCTGGTCGTTCGGTCCCAGGTCGAAGCCGCGCAGGTAGTAGGGCTCGGCCTCCGGCGCTCGGTGCAGGCGGCACAGCGTGTCGCCCTCGTAGACGCTGGCCATCGGCCATTCGGGCGCGAGGCGCAGGGCGACGCCGTTCGAGACGAGGCGCCCCTCGAGATCACCGCGCGCGCCCAGCATGACCGAGTAATTGAGGTGCGCCTTGGCGCTGTTCGGCACCGCCTTGCGCGTCGCGTCCCAGAACGCGAGGTCGTTCTTGTAGTCGAGCGCGTGCCAGCGCGCGGCGAAGCACTGGAAGAGGGCGAAGAGCCCGATGAAGGCCGCCGCCCCCGCCTCGGCCCGCGCATGCTTCGCGACGCCGACGAGCTTCGCGAAGACGATCGCGAGCAGCATGCACGACCCGATCGCCGGGAAGTACCAGAAGCGCTCGGCGCGCACGGTGGGGAGCACCACGGGGATGTTCGACACCGGGAAGTAGGAGATGACGATCCAGAGCATCGCGAAGGCGGCGATGGGCGCGTACGAGATCGCGCGCGTACGCCGCCAGCGCCACCACGACACGATCCCCAGGAGCGGCGCGACGAAGAACGGCAGCACCATGGCCAAGCCGCCGATGACGCTCTCGGGGAAGATCAGCCGGTCCGGGATGGGCTCCTGCGGGGCCGAGTAGTCGCCCGAGAGGGTCTTCGGGAAGATCAGCTGCCCGAGGCCGCGCGCGTACACGCGGAGCGCGCCCGCCACGCGATAAGGCGACGACGCCTTGATGAGCGGGTTGTTCAGCGGATCGTGCGGGAGCATCGGCTGCGCGTACCAGCGCAGGCCCGCCGCGAAGGTCCGGTGGAGCAGCGGTGTGCCCGCGTTGGCCTCCGCCGTCAGCTCGTGCGGCGTCGCCACGGGGAAGAGCCTCCGTCGCATCTCGACGTAGAAGACGAACGCGCCCCCGGCGACGAGCGCCGCGACGCTCGCCCGCAGCCATCGCAGTGGCCGCTCCGGATGCGTGAGCTGCGACGTGAGGAGCGCCGCGATGGGCACCATGGGCACGATGCAGAGGGCGCTCTCCTTCGAGTAGAGCCCGAGCAGCGTCGCCACGAGCAGCGCCGCCGGCATCGCCGCGAGCGGCAAGGTGAGCGCGAGGAGCGCGAGCAGCGCCCCCGTGCCGCCCAGCACGTCGGCGAGTCCCACGACGCCGCTCACGGCCTCGGTGACGACGGCCGTCGCCACGAAGAGCCCGCCCGCGAGCCACGCCACCAGCCGGTCGCGCGTCCACTTGAAGACGAGCAGCACGACGAGCGCGCCGTTCAGCCCGTGGAGCATCACGTTGAGGTAGTCGTGCGGGAAGGCGCTCTGCTCGCGCGCGCCGATCTTCCACATGGCGCGCCAGAGGATGTCCGGCAGCGGCCTGTAGGAGCCGATCGTGCGCTCGGGCCCGAGGCCCCAGAAGTCGCGCTTGAAGGCGTCGAGCCAGCCGATGTGGGCGCCCGGGTCGGACGCCGCCCTCACGTAGGGATTCGCGAGGAGCGCCTCCTGCTCGTCGAAGATGAAGTTCGTCGCCGGGTGCCGCGTGTAGAGCAGCATCGAGAGGAAGCACGTCGGCACGAGCGCCGTGAGGAGCGTCGGGTTCTCGCCGAGGAAGTACTCGTGCAACCGCGTGAGCACGGTGCGCTTCGGGATCGGCGGCAGCGGCGCCTCGGCGAGGTGGTCCGCTGGGGCGCGGCCGCGCACGTGGTCGTCGGTCGCCTCGGTCAGCGGCTCGTGGACGTACGGTTGCTGCGGATCGGGCTGCATCGCGGATCAGCGTGGCAATTTCTGGACGACCTCGGGCGGAGCGGGCTCTTCGCGATCCGGGATGACCCAGGTGTCACCCCAGAGATGCGCCCCGCCGTCGATGTACCACGTGACACCGGTGACGAAATGCGCGGCGTCGCTCGCGAGGTAGGCGCAGAGCTCGGCAACCTCCTCGGAGGTGCCAAGCCGCTTCATCGGCGTGCGGGTGCGCGCCATCTCGAGGAGCTGCGGCGGGTAGCGGTCCGTGCCGGTCGAGCGGATGATGCCCGGCGCGATCGCGTTCACGGCGACGTCGTACTGCGCCCACTCGACGGCGAGCGTCTTGGTCATGTTGTCCACGCCCGCGCGCGCCGCGCCGGTGTGCACCATGCCGGGGAAGCCGCGAGCCACGTTGGCGATGACGTTCACGATGCGCCCGCGCCGGCGCGGGATCATGCTCGTCACGGCGACCTCGCGCGTCATGTAGAAGGTGCCGTTCAGGTTGTTGCGGATGACCGCGTCCCAGCCCCTGGGCGAGAGCGACTCGGCGCTCGTCGGGAACTGCCCGCCGGCGTTGTTCACGAGGACGTCGATCGGCCCGAGCGTCTCGGTCGCGCCCTTCACGAACGAGGCGACCTGCTCGACCTCGCGGATGTCGCACGTCGCGGCGTGCACCGCATGACCGCGGCCGGCGAGGGCCTCGCGCGCGCGATCGAGCTTCGTCGCGTCGCGCCCGGCGATGGCGACGCGCGCCCCGAGGTCGACGAGGGTGCGCGCGATGGCGAGCCCGATGCCGCTGCCGCCGCCGGTGACGATGGCGACCTTCCCCTCGTACAGGCCGGGCCGGAAGATGCTGGGCATGGGTGGACCTTAGCTCTCCCGCGCGGGGTTGCGGAGCCCCATCGCCAGCGCGAGCGCGAGGACCATCCCCGCCGACGCCGCGGCATAAGGCGCGCGCACCCCCACGTTGGAATAGAGCCAGCCGCCGAAGGCGGGGCCGAAGGTGCGCGCCAGGCTCGCGAAGGACTGGTTGGTCCCGAGCGTCCCTCCCTGGCGGTCCGCCGGCGCGCGCTTCGAGATGAACGCCGACGTGGCCGGCTGCGAGAGCCCGTTGCCCAGCGCGAGCAGCGCGCCCGACGCGTAGAGGAGGACGCGCGCGCCGACCCCCGCCGACGCGACGAGCCCCGCGAACGCCAGCGCCTGCAGGAACGCCCCGGCGCGCACGAGGAGCGGCTCTTCGAAGCGCCTCGAGAGCACGCGCACGAGGCCCCCCTGCACGAGCGCGGCGACGATGCCGATGAAGGCGAGCACGTAGCCGGTGCCCCGCTCGTCGATGCCGAAGACGTCGCCGCAGAAGAAGGTGAACGTCTGGTCCAGGTTCGTGAAGCTGAGGATGACGAGGAAGTTCACCGCGACGGCGAGCGCCACGCCCGGCAGGGAGAACGCGGCGCGGACGGCGCCGACGTTGAGCGGCGTCAGGGCGCGCCGCGGGGCGGCGGCGCGCTTGTCCGGCGGCAGCGACTCGGCGACGCCGAGCCAGACCCAGACGAGGTTCACGACGCTGAGGGCCGCCGCGACGAAGCACGGGACGGCGCCGTGCCGGCCGGCGATCTCGATGCGCGCGAGGGCGCCGCCGATGCCGGGGCCGAGGATGAACCCGAGGCCGAAGGCCATGCCGATGAGCCCCATGCCCTTCGCGCGGTCCTCGGGCTTCGTGATGTCCGCGATGTACGCGCTCGCGGTCCCGAGGTTCGCCGTGGCGACGCCGCCGAAGATGCGCGCGAGGAAGAGCCACGCGATGCTCGAGCCCCACGCGAGCGACCCGCCCAGCCCGGCCATGGCGAGCGCGGTGCCGGCGATCGACCAGAGCAGCACGGGCCGCCGCCCCACGCGGTCCGACACTCGCCCCCACACGGGGACGAAGAGGAACTGCATCAGCGAGTAGACCGAGCCGAGCAGCGTCGCGACGAAGGCGCTGACGCCGAAGGTGTCGCGCGCCTCCTTCGCGAGGAACGGAAGGACGAGCCCGAAGCCCAGCAGGTCGACGAAGACGGTGAGGAAGATCGCGCCGAGCCTCGGTGCCGCCTTCATGCGCGCGGCGGACTATAGCGGCGGCTTCGCGGTGCGTCGCGCGTGCACGAAGGCTTCGAGGTTGCCCTTGGGCCCGGGCAGCGTGCTGTCGGCCTGGCCGAGCAGGTCGAAGCCGGCGTCGCGGACGCTCTCTGCGGCGCGGGCGATGGCCTCGGCGCGCAGGGCGGCGTCGCGCACGACGCCTCTTCCGCGCGAGGCCTCCTCGCGGCCGACCTCGAACTGCGGCTTCACGAGCGCCACGAGCGCGCCGCCCTCGCGCGTGCAGCGGGCGATCGCCGCCGCGAGCTTCCCGAGGCCGATGAACGAAGCGTCGACCACGGTGAGGTCGGCGGCGCCGCCGACGTCGGGCGCATCGAGGTCGCGGGCGTTCGTGCGCTCCATCACGACGACGCGCGGGTCGTCGCGGAGCTTCTGGGCGAGCTGCCCGTAGCCGACGTCCACGGCGACGACGCGCGCGGCGCCGCGCTGGAGCAGGCAGTCGGTGAAGCCTCCGGTGGAGGCGCCGACGTCGAGGCAGCGCAGCCCGGCCGGATCGATGCCGAAGGCGTCGAGCGCCCCCGCGAGCTTGATCCCGCCGCGCGAGACGTAAGGGTTGCGCGACGAGCGCACCTCGATCTCCGCGTCGGGAGCGACGAGCGTGCCCGCCTTGTCGACGCGCGAGCCTCCCACGTACACGTCCCCCGCGAGCACGATGGCCTGCGCGCGCGCACGCGTCGGCGCGAGACCGCGCGTGACGAGGATCTGATCGAGCCGCACCTTGGCCATTCAGGGGATCCGCGCGTCAGGGTGCAGCGAGCGCGCGAGCACCGAGAGGCCTTCGCCGATGCGCGGGCCGGGGGTCAGCACGCGGTGGTCGTGCAGGCGGACCACGTGACCCTCGCGCACGGCGCGCACGCCGCTCCAACCGGGCGACTGCACCGTGATCGTCGAGGGCGTCGCGGCATCGCTGCTCGACGCATCGACGACCACGTCCGGGTCGATCTCGACGATGCGCTCGAAGCCGACCGCGGTCCATCCGGTGTCCGCCGGGAGCGCGTTGTCCGCCCCCGCCTCGCGCAGCATCTCGCCGGCGAAGGTCCGTGGTCCGGCAGCGTAGACCGGCGCGACGTCGACGACGAAGAGCACGCGCGGCTTCGGTTCGCTCGCGACGGCCTGCTCGACCGCGTGCTCGCTCGCGTGGATGCGCTCCACCACGCCCGTGGCCTCCTGATGGTGCCCGGTGCGATCGCCGAGCGAGAGCACGAGCGCGTCGACGTCGGCGAGCGACGACGAGTCGGCGGGGAACCACGTGGCGATGCCGTGCGTCGCCAGCGTCGCCGAGAGCCGCTGCGACCAGCCGCCCGAAGGGCCGACGACGAGGTCCGGCTGCAGCTGCAGGATCGTCTCGACGTCCGGCTCGATGCCCCCCAGCGCCGGCAGCTTCGTCACCTCCGGCGGCCAGTCGCAGTAGCGCGATCGCGCCACGACGCTGCCGCCCGCCCCGATGGCGAACAGCGCCTCGGTCGTCGACGGCCCGAGCGACACGATCCTCCGCGGCGTCCCGGTCGCCGTCGCGTGCCTCGAGCACCCGACCAGCGCCAGCACGAGGAGGAGGAGCATCGACGCCAGCGTGTGGTTTCTAACCGCAGAGGCGCAGAGGGGAGAGGAGGCCGCAGAGGGGTTTGTGTGGATCCACCACAAACGCTCTGCGTTCTCCTCTGCTCTCTGCGCCTCTGC
>DATJYG010000586.1:0-7469 GCA_035499695.1 Polyangiaceae bacterium
CTACGACGCTGGAGAATTCGTCTCCCAGTTCGACGACGCGGCCGCTCGGCAGGGCCATTGCCTCTACGAGGTTGGTTGCAAGGGGCCGGAGACCTTCTCGCCGTGCCCGGCCATCAAATGGAACGAGGGCACGAGCTTCCCGATCGATTCGGGGCACCCGTGCATCGGCTGCACGGAGAAGCACTTCTTCGATCGCATGACGCCCTTCTACTCCAAGCTGCCGACGGTGCCCGGACTCGGCTTGGAGCGCACGGCGAACCGGATCGGCGCAGTAGCCGTCGGCGCCGCGCTCGGCGGCATCGCGGCGCATGCCATCGGCTCGGCCGTCCGCCAGCGCAAGGAGCGGATTCGTGAAGAGACCGTCGTCTCGCTCCCCATCGTCGGCGCGGGCGAACACCAGACGCTGCGGGAGACCGACGAGAGCTGATCCCACGGAGGGGCCATGACCACCGCAGAGACCAAGCGTGTCGTCGTCGATCCGGTGACTCGGATCGAAGGGCACCTGCGGATCGAGCTCGAAGTCGGCGACGGCGCAATCAAGAACGCGTGGTCGTGCACGACTCAGTATCGGGGCATCGAGGTCGTGGTGCGCGGTCGCGACCCGCGAGACGCCTGGGCCTTCACGCAGCGGATCTGCGGCGTCTGCACGGCGGTACACGCCCTGGCTTCGATCCTCGCGGTCGAAGACGCGCTTTCGTACCCGGTTCCCGTGCAGGCACAGCTGATCCGGAGCCTGATCTCGCAGATGCAGATCCTACAGGACCACGTGATCCACTTCTATCACCTGCAAGCCCTCGACTGGGTCGACGTCGTGAGCGCGCTTTCGGCCGATCCCTCCGAGACGGCGAAGCTCCAGTCCGAGCTCTCCCCAAGCTGGCCGCTCTCCTCGGCCGCGTACTTTGCGGAAGTGCAGCGGAAGATCAAGGAATCCGTCTCCGGAGGGCAGTACTCGATCTTCACGAACGGTTACTGGGGGCATCCCGCCTACAAGCTGCCCCCGGCGGTGAATCTCCTGGCCGTTGCTCACTACCTCGAAGCGCTCGACTGGCAGCGGGACGTCATCAAGCTGCACACGATCTTCGGCGGGAAGAATCCGCACCCGAACTTCCTCGTGGGGGGCATGGCGTGCGCCATCAACCTCGACTCCGACGTCACCATCAACCAGGTCCGCCTCGACCAGCTGCAGCACCTCGTGGACAGGGCGGCGAGCTTCTGCGAGCAGGTCTACTTTACGGACGTCGTTGCGATCGCAAGCTTCTATCCGGAGTGGTTCCGCATCGGCGCTTCGAACCCGAACGTCATGGCGGTCGGGGAGGCCGGTGCGCTGCTGTCCGGAACACCGAGTCAGACCGGCGCGCTCCAACCAGGTCTTCTCCTCGGCGGCGACTACCACACGGTCGTTCCCTTCGAGATGGGGAAGATCGCCGAGTTCATCACCAGCGCCTGGTACACCTATCCGCAGGGAGACGAGGTCGGCCTGCCTCCGTGGGAGGGCGTGACGATCGGGCGCTACACGGGACCGAAGCCGCCCTACCAGTGGCTCTCCAACGACGCGCGCTACACGTGGACGAAGTGCCCCCGCTACGACGGGAACCCGGTGGCGGTGGGTCCGAATGCGCGGGTCATGCTCGGCTACGCGCAGGGCCTGACCGAGATCCGAGACCTGGTCGACGATTCGCTGCGCCGGCTCCGGCTGCCGGCGGACCCCTCGCTCCTGAACTCGACGGCGGGCCGCATGTTCTGCCGCGCCCTCGAGTCGGTGACGACGGCGCGCCGTATCCGCGCCAGCTTCGACTCCTTCTTGCAGCGAATCAAGGCCGGTGAGACCGCCACGTTCAACCCGGCGCGCTGGGAGCCTTCGACCTGGCCGGCGAAGTGCCGCGGGGTCGGTTGGATGGAGGCGCCACGCGGAACGCTCAGCCACTGGGTCGTCATCGAGAACGCTGCGATCTCCAACTACCAGGCGGTCGTCCCCAGCACCTGGAACTCAAGCGGACGCGATGCGAAGGGTCAGATGGGTCCCTACGAGTACTCCCTCGCCCACGGCGGCGACCATCCGCTCGTGGAGCCGTCGAAGCCCCTCGAGGTGCTGCGCACGGTCCACTCCTTCGACCCATGCCAGAGCTGCGCGGTGCAGGTCCTCGACGACGCTGGCACCGAGATCGTTCAGGTGAAGGTCCTATGATCAGGGTGATCCAGAAGGGCGGGTATCGTGTCGCCGTGCACGATCCGATCAACGCTGACGGATCGGACGCAGCAAACGTGCTGGAGCTCTGCGCCGCGGCCGCGCGCAACGGCTCGGGCGACGCCGTCGACCTTGCGATCGTGCGGAGCGCCGTCGAGGCGCGCGGCGCCGTGCCCTTCGCGCAGGGCTCGTGGAGCGGCCCGTCGCCCGAGCGGAAGTATGCTGTCGCGGAGCTGCGGCGCCTGCCGGACAATCGCGAGCTCCGGGTCGCGCGAGGAGATCTCGACGGCGTACTCACGCTCGCCGGCGCCAGCGAGGCGCGCCGATCCGAGGCCCGCCACGCCGTGGCCGCGCTCCGGAGCGAGGGCTACGTCCCGGTCGGTGTGGCGACGTCCGCTGCGGACGGCCGGTGGCGCTTCGAAGGCATCGTGCCCGTACGGGTCACGCGTACGCGCCCGGCGCTGAGGGACGCGCCGTATGACTTCCGCTACGTGCACGTGTGGGATTGGCAGCTCCGGGTCCTGCATTGGAGCTGGGCGATCCTGCTCGCGTTGCTCGCGATCACGGGGCTCATGATCAGCGAGGCGTGGTTTCTTGGGGGGGGAAATCTCACGCACGGCTTCGCATTCGGCTGGATCCGCCTGGTTCACTACGTCTCGGGTTGGCTTCTCGTCGCCGTCCTCTTGCTTCGGGCCGCCGGGCTCTTCTTCGGCACCACCCGCTACGAGCGCTGGAACGCCCTGACGCCGCTCTCCTTCCGAAGCCTGCGCGACGCCTTCGTCACGGCGAAGAACTACCTGCTGTTCCAATCGTGGAAGAGCCCGAGCTACATCGGCCACAATCCGCTCCAGCAGTGGAGCTACACCGGCGTGCTGCTGCTTCTCGTCGGGATGGTCGTGACCGGCTTCGCCATGTACGCGATGTACGAGCCCCGCAACTGGTTCTTCCAATGGTTCATGCCGCTCAACGACTGGATCGGGAACGCGAACGTGCGTCTCCTCCACACGGTTGGGATGTGGATCCTTCTCCTCTTCGTCCCGGCCCACATCTACCTCTCGGTCCTCTCGGCCAACGTCGATCGCTCGGGAACCATCTCGTCGATGGTGGACGGCGGGCGATGGCTGCGCCGCGGCATCAAGTTCGTCGATGAGGAGTGATGACGCCATGGGACGGCCGGCCGTGGTGCTCGGCCTCGGGAACCCGCTGATGGGGGACGATCGGGCGGGGCTGGCCGCGCTGGAGGCGCTCCGCAGCGCATTCGCCTTCGAGCCCGACGTCCAGCTGGAGGACGGCGGCGCGCTCGGACTCGCTCTCCTGCCGACGGTCGAGGACGCCGGGGCGCTCCTCGTCCTGGATGCCGTCCACCTCGGCGGAACGATCGGGACGGTGGTCGAGCGGGAGGGAGATGAGATCCCGCGCTGCCTCTCGATCAAGCTCTCGCCCCATCAGGTGGGGTTTCGCGAGACGCTCGCGCTCGCGGGGCTGCGCGGGAAGCTGCCTGCGCGGATGGCCCTCGTGGGTGTCGAGGTCGCGGGTGCCGAGTATGCGGAGCCACTCTCTGCGCCCGTTGCGCACGCAGTGCCGCGCATGGTGGATGCGGCCGTGGTCCGCCTCTCGGCATGGGGCTTCAAGGTGCAGGCCCGTGCCGTGAGCGCCGCAGGCCGCAAGATCCGCATCCGCGGCACGGTGCAGGGCGTGGGCTTCCGTCCCTGGGTCTACCACCTCGCGCGCGCGCGCGGGCTCGGCGGCGCGGTGCGCAACGACGCCTCGGGCGTGACGATCGAAGCATTCGGGGATGAGCCGGCGCTCGACGCCTTCGTCGGGACCCTGGTGCGCGAGACGCCGCCAGGCGCCGTGATCGAAACCCTCGACTGCTCGCCCGTCGACGCAAGAGCGACAGACGGGTTCGCAATCGCGGCAAGCGCGGTGGACGGCGACCTGCGCCTCTCGATCCCGCCCGAGCGCGCCACCTGCGACGCCTGCCTGGCGGAGATGGCCGACGCGAGCAACCGGCGGCAGGGCTACGCCTTCACGAACTGCACGCACTGCGGTCCGCGCTACACGATCGCGACGGAAGCTCCCTACGATCGCGCGGCCACCACGATGGCGGCTTTCGAGATGTGCCCAGCATGCCGCCGCGAGTACGAGGACCCGGGAGATCGCCGCTTCCACGCCGAGCCGAACGCGTGCCCTGCATGCGGACCCGCGCTCGTGTGGTGCGATGCAAGCGGCGCAGCGCTGGACGCGGAGGATCCCATCGCGGCGGCCGCCGCGGCGCTGCGAGAGGGCTGCATCGTCGCGGTGAAGGGACTCGGCGGATACCACCTCGCCTGCGACGCCACCTCGGAAGGCGCCGTCGCGCGGCTCCGCGCGCGCAAGGGCCGGGACGAGAAGCCGTTCGCCGTGATGGTCGGCGACCTACGCGCAGCTGCGGAGCTGGCGCACCTGGACGCCGGAGAGCGCGCGCTGCTCGAGGCCCCGGAGCGCCCGATCGTGCTCGCAAAGCGCCGTGTGGAGGCGCCGATCGCGGCGGCAGTCGCGCCTGACGCACCGCTGGTCGGGCTCTTCCTCCCTTACTCGCCGCTGCATCATCTGCTGCTCGCGGCGGTGGCTCGCCCGCTCGTCATGACCTCGGCCAACCGAGCCGAGGAGCCCATCGCATTCCGAGACGACGACGCCCGCGTCCGGCTCGCGGGTCTGGCGGATCGTTTCCTCATCCACGATCGCGTGATCGCGGCGCCGTGCGACGACTCCGTCGCGCGCGTGATCGCCGGACGCCCGACGATCCTCCGGCGAGGGCGCGGGTGGGTGCCGCGGCCCACGCGTGTCGCGCGCGCGTTCGCGCAGCCAGTACTTGCCTGCGGCGCCCACTGGAAGAACGCTGTCTGCATCGGCGTCGGCGACGCGGCCTGGCTTGGGCCGCACGTCGGCGATCTCGAGAGTCTGGCCGCGTACGAAGCCCTCGAGGAGTCGGTCGAGCGGATGTGCCACCTACTGCGGGTGCGTCCCGAGATCGTTGCCCACGACCTCCACCCGGAGTTCCTCTCCACCCGCTTCGCGCGCAGCTGGCCGGCGGCGGCCACGATCGCCGTGCAGCATCACCACGCGCATGTCGCGAGCGCCATGGGCGAGCACGGACTCTCCGGCCCCGTCCTAGGCGTGGCGTACGACGGAACGGGCCAGGGCCAGGATGGGGCGTCCTGGGGCGGCGAGATCTTGCTCGTGCGACTCGGGAGCTTCGAGCGCATCGCGACGTTCCGACCGCTCCGGCTGCCGGGCGGCGAGGTCGCGATTCGCCAGGTCTGGCGCCTCGCGCTCGCCCTCCTCGACGACGCCTTCCTGGGCGACCCTCCGCTCCACGTCTTCCCGCTCTTCGCGGGGCTTGCGCCCGACGAGCTCGCGCGCGTCCGGACTCTCCTCGCGAGCGGGTTCCCGATGCCGCTTTCCCACGGAGTGGGCCGCCTCTTCGACGCGGTGGGCAGCCTCCTCCTCGGGCGTAGCGTTGCCGGGTACGAGGGACAGGTCGCGCTGCTCTGCAACGAAATCGCCGCGCGCGGGCCGCACGCTCCTTATCCCTTCGATGTCGAGCGTGATGGCGAGCCATGGTTGATCGATCTTCGACCTATGGTGCGGAGCCTCGTGGCGGATTGCCTCGCGGGGGAGGCGCCTACGCGGATCTCGGCGCGCTTCCACGAGACGCTCGTGGCGGCCACGGTCACTGTCGTGTCGGCGGCCGTGCGGCGCCACGGGAGCCTCCCGGTCGTGCTCACCGGCGGCTGCTTCCAGAACCCGCGCCTCGCCAAGGGCGTGCGCGCCGCGTTGGCTGCGCACGCCGAAGTGTACCTTCACGCAGATGTCCCTCCGGGTGACGGCGGCCTCGCCCTCGGCCAGGCATTGGTGGCGGACGCCAGGAGTCGCTCATGTGTCTAGGAGTCCCCGGTCGCGTGATCGAGATCGACGGCCTTCTCGCCACCGTCGACTTCTGGGGCGTTCGCCGGCAGGTGCGCCTCGACGTGGTGGACGAGCCGGTGGCCGCTGGCGACTACGTGCTGAACCACGTCGGCTTCGCGATCCGGCGCATCCACGAGAGCGAGATCGAGACCACGCTCGCGCTGTACGAGCAGCTGCTGCGCGAGGCGGACGAGGACGATCTGATGGCCGCGGACGTGCGCGGCGAGGTCGAAGCTTCCGCGAAGCGTCGCGACGAGGAAGGGCGGTGAGCGCGCTTTCGCGCGAGGCGCAGGCGCGCCAGCTCCGCTTTCGCGATCCCGCGGAGGCACGTGCGCTCGCGGCCAGGATCGCGCAGCTCACCGGGCAGATCGGCCGTGATCCCGTGGCCGTGATGCACGTCTGCGGCAGCCACGAGCAGGCCATCGCGCGGTTCGGGCTGCGGGCCGTCTTCCCGAAGGCGCTCGACGTCATCATGGGTCCGGGCTGCCCGGTCTGCGTGACGGACGTGCCTGAGATCGACGAGGCCCTGGCGCTCGCCGAGGCTGGAGTGCGCGTTGCCACCTACGGCGACATGCTGCGTGTGCGCGGGAGCTCCCGTTCCCTGGCCGACGCGAAGGCGGCCGGGGCGCGCGTCGAGGTGGTCTACAGCGTGACGCAAGCGGTCGAGCTCGCGCGCGCGAGCGAGGGGCCGCTGGTCTTCTTCGCGACGGGCTTCGAGACCACGGCGGTGGCGACGGCGGCGGCGCTCCTCGCGGGCACGCCGCCGGGTTTCAGCGTGCTCTCCGCGCACAAGTACATCCCGCCCGCCATGGAGATCGTGGCCGAGATGCCCGACACGCGCGTGGAGGGCTTCCTCGCGGCGGGCCATGCCGCCACGATCACGGGGGCCGGCGTGTTCGAGGCCTTCGCCGCGCGCCACCGCCTTCCCGTGGTGGTGGCGGGCTTCGAGCCCCTCGACGTGCTCGCGGGCCTCGCGCGCCTTCTCGAGCTGGTCCGCGACGGCAGGGCCGAGGTCGCGAACATGTACCCGCGCTGCGTCACGCGCGAGGGGAACCGCGTCGCCCAGGAGCAGCTCTGGCGGGTGTTCCGGCCCATGGGTGGCTGCTGGCGTGGGATCGCGCACGTGCCGAACGGCAACCTGCGGCTGCGCGACGAATGGGCGCACGTGGACGCGCGCCGGCGCTTCGACATCGACCTCGCTCCTCTGCGCGCGGACGCCCCCTCGGGCCTCCTGCGACAATGCCGCTGCGGGGACATCATGGCCGGGCTCGCGAGACCGTCCGACTGCGCCCTCTTCGGGCGCGCCTGCACGGCGGACGCTCCGGTCGGCGCC
>DATJYG010000587.1:0-2213 GCA_035499695.1 Polyangiaceae bacterium
TCGCTGAGCAAGCCGATGAAGAAGATGGGCATGTGGTCCTCGCCCACCGGCGAGATCTTCCTCGAGGACTGCTTCGTCCCCGCCGACCAGCTCCTCGGCGAGCAGGAGACCGAGCCCTCGCGCGAAGGCGCGCGCGACGTCTTCCACGGCGAGCGCACGGGCATGGTGCCGATGTGCTTCGGCATCATCGAGCGCTGCCTCGAGGAGTCGATCCGCTACGCGAAGGAGCGCAAGACCTGGGACCACGCGATCGGCGAGTACCAGCTCGTGCAGGCGAAGCTCGCGCGGATGTACGTGCACTACCAGAACGTGCGCAACCTGCTCTTCAAGACGCTCTGGATGCAGCAGAACGGCGTGCGCATGACCATGGGCGAGGCCAGCTCCATGAAGGCGTACTGCGCGCCGGCGACCACCGAGGTCGCCATGGAGGCCGTCCAGATCTTCGGCGGCAACGGCTACATGCGCGAGTTCCGCGTCGAGCAGCTCGCGCGCGACGCCAAGCTCCTGCAGATCGGCGGCGGCACCGACGAGATCCAGCTCGTCACCTGCGCCCGCGCCCTCCTCCAGGGCGACATGGTCCTCGGCTGAGCCGCGCTACTTCGTTGTCTCGCCGAAGCCGGGCGCCAGGAGCGCGGTCACCCTCTCGACGTCGGCGACCCCTTGCGCGCGCATGTAGCGCTCGGCCTCTTCCCGAGCGCCTCGGCCGGCGTCGCCGCCGCGCAGCTCCGCCTCGCGCCGGCGCGCGGCGGCGGCGTAGAGGTTCATGTCGAACTGGGCGAAGCCGCGCGCGGCCTCGGCCACGAGAGGGAGCGGGGCCCCCCCGCGCAGGCGCGCGATCCCCGCCTGCACGAGCTTCGACAGGGGGACGCCCCACGAAGTGGGATCGCGCGCGAGCTCCTTCGCCGCACGCGCCGCGTCGGCGAGGAGCGCCGGGCGCTGCGCCTGGTCGCGCTCGGCGAGGGTCAGGGCGGCGCGTGCGCGGAGGTGGAGCGCGACGAAGCGAACGGTCTGTATCCGCAGGAGGAACGAGCGGCGGAGCGCCCGCCATCGCTCGACGACCCTGCGCCACGCCGGTTCCGGCGCATCGGTGTAGAGGTCGGTCTGCACCTCTGCGTAGAGCAGGTAGTAGCTCTCCAGGGTGAAGCCCTCGGCGTTCCAGCGCGCCTTCGCGTTGGCGATCCCTGCCCGCGCGCGCGCCACGTCCCCCTGCAGCAGCCACGTCATGTGCGGATGGCCGATCTGGAGGTTCGTCGCGAGGTAGACGTCGTCGTGCGCCTCCGCGTCGCGCAGGTACTCCGGAGCCCGGAGCGCGAGCTCGCCGAACTCGCCCATCATCGCGAGCGCGTGGCAGGCGAAGTGGCGGGCGCGCATCCGCTCGGCGAACATGTCGGGCGCCGGGCTGGCGAGCCCCTCGTCGCACAGGCGCAGGCTCTCCTTGAAGCGTCCGGCGAGGTAGCACGCGATCCCGGCGGCGATCGTCACGTAGCAGCTGCTCCGGGGATCGCCGAGACGATCGGCGAGGGCGCGCGCGCGGGCGATGGTCTTCTGCGCCTGCCGCCACCCCTTCATCCCGACGCTCACCCCGTACGGAGCTTCGTTCGCGAGGGCGCGCACGATCCGGTGTGGCTCGCCGGCGTCGAGCGCGCGCACCATGTACCTCGCCTGGAAGTCGCCCCCCTTGACCGTGTCGACGAAGCTCAGGACGAACGACAGCGACCAGAGCACGTCGACGACGACGAGCTGGTGGGGCGGGACGTCTCCGGCCGCGCGCTCGCGGAACTCGAAGCCGCGGAGCCACACCAGGATGCGCCGGAACAGGAACGACGCGAGCGCGCGCAGCGGCGTGGTCGGGAGCGACATGCCGACGGCGGCGAGGACGGAGCGGAGGACGACGTATCCCTCGTCCATGTGGCCGGAGCGCATCAGCTGCGACGCGGCGCGCTCGCGGAGCGACACGCCCGCGTCGGGGGACGCGTCCTCGGCGGCGCGCAGGTACGCGCGGGCCGACTCGGCGCCGCGACCGGCGCTCGCGAGCGCCTCCGCGAGCCGGGTCCGCAGCGCGACGCCGGCGTCGCCCGAGGGCGCATCGAGCTCGAGCGCGAGGCGATAGAGATCGGCGGCACGGTCGAACGCGAGGGCCGTCATGGCCCCGGCGGCTGCGCGCGCGGCGAACCGGGCCGCTTTCGCGCCGTCGCCGGCTTCGCGCCAGTGCA
>DATJYG010000588.1:0-12592 GCA_035499695.1 Polyangiaceae bacterium
CCGGGCCCCGACTTCGAGGCGAGGCTCGTTCCCACGCCGCCGCCGTCGGGTGTGGACCTGACGATGGACGACCAGCAGTCGCCCACCACGCGAACCGCGGTGCTCGCGACGCCGCCACCGTCACGCTCCCAGATTCCGACGAGCAAGCCGCCGTCTTTTGTCGACACGACGATGGCCGACGAGTCGGCCGAGGTGCTCGCCGCGCGGCGCGAGGGCCGCGGCCGGCCGCTTCTCATCGTGGCGGGCTGCTTCGCCGCGGGTGCGCTTCTCATGGGGCTCGTCGCGTACAAGGCGGGGCTCGTCGGAACGCGGGTCGCCTCGGCGCAGCGACCGTCCGCGAGCGCCACGGCGTCAGCGACTGCCCCCGCGGCCGGGAGCGCGAATCCCGCGACGCCGATCGAGATCCAGGCAGCCGCGGTGGACCCGGCGATTCCACCTCTCGCGGCGGGACCGTCGGCGGTGCCCTCGGGCTCCGCGACGAGCGGCGCGCGTTCATCCATCGACGTGTCGAACGCGAAGCCGTCGGTGGGGCAGCCCGTGGACTTCGTCGCGCACATCGGCGGAGCGCATTCGCGAACCGAGGGCCCCCGGTTCCACTTCGCTGGCCCGGGGATCGCGCCGGGGACCGACGTGTCGGCTGCCGACGACGGCTCCGGCGCCTACCGCGCTTCGTTCACGTTCATGCAGCCGGGCCGGTTCGAGGTGATCTTCGGAGCGCGTGTCGACGGCACCGCCACACGGGCTGCGCGGCTCGTCGTGGTGGGCGACGGTCGATCGGCTCCCTCGCCGCCGCCGGGTCCGGCTCCGGCACCCAGCCCCACGGCGCCTGCACCGGCGCCCCCATCGAGCGCCGGCTGGCTGTAGATCGTCTACGCTGACTGGCAGGATGCGCGCGGCGTGGGTCCTCCCGGTTCTGGCGATGGCGATCGCTCCGCGAGTGGCCCTCGCGCAGGCGGCGTCCACGTCGCCCGCGCCCCCGGCGCTCCCCCCGCCGCCACCGCCTCCCCTGTCGCCCGGATCCCCTGCGACCGCGCCCGCGACCGCGCCCGCGACCCCGACCGCGACCCCGACCGCGACCCCGACCGCGACCCCGACCGCGACCCCGACCCCGACCGCGACCCCGACCCCGACCGCGACGCACGAGCACGCCGAGCCATCGCCGCACGAGCACCCTTCGCTGCTCGATCGTCCTCACACGCTGCTCGATCTGGACGCGGGCATCATCGCCCTGCCGAACGCAGCCATCTCGGAGTCCAACCGCGGCGGTGCGACGCCCTTCGGCACGGTGGGCAACGGTGACGCCACCGTCCTCACCGGCGTGCACATCCTCTATCGCGCGACGCGCGACTGGGCCTTCGGTGCCGGCGCCCTCTTCGCCCCGCGGCCCACGAGCGACTCGAACGCCGGCGGCGGCGTCGGCGGCGTCGCGATCACCCACTCCCGGAGCTACCTCACGATGGGCGCGGAGGCGCGCTACTTCCCGCTGCGTTCGCGATGGCTGGAAGGCTGGTTCGGGCTGACGGCAGGCGGCGTCATCATCAGCGACCGCTACTCCGAGACGAACGCGCCGCAGGTGCCGCCCATCCTCGGCAACAACAGCGTCACGGCCAGCACCGAAGGGTTCGGTGTGGGTTTCGAGATCGGCGGGGACTACCTGGTGACCGACAGGTGGGTCATCGGTCTCACATTGCGGGCCGACCGCTGGTTCTTGCCGGGGCCGAAGCCGGAGTCGGACTCGTCGTGCACCAACAACGGATTCTGCCCCACGCTCACCGGGAGCGTCGCAGCCTTCGAGCTCGGCCTTTCCATCGGCTATCGCATCCCGCTCTGACCACGTGCGCCTGCGCTCTGGGGCGCTACGATTCGAGGGCGAACGCTGCCACGGGAGGCTGCCATGTCGTCACGATGGCCGGTGCTCTTGTTCGTGTCGGGCTTGTGCGCGTGCGGTGGTACGCGCGTGGAGGCCGGGCTCGCGAATGCTCCGGGGCTCGGCGGAGCCACGGCGGAGGAGAGCCACGACGTGGTCGTGAAGATGCCGCCGAGGGCTTCTTCGCACACCGTCGTCAGCACCTGGCTGCTGCCTGGCTCGTCGCAGGTGGAGAGCCAGAGTCTCGTGGGGCCGTGGCTCGAGCACTTCTACGTCGGCTGGCCTTGCTCGCGCGTCGAGCGGCGCGCCGAGCCGGTGACTGCCGAGCCGATCGCCTGCAAGACGCCGTGAGCTAGGGCGTCGCCTGCACGACCTTCGCCAGCGCGGTCGCGAGCCGCTCGAGCACGATCGCGAGCACCGACAGCGTTCCCAGCGCGCGCAGCGGCGCGAGCAGCGCGTGGACCTGCGCGGGGGAAGCCGCACGGGCCACCAGCGCCGCGGCGATCTCGATGACCACCGCGGCCGCGAGCAGCGGGCCGCCGAGAGCGACTGCCAGCGAGATGCCGCCGACGATGTCGTCGGCTGCAGCGAGCAGCGGATGCGCGCCAACCGGGTGCAGCGCGAGCGCCGCGACCACTCGCGCGGGGCCTCCCGTCGCGAGGAAGATGGCGCACGCCAGCAGCGAGAGCGGCACGCCGAGCGGCGTCGCGGCGCCCTCCACCGTGGGAGCGCGCGGCGCCTCCTGCGATCCCCGAAGTGCGTCGGCCACGCCGCCTGCCATCGTGGCCGCCCAGAGGGGCACCGCCGCTGCGATGGCGACCGGGAGGCCTCGCGCGATCTCGCCCATCGCGAGCACCACCCAGGGCAGCGTCGATCCCGTCGCTTCCGGAGCGAGCGCCGGAAAGATGCTCGCGGCGAACGCGATCCCCATGACCGCGCGCGCCGGCACCGGCAGCGCCCGCAATCCGAACGCCGGGACGATGGTCACCGCCGGCATCGCCCGCGCCCACGCCAGGCCCATCGCCGAGAGGTCCACTCCCGAGCGCGCGAACGCCTCCGCGACGGTTTCGACCACGCCGGCACCGGAGGGCATCGCGCCGGAGCTTACTCCGTGTGAGACTGCGCCCCCCATGCCCTTCGACCTCTCCCTGGCCGGCAAGCCGAGCGCCCCCTCGACGCTCGCGTACACGTGGAAGGACACCGTGCTCTACGCGCTCGGCGTCGGCGCCAAGCGCGAGGAGCTCGACTACCTCTACGAGGGCCGAGGCCCGCGCGTCCTGCCGAGCTTCGCGGTCGTCGGCAAGTTCGACGCGATGCTCGGCCTCCTCGGCAAGACGGGCGGCAACCTCGCGATGATCGTGCACGGCGCCGAGCGCGTGAAGCTGCACGCGCCGCTGGCCCCGAACGGCAAGCTCGTGACCGTGGCGACCATCCGGGGCTTCTACGACATGAAGCGCATCGGCACGCAGGTGCTCGTCGACACGCGCAGCGAGGACGCGAGCGGGAAGCTCGTGGCGGAGACGACCTCGTCGATCATCTTCCGCGGCGAGAGCACCCCGGGCGAGCCGCCGCCGAAGGAGCCGCCGCCCGCCGAGAAGCCGCGCGACGTGCCGCCCACGTTCTCGGTGGAAGAGACGACGACCCCCGAGCAGGCCCTCCTCTACAGGCTGTCGGGCGACCTCAACCCCCTGCACGCGGACCCGGACTTCGCGCGCGGAGTGGGCTTCGAACGCGGCCCCATCCTGCACGGTCTCTGCTCGTACGGCTTCATGGTGCGCCACGTGGCGCGCGCCGTGTGCGGCGGCGACGCGGCGCGACTCACGGCCTTCGAGGCGCAGTTCCGCCGGCCGGTGTGGCCGGGCGAAACGCTCGTCACCGAGGGATGGCAGGTGCGGCCGGATGCGGTGGCGTTGCAGGTGAAGGTGAAGGAGCGCGACGAGGTGGTGATCGGCGGCGCGTGGGCGCTTCTGTCGGGCTGAGGGCGCGCTCGTCGTAGGAGCCCGCGTCGAAGCGGCGGGTCCTCAGGCGGAACTCGAAGGTGAACCCCGGCCAGATCGTCGTGTTCTTGCCGGTGCGCGTGAGGTACCAGCTCATGCAGCCGCTGGCCCACACCGTGTTCGCGAGACGACGCTGAATCTCGACGTTGTAGACGGCCTGCACGTCCGGGCGGACCTCGACGGACTCGAGCCCGCGCGCGCGCATCCGCTTCACCGCGTCGAGCACGTAGGCGAGCTGCGCTTCGATCATGACGATCATCGAGGTGTGCCCGAGCCCCGTGTTCGGCCCGATGAGCATGAAGAGGTTCGGGAAGCCCGCGACGCTCGTGCCGAGGTACGCCTCGGCGCCGTCGGTCCACACTTCGTTCAGCTCACGGCCGTCGCGCCCGCGGATCTCGAAGGGGGCGACCTGCTCGGCCGCCTCGAACCCGGTGGCCAGCACGATGGCGTCCACGGCGCGGTCGACGCCGTCCCTCGTCACGATCGAGTGCGCCCGGATCTCGGCGATGGGCGCCGTGACCAGCTCCACGTTGGGTCGCTGCAGCGCGGGCAGGTAGTCGTTCGTGGGAAGGACGCGCTTGCACCCCATCGTGTATTGCGGCGTCAGCTTGTCGCGCAGCTCGGTGTCGGCGACGCTCTTGCGCAGGAAGCCGCGGCTGTAGCGCTCCGCGAGCTTCATGATCTTGGGCTCGACGACGAACCCGAGCGCCATGAGCTCGCGCGTCCAGTAGATGCGCCGGCGGGCGAGCTGCTGGGCCGCGGGTATGCGCCGGAACGCTGCGCGCTTCCACGCGGGGATCTCTCCGTCGGGCTTGGGCATGACCCACGGCGCCGTGCGCTGGTACACGAAGAGCTTGCCCGCGCGCGGGGCGATCTCGGGGACGATCTGGATCGCGCTCGCTCCGGTGCCGATGACGGCGACGCTCTTGCCCTCGAGCGGGAACGAGTCGTCCCAGCGCGCCGAGTGGAACGTCTTGCCCTGGAAGCTCTCGAGCCCCGGGATGTCCGGCATCACCGGGCGGCTGAGCGGGCCGCAACCGGGCACGAGGACGCGCGCGCGGATCTTGGTGCCGTCGTTCGTCTCGACTTCCCACATCCCGGCGCCGTCGTCCCAGCGTGCTCGCGTGACGCGCGCGCCGAAGCGGATGTGCGGCCGGATGCCGTACTTGTCGGCGCAGTGCTCGAGATACGCGAGGATCTCCTTCTGCGGCGCGAACTCGCGCGACCACTCGGGCCACGGCTCGAAGGAGAAGGAGTAGAGATGCGACTGCACGTCGCACGCGGCGCCCGGGTAGTGGTTGTCCCGCCACGTCCCGCCGATGCCGTTCGCCTGCTCGAGCAGGACGAAATCGTCGATCCCCGCCTGCTTGAGGCGAATCGCCATCCCGAGCCCTGCGAAGCCGCTGCCGACGATGAGGACGTACGTGTCGCGCATGGAGAAGGGCGCCTCGCTCGCTACTCCCGAACGTAGCGTCTGTTGAACGATAGTCAATAGATTGGGGAGGCGATTCTAGAAGCGCACGCGCAGGGCGACACCGGGGGCGTCAGGCGTCGCGGCGACGAGCGGCTCGCTCGCACCCGGCAGCCGGAGGGGCCCCGAGGACATCGTGGGCACGAGCTGGATCGTCGCGTGGTCGCTGACTCCCGCCATGATGCCGCCGACGATGCCGCCGACGATGGCCACGGCGAGTCCTGCGATGAACTGCCCCGTGTTGACGAAGTTGCACTGACCGGCCTGCTGCTGCTGCTGCGTGCACGAGAAGTCGAACGCCAGCACCATGATGACGATCCCGCCGATCGCAGAGCCGGCGCCGAGCACCCAGCCGACTGCACGGATGGCCGCGTGCGAGTCGTAGTGGGCGTAGAGCGTCGACGAGCCACGAAGATCGACGGGGTCGTCGGCCTCGACGGCGCCGCCGCCGTGCTGCGAGATGGCGAGCCGCTGCAGCCCCGCGGGGAGCTGGGTGTCGCAAGGCGCCGTGCACACGATGGCGTACTGCCGGCCCTCGAGCGCGATTGCGCCGTGGTAGCTCCAGCCCGTGGCCTCGCTCTGGCCGACGCGAACGAGGAGCTGGACGTCGGGCTGATCGGCCGACACGTGCACGTCGACCCGCTCGGACCCGCCGGGGGCAGGGGGCCCTGCGCCCTCGCCCTGCGAGATGGGGCCGGCATAGGACACGTCGCTCAGCTTGAAGCGCCGCGTCTGCCCGTTGGGCATCATCAGGTCGACGTGATCGCGCGGGACGCGCTCGGTGATGGTGCCCCGGAAGACGCCGCCGTCTTTCGTGCGCACCTCGTCCGAGACGCTCGCAGCAGGCACCGCCTGCTGCGCCGCAGCCTCACGAGTGAAGAGGGACGTGACGCAGAGTGCCGAAGCGGCGAACGAAGCCGCCAGGAGGAGGCGCCGCATGCGCCTCATCATACCGCACTACTACTGCGTGCGCGGACCCGTGCCGGGGACGGTCGCGTTCTGCGCGTTCGTCACGGTCACGACGGTGCCGGGGTTGGTCGTGCCGGTCACGTAGTCGTTGGAGAACGTGATCGGGGCGTTCGTGCCCTGCGCGTCGTACGCGTAGGCCGAGTTCTGCACGATGTTCGAGTAGCTCACCGTGAACGGCCCTGCGCCGCTCGATCCGTAGAGCATGAAGCCGAACGCGTTGCTCTCGTCGTTGATGTAGGAGATGTCGAACTCGCCGATGGCGTCGAAGTGGAAGCCGCAGTGGACGTTCGAGATCGTCGTGTACGCGATGTGGAACTTCGCGGCGCCGCCCTGCGAGATGAGCATGTCGCCAGTGGGGCCGGTGCCCTGCAGCGTCGAGTCCTCGATCGAGAGCTGCGCCGTCGGGTCGGTCGTGATGATGCCCTCGTTGCCGTTCGAGTTGTAGTTCAGCTTCGACGCCGTGAACGAGCCGCCGATGCTCGCCGAGCCGAGCGTGCCGGTGACCGTCGCGCTCTTGCTGCCGAGCGCGCCGCCGACTTCCACCTTGAACGGGGTCGTCGCGCCGTTGATCGTGCCGCTGTCGTACTCGGCCGAGGTGGCGCCCTTCTGGACATCGAGCGGAGTCGAAGCGCCGCTGATGTCGACGCCCGTGAGGTTCAGCGTGCCGCCGCTCGCGACGACGATGCCCGTCCAGCCGGTGCCGGTGAGGCTCGCGGCCTTCGTGGTGCTCGACGCGGTCAGCGTGCCGTCGACCGTGATGGCGACGCCCGAGGCCACGGTGATGGTCGCGCCCGGCGCGATCGTCACGGTGACGCCCGACCCGATGGTGACGCTCTCGGCGAGCATCTGACCGTCGTTCCAGGTCGTGTTGGCCGTGATGGTCATCCCACCGCCGCCGCCACTGCTGCTGCCGCCCGAGCTGCCGCTGCTGCTGGCGTTGCCGCCGGAGCTGCCGCTGCTGCTGGCGCTTCCGCCCGAGCTGCCGCTGCCCGTCGCGCCGTTGCCACCGCTGCCGCTCGATCCCGGCGACGAACCGGGTCCAGTGACTCCTCCTACTCCCCCACCTCCGTAACCAGGACCCCCCCCGCCGGTATCTCCCTGGCCGCAGCCCGTGGCCGCGAGGGCGAGAGCGGAGGACGTTACGAGACCAATCAGTGTGAGACGAGGCAGATGCATGACCCTATCCCCGTGCAGATGACGACGACGACAACGATTCCCAGTCGCACGCTGGCTACACAAATCGATCCAGCGACGTATCCGTGCGACTTCGTTGGCACAGCGGGGTCACGGGCGGAGTGAATATGGGTCTCCAAGGATCCAGGGCTCGGCCGTAGGGATCCACCGTTTGCCTTCACGGTGCGGCCAGGCTACCACCCGCCACCATGCCCAGACTCACCAAGCCCATCGTCGTCGTCGCCGCCAAGAGGACCGCATTCGGAACGATGCTCGGAGCTCTCTCCGGGCAGACGGCGACCGACCTCGCCGTACACGCGTCGAAGGCGGCGCTGGATCAGGCCGGAGTCGACAAGAAGGAGATCGGGCACGTCGTCGTGGGCAACGTGATGCAGACGAGCGCCGACGCGATCTACTGCGCGCGCCACGTGGGCCTGCGCGCGGGGCTGCCCATCGAGACGCCGGCGCTCACGGTGAACCGCCTCTGCGGTTCGGGCTTCCAGGCGATCGTCAACGGCGCCGAGCAGATCCTCCTCGGCGAGACCGACGCGGTGCTCGTCGCGGGCACCGAGAACATGACGCAGGCGCCGTTCATCCTGCGCGGCGCGCGCGCCGGGTGGGCCTTCGGCAAGGCGCCGCCGGTCGAGGACTCGCTGTGGCAGGCGCTGACCGACAGCTACTCCAACACGCCGATGGCGGTCACGGCGGAGAACCTCGCGCAGAAGTACGGCATCACCCGCCAACACTGCGACGAGTACGCGCTCGCGAGCCAGCAGCGCTGGGCGGCGGCGAACGAGGCGGGTCGCTTCAAGAGCGAGATCGCGCCCGTCGAGCTGCAGAGCAAGAAGGGCCCCGTGAGCTTCGCGGTGGACGAGCATCCGCGCCCCCAGTCGACGATGGAGGCTCTGGCGAAGCTCGCCCCCGTCTTCAAGAAGGACGGCGTCGTCACCGCCGGCAACGCCTCGGGCATCTGCGACGGCGCGGCCGCGCTCGTCCTCACGAGCGAGGATTTCGCGAAGAAGAACGGCCTCAAGCCCCTCGCGCGTCTCGTGCAGTGGGGCGTCGCCGGCGTCGATCCGACCATCATGGGCATCGGCCCTGCGCCCGCGATCCGCAGCGCTCTTGCGCGCGCGGACTTGAAACTCTCCGACATGGACCTCGTCGAGGTGAACGAGGCCTTCGCGCCGCAGTACCTCGCGGTCGAGAAGGAGCTCGGGCTGGATCGCGCCAAGACGAACGTGGACGGCGGCGCCATCGCCCTCGGCCATCCCCTCGGCGCGAGCGGCGCCCGCATCACGACCCACCTCGTCTACGAGCTGGCTCGGAGGGGCGGTCGCTTCGCCGTCGGCAGCGCGTGCATCGGCGGCGGTCAGGGCATCGCGGTCGTCCTCGAGCGCGTCTGAGTTCCGGTCCGCAGCACTCCCTCATCTGGACAAACCTCCCATCATCGCACGAGCGCGGCGCTCACGGGAGCGGTGCGTTGACGCCCAGTCATCGTCGTTGACGGCAGTCCGCCGAGGCTGCTTTCATTGAACGTTGGGCCGTCGGGTCTCGATGAGAAGAGAGGGAGGAAGGTGAGCTTGAGGAGGGGTGCAATCGCTGGGCTGGCGATGATGGCGCTCGCCGTCACCGCCGCGCCGCGCGACGTGTTCGCGCAGAGTCCGTCTGCCGGCCCCGCCGCTCCGAGCGGCGGGGATCCCGCCGCGCAGAAGGAGTGGACGAGCGTCCTCGGGATGCTGTCGCAGTCGATGAGCGACCTGAACGACGCCGATCGTGGCCTCGCCACGTTCGTCACGGGGACCAAGCTCACTCCGAAAGGCAAATCGGCCACCACGGCGCTCACCTCGCGCCTGGATGCTGCGCGAACGAATCTGCAGTCGACCATCGACGCGGCGAAGTTGCTCGCGGCTCGCCCGCAGACCACGGCCGCCGACGCCGCCCGCTTCCGCGACGCGAACCTGGCGGCCGTGACGGAGGCGGGCAACGCCACCCAGGCCGCCAAGGCCGCGGTGCAGGAGCCGAGCTACGTCGACCACTCCGACGAGGAGAGGGCCGCAGCTGCCCGCAAGGCCGCGGACGCGGCTGCCGCCCGCGATGCCGCTGCCGCCGCGGCCGAGCAGGCACGCAAGGACGCCGAGGCGAAGCGCAAGGCGGACGAAGCGCAGAAGCGCTCCGACGCGGACGCCAAGGTGCGCGCGGACGTCGACGCCAAGTCGGCGGCCGTCGCGCAGGCTCTGAAGGACCAGGGGGATCGCGCGAAGCAGATCGACGTCGCCCTGAGCGCGTTCCTCCTCAGGAACAACCTGACCTCCGATGCGCGCAACGCCGGGATCAAGATGCAGCGCCGGCTCGACGCCAACTCGCAGGGACGCATGGCGGCGCAGGGACGGCTCACCGCCCTGAAGGCCAAGCTCCCGGCGCAGTCGGCGGCGCTCGTCGCGACGCTCCTCGCCGACGTGAGCGCGCTCGGCCGGGAGCTCAGCACGATGACCGACGAGCAGAAGACGATCGCCACGAGCTCCAGGAGCTACATCGGCGGCATCGTGCCTCCCCAGACGCCCACGAACGGCAGCGACGCTCCTGCCGCACCCGTGTCCACCAGCGTCGACATCGTGCCGACCTGCGACTTCACCTTCGAGCCCGCCGACGGCAAGCCCATGATGCTCGCCATCGACGGCGGCCCGTCGCGGCCTCTGCCGACGCACGCTCACCTCGCGAGCGGTCGGCACACGCTCGTCATCCGCCGCGATCCCGACAGCGTAGAGCGGCACGAGCTGCTGCTGTGCGGGTACGTGTCCACCGTCCCCCTCGAACCCATCAAGTGAGAGCGCTTCGCCTATGAGACGCGTGTCCCTCGTTGTGGTCGTCGCAACGGCCGGCTTCGCAGCTTGCACACCGGTCAAGATCAAGTCCCCCGAGAGCGCCGCCGCCGAGCTGCAGCGAGCGCAGGAGATCGTCTTCGGGTTCGAGCTCAAGCCCGAGTGCAAGCTCGAACGCTCGAAGGACGGGCTGGCCGCGGGCGCGGTCCCGAAGGATTCGGACTGGGTGCCCTTCGACAGCCAGAGCGTCGCCAACCGCGTCTTCAAGGTGGTCGACCACAAGACGCTCCTGCCGAAGGTCGGCCTGACGAAGGAGCGCATCGCGGTCGCCCTCGAGCTCACGAACGAGCGTGACGGTGGGACTTACTGGGTGCGCAACGTGCCCGCCGATTCGTCCGAGGATGCGACGAAGGACTGGGCGTGCGCCTTCGACCGGGAGGTCGTCATCGGCTCGATGCCCAAGCTCCAGGCTCCGGTCGTCGAGCTGGCCTTCTCGTCCAACCAGTGCACCACGATCACGCCGGTCTTCGGCGACGTGAACGATCTGACCTTCTCGCCCTACACGGTCACCGGCCGGACGCTCTTCTCGACGGACCGCGGGCCGGTCGTGGGCGTGCGTCTCGAGGCCGAGGGTGGCGACAAGGCGCTCACGGTGCCGGCGCGCGTTCTCGACCAGTGCTTCGTCGCCGCCGATCGTCCCCCGCCCCCTCCTCAAGAAGCGGTCGACTTCGTCGGATGGCTCCGCTCGCCGGAGACGCTGACGACCCCCGGAGTCTCGATCGACACCGCGCAGATGCTCACGGGCGTGAAGCTCGATCGCTGCATGCGCGACGGCACCGGGCTGACGACGCACTGGGAGTGCCGCATGCCCATCCTCGCCATCGCGCCCGCGAAGGAGGCGGGCCCCTTCGGGCCGCCGCTCATCCGCGTGGAGCGGTCGCGCGTCGTCGACGCACTCCACTTCTACGCCAAGCGCCTCATCTCCGCGGCCGACGTCGTCACGGTCAACGCGGTGGTGCGCATGCACGGCGTGTCGGCGATCACCAAGGCGTTCAACGCGGAGCTCGAGAAGGCCGTCCTCGACCCCGAGGCCAAGCTGCGCCGGGCCGGCAACGGATTCCGTCTGCTCCGCGGGAGTGACGTGTCGGCCGGCATCCCGGCGACGCACGAGATCAACCTGGACGTGAGCGCCGAGGTCCCGCAGGCGACGGCGACCATGGAGCAGCGCGTGCACAAGTACTCCAGGGGGCAGAAGACCATCAACAACCCGAAGTACGCCGACGCGCAGACCGCGGTCGCGACCAAGACGCAGGAGCTCAGCTCTGCCAAGCAGGCGCTCGACAACGCGCAGGCTCTCGCGAAGCAGGCCGGCGACGCCGCGGGCAAGGCGTGCGGCGACGCGGCGAGCAAAGCGGGCGACAACCTGCCGTTCGGCCTCGGGGCGTTCGCCGGCTCGGTCGCGTCGTCTGCGTGCAACGCCGGGGCGCAGAAGGTGGTCGCCGGCGCCGAGCAGGCCGACTTCGACCGCAAGACCAAGGAGCTGTCGGACGCGCAGTCCCTCCTCGACAGCACGCCGCGCACCATCACCGTGGACGACGAGGCGACGTACCCCTTCGAGGCAAAGGTCTACAAGCGCAGCGGCGACGCGACCGCGCAGGTGACCGTCGCGACCTCGGGCGGCCAGAAGGAGCTCGTGACGAGCGTCACCTTCCACTTCGAGGCGAGCGACGACGAGTACGCGGCCAGCCCCGAGCACCAGCTCCAGGCGAAGGCCGCCAAGATGCCGTCCGACGACGACGTCTACCGGCAGCTCGCGAAGGCGCTCATCGCGCGCGTCGACGAGGCGATCATCAAGTGGGCGGCCCAGCGCCAGGTCGGCGGCGACATCGGCGACCTGCAGCCGGGCACGCGCTCCTGGATGGTGGCCGTCGCCCGGCATGCGGCGAGCGACCGGCCCGTGAAGCTCCTGAGCGACCTGCTCGAGACGAGGTCGGAGGAGCTCGAGAAGCCCGTGCTCGAGTACCCGGTCAAGATGCCGCAGGCGCTCGAGAACCGCTGCTTCACCTTCGCCACGATCCCGCTCACCAACGGGGCGGACGTGAACATGTACCTCATGCGCAAGGGCGACGGCTCGCCGACGACGTACGCGCGCGACACGCGCCCGGGCGGCGACTCGTCGTTCGAGCTCTGTGACCTGCCGGCGGGCGACTACACCGTGCGCGTCAGCTTCGGCGCCAAGAAGGTCTCGACGGGTGGGGTGCTCATCGCGATGTTCGACTCGACGCCCGGTGCGGTC
>DATJYG010000589.1:0-2867 GCA_035499695.1 Polyangiaceae bacterium
CGTCGCTCTCACGATCTTCAAGGTAGCGCGCCAAGGGCACGCGGCGGGGGAAGGTCCCCGCCGCGTCCCTCTCGGACCGTCAGGCGACCGGGCCGCTGCCGCCGTTTCCGGTGGCGGGCTTGGGCGTCGGTGACGAGGTGATCGTCGGCGACGTCGTCGGAGCAGGAGCCTCGGGCGCAGTCGCCTTGATCTGCGCCTTCTGCTTGCGGCCCTTGTCGGTGCCACGCATCGCGCGCGTCTCCTTTGCCTTCTGCACGGCGTCGGCCTTCACCTGGGGGCTCTTGGCGGGCTGCTGATCCGGGGCGAAGCCCCACGTCTGGAGCTTCGGGCTCTGCTTTCCGAAGCGCGTCTTCAGGTACCCCTTCATCCCGTTGCGGAGCGGGCCGGCGTCCGTCTCGACGGCCTTCTCGGACGCGACGCAGTTCGAGAGATCCTGGTGCGCGGCGAGAGTGGCCTTGGCTGCCGTGACGACCCCGAGGAACTTCGCCTTGAGGTCGGCCTTCTTCCAGTCCACGCCGTTGAGCGTGATGACGTCCACGCCCTGCAGGTCGGCGGAATCCATTCCGTCGGCGCATGCCTGGAACTGGGCGATCTTCGTGGCCTTCTGCGTTGCGTACGTGGCTGAGATGCTTCCGGTGGAGCGAGACATGTGAATTCTCCGAGTGTGATCGACGTTGAGGTGTGGGCAGAGAGGTCCGCGTGACGCCCCGGTGGGGACGCCTCGCCAGGCCTCTCGCCCGGTGCAACCCCCTATCGGTCGTCGACCGGGCCAGTTGCGTGGCCCGTGTCGATTCTTCTGCTCACCCGGCCGATCGACCCTGGTGACCGGTGATCGAGGGTGTGATCACCGGTTGGATGGGGGCGATCAACCTCATGGAGCAACCCTGATCAGGGGTGATCACGACCGTGATCACCGGTCCGATGGGGGCGATCAACCTCATGGAGCGCCCGGGATCACCGGATCGTCGGGGTGCTCCATGCGGTGATCACGGGTGTGATCACCGGTTGATCGACCCCTATCGACCGGTGATCAGGACCCTGATCACCGGCTACGACGGGTGTGATCACGAGCCATGAGACCCGCCCGAGGGCTTCAGGCGCAGCGTGGCGCGGGCACGCGCGTACACACTCGCGGGTGACCAGGCGATGGAGACGCCCTCGCCTCGCTCCCAGAGGGGGAGCAGGTCGTCGTAGTGGGGAGAGAATGGGTTGCCGCACTCACCGCCCGCGAGGACCCAGCGGCTCGCTTCCCAGTTCCCCACGTCCATGACGGCTCGCATGTTGGGGATGCCGATGGGGTTCGCGTAGGGGTCGGCGGGATCGACGGAGCCTTGTGGAATCGTGCTTCCGTCGCCGCCGACGGCGAGGGGGCCGCGGTTGAAGACGCGGTCGAGCGGGGGCTTGGAGCCGACCGCGTGAACCAGGACGAGAGGGCGAACCTTTCCCCAGGACCAGGCGCTGCTGCTGCGGCCGGCGCGGCGCGAGAGCTCGTCGACGACCTGGGCGAAGGCATCGGCGATCTCGGCGGGCCAGCCGCGCGTGAACCAGCCGTCGGGCTGCTCTTTCAGCAAGCGTGCGATGTGGCCCTGGCGGCGCACCGCCATGTGGCTGTGGGGCAGGACCACGTTGAAGCCCTCGCCGAGGACGACGCGCCACGAGCGAGGGGCCTTCGCGCGCGTGGCTCGCACGGTCATCTCGGCGAAGAGCAGCGCGTAGAGGCTCGCGGCCGAGGACTCTGCGGACATCGTGCCGTCCCACCATTCGAGCAGCTTCACGACTTCGACCAGGTCCTTGCGCGCGTGCTCGCGCAGCGCCGTCAGCACCGGCTCGCGCAGGGTGCGCCATAGGACCGTCGTGCGGTCGACCTGGAGCTTCAGGGTGGAAGCGACGTCCCAGTCCTTGCGTGCCTCCAGCGACTCGACGATGCGCGCGTAGCGCTGCCCGTCGAGCCAGTCGGCGCCGAGGAAGCCCGGGGTCGTCACGTCGCTCTTGCCGGGAGCCTGGTTGGCGCTGGCGACGAAGCCCTCGGGCGGATCGACGCGTCTCGGCATCTCGTCGAAGGGGCGCGGGGCCTCCTTCCATCCGAGCGACGTGTCCCATCCGGGCGTCGGCAGGGTGCCGTTCGACTTCTTGCGGACCGGGGCGTCGCCGATCATCTGCCAGGCGATGTGACCGTCGACGTCGGCGAAGACGCGGCTCTCGGAGAGGAACGGGTACGACGCGTAGAGGCGGCGCGCTTCGTCGGCGCTCTTCGAGCGGAAGACGCCGTACGCCGTGAAGGCGCGCCGCGCCATCCAGGTGCCCCGCAGGGAGAGGGCCGCGCCGTTGCCGCCGAGGACGGGGCTCACGACGGGCCCGCGAGGCGTGACGAGCACGCGCTCCACCACGTCGGGCGCGCGCTTCACGCGGATGCGCTCCTCGTGAACGGTGCACGGCACGTGGCGGCCGTCCTCGAGGACGCTCGCTCCGTCGGGGCCGATGCGTTCGAGGTAGAGGTCCGTGTTGTCGACGTGCCCCGCGGTGATGCCCCACGCCACGCGCTCGTTGTGACCGCAGGAGACGACGGGCTGCGACGGCATGCACGCGCCGGTCATCGCCCACGAGGGCGTTCGCACGTGCGCGAAGTACCAGTGCGACGGCAGCGCCGGGGACAGGTGCGGATCGTTGGCGAGGATGGGCCGGCCGGTCGAGGTGCGAGACGGCGCGAGCGCCCAGTTGTTGGACGCACCGGCGAGCCCCGACACCTGGATCGCCGCCACCGCATCGGCCGCGAACGCCTCCGCCGCACGCAGCATCTTCAGATCGACGTCGACGCGATCGCCGACGAGCGACGGGGCTCCCCATTCGAGCGCCGCCAGCGCCTCGGG
>DATJYG010000590.1:0-18674 GCA_035499695.1 Polyangiaceae bacterium
AGATCGTGCTCGAGTCGCTGGAGGAGCACAACGTCATCAAGTGGGAGCTCGACGCGATTCAAGCCTCGAAGATCGCCGACGCGCATCTCGATGCGAAGATCAAGGTGCTCAAGGACGCGGTCATGCGCCACGTGGAGGAGGAGGAGAACGTTCTCTTTCCGATGGTGCGTGAAGAGATGGGCGCCTCGAAGCTGGCCGAGATCGGCAAGCGCCTGGAACAGGTCAAGAAGATCGCGCCGACGCGACCGCACCCGCGGGCGCCCAACCGGCCGCCGGCCAACGTGGTCATCGGAGTGGGCGCGTCGGTGGTGGACCGCGCGATGGATGCCGTGCGTGCGACGCTGCGAGGGCGAAACGGCGAGCATGCAGCGACCAAGGGCGGCCGCCGCACCACCAAGAAGCGAGCGCCCGCGCACGCGAAGCGGGCGAGAGCCCACAGGGCGCCCGCCCACTGATTGCCGGCATGGCCGGGGATCACGTCACTTGATGCAGAGAGCCGACTCGGAGCATTCGTTCGCGCTGAAGAGGTGGGCCAGCGAGAACGAGCACGATTGCTCGCGCAGTTGTTTGAAGCAGGCGTCGAGCTGCTTCTGGTCGATGCCGAGGGGGCACTTGTACGCCGTGAGCTCGGGCGCCGTCTTCCCACGCATCTCGTCCTTGCACAGTTCTCGTCTCTCGTACTTCTTGCCCGCTCCGATGTTGCCGCACTTGTCCTCGTGATCGCACCGGGCGCTTGCGATCTCGTCGACCACGCGAGTGTCGGCCTGGTTCTGCTTTTCCATGACGCCCGTGGACGGACGTGAGCCGGGGAACGCAGGAGCGCTCGCGCTCGGGGTACGGGCGCAGGCGATCAGGATCAACGAACCTGCCGTCAGCAATGCGGTCGCCAGATTTCGGGCTGTGCTCATGCTCGAAGGGACGTGCACGCCCCGTTCCGGGCTTCACGCAGTCGAGTCATGTGGCGCGGTTCAGCGCCTGACGCTCACGAACTGGCGTGAGAGCTCGTTCTCTTGCCGCGCGACTTGGACTTGCTGCGCCCATGGCAGCGCCGCGAAGGTACTCCGATTGCTCCATGCCAGGACGGCGCGAATCCCCGCGCATCCTCACCACAAGGAGAGAGTCATGACTGGAGTCCGCAGGACCGCAGCGAGCGTGATCGGGGCGTTGCTCGTGCTGGGCGCGTGTGGCGTGGCGGCGGCCCAAGCGCCGGTCACGGGTGCCGAGGGGCCCAAGCCGGCCGCGAGCTCGCAGGAGCCGAAGCAGGAGAGCTTCGACCGCGAGAAGGTCACGCTGAAGGATCAGGTCGACAGCTCCATCCGCAGCGTCGAGTCGCAGATCGACGCGCTCAAGAAGATGGAGTCGACGGACAAGGACGCGGCGCTCAAGCGCGACAAGGACATCGGAAAGAGCCTCTCCGATCTTCGCGACGGGCTGAAGGACGACCTGGGCAAGATCGACAAGGCGTCGCCGAACGACTGGGCGGGCGTGCGTCAGGGCGTCGAGGCCGACCTGAGGAAGGGGGAAATCCAGATACGGACGGCTTCGAACTTCACCCATGTGGCGCCGACCACGGGCGCGGCGAACAAGCAGGCGCCCGACAAGTAGGCTTGGTCTTCATGGGCGGGCCTCGCCAGCGCACCCTCGGCGAGGCCCGCCTCACGGCATGTTCCGCTCCGCGAAGCTCGCGCCGCGATGCGTTTCGCTTTGTGAACCGCTTTGCGCGCGTCGCGGTACCTCCGCCTCATGCGACCCACCCGCGCCACGCTCTCTTTCGCGGCATTCATTGGCCTCGCGACCATCGCTGCGGTCGCGGCCGGATGCGCGCTGCCGGCGAGTGGGCTGGCCGATCTCCCCGAGGCCGATGCGGGGACCGGCTCGAACACGCCACCCGCTGCGCAGCCGGACTCCGGCGCGAAGGGAATGAGCGGCGACGCCGGCACGCCGTCTGGCTCCTCACCCGAAGCGGGCGCGCCCGACTCCGCCACGCAACCGAGCGAGGCTGGCGGCCAACAGGACGGCGAAACGCTGGGCATGGGCCCAATGGGTCCCATGGGCCCGAGGGGTCCCATGGGCCCCGGCCGCGGCCATCCTTGAGGAAGGGACGCCGAAGCAGGTCTCCGGGCCGGCGAGCGCGGGGGGGCTCCGACAATCGACTGGTCGCGTACGATTTTCTCCCCGGGAGCGCGGAATCGGCCCCTCGAGCTGCGCATACGTCTTTGGAAGGGGAAGAAAACCAAAGACACGGCCGCCCGGGCCATCGCCGGGAGGTCTCGTCATGCACGACGAGTGTGCGCCCCGGCCAGAAAGGAATGCCAACTGCCATGTCCAGTACCACGTCGAGAGTCAGAACCAAGGCGAATGCCTTGGCGCAAGTGCAGGCGCTCATCGCCGGCACGGCGAAGCACTTCCCGAACGCGCAGTTCACGCTCGGGAAGATCGTGTACACGACGGCGTCGCTCACCCAGCTCCTCCAGGGGCTCGGGACCGCGATCACCGCCGTGGTCACGGCGCAAGCCAGCGTCAAGGACGCGCTCCGGGCGCTCGCCGGGGTCGAAGCGCAGGTCGCGCCGGTCATCCGGCTCTACAAGCGCTACGTCCTGGCGATGTTCGGAGATGCGACGCAGGATCTCGCCGACTTCGGGATGACGCCGCCCAAGCAGCCGAAACCGAAGACCGGCGAAGAGACTGCGGCCGCCGCGGCGAAGGCCAAGGCCACGCGCGCAGCCCGCGGCACCAAGGGTGCCAAGGCCAAGAGCGCGATCAAGGGCGACGTGACAGGCGTGACCATCACGCCCGTCACCAGCGCCGCCCCGGCCGCGGTCCCGCCCGCGACGAGCGCCTCCACGCAGCAGACGACGTCGAATGCTTCTTCAGCGCCGAGCCCCAACGGGGCTCCCAGCGCGACGAAGTAGGCCGACGCCACGCAGGGGCCCAGCCAGCCCCGACCCAGGGACCGGGAAGCGCCGCCGCCCACGGCCACACGACCGCGGGGGAGGGGCGGCGCTTCCCGGCGCCCGCTTTTTCGTGCATCGAGTGAAGGGGAGGAGACCGATTGCGATTTTTCAGGTGGAAAAGAGAGGCACGTCGGAAGAGCGAGCCGACGCCCGAGCAGCGCGCGGCGTTCGACGAGCTGCTCCTCGCGCAGGACCTCGAAGGGGCGAGGGCCGTCGCGATGAACTACGCGATGAAGCGCACGGGCAAGAACGAGCACATGGCTCGGCAGCTCGTGGACCGTGCCTTCACCATCCTCTGGGAACGCTGCTCGTGGGACCCGGAGAAGGCGCCGCTCGCCGCGATGCTCTGCGGCATCATCCGCAGCGAGCGGAGCACCGACGCGCGCGCGGCGAGCAAGAAGCGCGAGAACGAGATCGAGTACCTGACGGAGGTCGAGACCCTCGATGGTTCACACGCCGAATCGCCCGAGGATCTGCTGATCGCGCGCCGGGACTACGAGCAGGGCCGCGACGATGCCAAGGCCGGGCTGGAACGGATGAAGGCGCACTTCGTCGAGACGGGTGACGACGTGAACCTCGAATGGATCGAGTACTCGCTCCAGGAGATCGACGACCCGTCCGAGATGGCCGGTCTGAGCGGCCGCGACGTCGACGAGTTCTACCGTGCTCGAGACCGAAGGGTGCGGTACGTGGAGCGATTGAAGAAGAAGCAGGAGAAGACGTGATGCCGAAGCGAACCCCGGAGCAGGTCTGGAGGATCGCCGAGAAGGAAGCGATCGACGACGAGCTGGAGTTCCAGCGCGCCTGCAACACGAGTGCAGCGGACGCAGAGAAGGAGCTCGCGGCCATTGGCGTGGACGTCGCCGCCGAACGGGAGCGCGCGGGCGAATGGCGCCGTCAGCTCGAGGAGCGGGTGGCGGCCCGCAAGCGCAAGGAGGTGGTCGACCGGGAGCGCGTGCGGTCGATGCGCCCCGAGCGCCGAGCGCGCCCCGCTGTCCTCTGGCTCGTCGCGGCGACGGTGGGAGCCGCGGTGGGCGGCGGCATCGTCTACGTGACCATGCATCGCCAGCCGGCGCCTTCGCCGGCACCGGCGCCGGCGCCGACTCCGAGCGCGGAGCCGGAGCCTGTCGAACCCGCCCCTCCGCAACTCGTCTCGGCGGCGGACCTTCGCCGCGACGCTTTCGGGGAGTGCGAGGTGCACGAGTGGGACGCGTGCCTCGCCGACCTGGATCGCGCACGTGCGATGGACCCGGCCGGGGACGAAGCCACCGAGGTCAAGGCGGCGCGCAAGCGGGCCATCGACGGCATCCTCGCCAACAAGCCACCGAAGCCGACGCTGAAGCCTTAGCCCGCGCGGAGCCAGTCTGTGGTGACCTGCTGGCTGCTCAACGCTTCACGTCGGAGATCGACCGCACGGCGTCAGCCAGCTTCGCGCGCAGGTCGGGCGACGCGTCGTCCTTGGCGCCCGCGACCATGAGCGTCTTGGCGCCGTCGACGTCGACGACGAGCGCCCAGCAGTGGGCCGCCGCGCCCTTGAGCTTGCAGGCCCCCTCCTGGATCTTCGCCGGAAAATGGCCGCCCCCCACCTTGCCGTCCACGGCGGGCTCGAGGGCGACGGGCCCGTCTGCCAAGGATTGCAGCGAAAAGCCCACGATCATGGGCGACGGCGGCGTAGGAGCACCCTTGCGGGCGTCGAGCTGGACGAACGCCGTGCGGTCCGGCGCCTCGAACCCGACGATGCCGGTGCTCGTCGACTGCATCCAGCCCTTGAAGCCCGCGAGCGACACATCCTTGTATCCCGTCGGCACGACGATCTCCGGCATGGCCACGGGCGCGCCGTCGAAGCGCGCCGCCAGCGGGAGCGTCAGCGGGTCGGCCCCGTGCGACTTGCCGCATGCGAGCAGCATCGGGAAGGCGGCGCCGAGAAACGCAGCACGCAAGGAGGGAGCCATCGTCGCGAGTGGAGCACGGTCGTCGCCCGAGATCGAGCGTTGCAGCCGCTGCACGCCGTGCACGCTCGAAGACACGAGCGGTGTGCCTCCTGACCGAGGCACCACAGCAGCCGACGTGCCACGCGAATTCACCGCACAATTGCTGCCTCGAGAGCCTCGCGGTGCAGCGCAAGGCGCTACCGTGTAGCGGGGCGCGCTACATGGCGCGTACGCGTTCGGTCAGGCGACGAGCTTCCAGGTGGCGGCGCGGATGGCCATCGGGGAGGGGAGGCGAGACTCCGCGAAGGCTCGACAGAAGGCGGTCGCCGAGCCGTAGCCGAGCGCGGAAGCCACGAGCTCCGTCGCGGCTCCGGGCACCGTCATCAGGCAGCAGCCGACGAGAAGCCGGCGCCGCATCAGCGTGTCGCGCCATCCTCTCTCGTCGAAGCCGTAGTGCGCGTTGAAGCGCGCGACGAGCCGCTGCAGCTGTCGAGACGAGACGCCCACCTCGCGCTCGAGGTCGACCATCATCGGCTGGCGCGAGAGACTCGACAACGTTCGATCGAGCGCGCGCGACAGGATGGTCGCTTGCGGTGGCGTCTCCTCCCGCCAGGTGCTCGGCGCGTCGACGTCGAAGGAAACCACGGAGCGCAGGTGCGCGAGCGCGCCGCGAAACACCTCGCGCCCGGCACCCGCCGTGAGATCCGGGGCGATCGCAGCCGCCACCTGTCCCAGGCCCACGAGGTCAGCCCCTCGCAACCTCGCGAGACGCGCGCCGCCGTGCAGTCCACGGGCCAATGTGTCCTCGCGCCACGTCACCGATACCGCGACGAAGCGCTCGCCTTCCTGCCGCACGAGGAGCCCGGCCCGGTCGCGCGCCATCACGACGTCGCCAGGCCCCAGCCAGCGAGCGATGCCAGCGCCTTCCACCTGCATCCGGCCCTCGACGACCGCGAGTAGCCACGACCGCTCGGGGTCGGGGCGACGGTAGGCAAGGGTGCGGTGGAGGCGCTCGTCGTGGACGACCCTCTCGTGGCGCGTGACGTCGAGCCGGAACGCGGGGTGGAGCAGCGAGCGGGTCTCCACCAGGGCCCCCAGGGCGGGGGCCACGGACCGACGATGGGAGACGAGCATCCTGAGGGGAAGACACGGCTCCCCCCGGATCGTCTCGCGAAAAACGAATCACCGAGTCATTGCGACGTCGACCAGGTGCCGCCGGCACTGGTGCAACCCGCCTGATCCCCTCCCGCGTCGCCGTAGTAGCAGGCTTCCTCGGTGGAGATGGTGCAGCAGCCGACCAGGTCCGTCGTGGGACACGACGTGCCGGGCGTTCCTCCTCCCGACGTGCAGCTCTGGTTCGCCGCCGACACCTCGGACGAGGGCACCTGTACGAGGGAGCAAGTGCCCATAGACGGCTGATCGCAGGAGACCTTCGTCGTGCCGGCGCCACCGCTGCTGCTTCCGCTGCCGCCGCCACTGCTGCTTCCGCTCCCGCTCCCACTTCCGCTTCCACCGCCCGATCCCGACCCGGAGCTTCCACCGCTGCTGCTCCCCGACGCGCACTGCGAGGCGCAGTGGGCGTTGATGCACGACTGGATGTTCTGCTCTGCGCTGGTGCAGCTCGATTCCTGGACCTTCGGCGCGCACTGCTGGATGAGGCTCTGGTCGACCGAGCCGTTCGGGCAGACGCAGCTCAGGTAGTCGCTGCAACCGCTCTCGAACCCACTGATCTGAGAGCCGCAGTTGCTCTGCACGCAGGAGCTGCACTGGGTGTCGGACCCGCTCGGCATCCCGCCGACGCTGGAGGCGCACTGCGAGGCTCCGCCGCCGCCGTTGCTGCTGCTGCTGCTGCTCGAGCAAGCGTACGAGGCCGCCGCGACGGCGCTGAGCGCAATGATGGTCAGAGTCTTGATGCTGATGCTCATGCTCATCGATCGTTTCCTCCGGCTGAGTCGGGACAACAGCGTCGATGAGACCCCCGCGGAGGCGCCGCGCCGATCGATACTTTCGGACACTCCTCGGAGCTACTGGCAGGTGAGCTCGTTGTAGGAGATGACGTCGTACTTGCCCGCGTCGTCGGTCTTGGTCTCGACCCACACCACGGCCCACCGTGCGTTCTTTCCCTGCGGGCCGATGCTGATGGGCGTCGCGGCGACGCCGCTGAAGTCGTCGAGCGTCGTCAGCAGGCGGTTGGTGCCGCGCTCCTCGGCGTGAATGGTGCCCGTCGCGTCGACCCAGAGCAGCGCGAGACCGGTGTCCACCCCGCCGTCGGCCGCGCTCTTGAGCCCGGGCCCGAGCAGCATGATGTTGTCCTGGCTCCAGCGCGAACCGCAGGTGACGCCGATCGGCGCGTCGAGCGTGCCGACTCCGGTGTACGTCCTGGCGGCGGTCAGGTCGGTCGACACCCAGGTGTCGAGGTCGGGCGTCGCATTCGAGTAGGGCACGGTCCCGACGCGGACGGTCTCGTCGTGGATCACACCTCCGTTGATCGTGGCTTCGACGTAGGCGACGTCGGCAGCGGAGGTCGTCGTGTTCTCCCCGATCGCCTGGATGTACGCAGCCAGGGCGCCGACTTCGCGCTTCGTCGGCGCCGCCGCGTCTGCCGGCGCGGTGTCGGGGAGCGACCACGCCGAGAGCCCCGGGGACGACAGGTCGTTCTCGGAGAAGACGTAAACCTGGGCGTTCACCGCGTTGTGGAAGAGCTGCATGTTGGTGAGGTCGTCCGCATAGATGCTCGAGGCGACTGGCGCCAGCGTCGACAGCGGCGAGCTCGGCGTCGCGATCCCGGCCCCCGCGCTGTACGTCGTCGGAGTCCCGGTGATGGGGTTCTCGACGATGGTGAACAGCTCGCTCGAGGAGAGGGGAAGGAGGTGCAGCTGCCCGACCGGCGTGGCCTGCACGGGGGTGAGCTGGTACACGGTGAACGGCGTCGGCAGCGGCCCCGTGCCCGGCAGGTTGTCCGGGATCACCCACGCGTCGTAGCTCGCCGCCACGCCGCCGGCCGAACGGACCGAGCCGGTGACGACCGTGTACGTCGCGGCGCTCCCGGCGCCCCTGTGGAGCCCGGAGAACGTGGACTGGAAGTAGCTCGGCGACGTGAGCGCGGACACCGCCGGAGGCGACATCGTCCGGTCCAGCGTGTACAGGGAGAAGGCCTCGGTGTCGCCCTTGCCGGCGATGACGCGGATGTTCGTCCCCGACCCGGTCATCAAGGGGTAGATGGAGAGCGCTCCCTGGACCTGCCGGTTCCCCGCCGACAGCGTCTCGAGGACGATCGGCGTGGCGTAGGCCCACGTCGTGCAATCGAGCGTGCCCGAAGCGCCGTCCCCCGGCGCGTCGTTGCTTGCGCCATCGGATCCGGCGTCAGCGAGCGCGTCGCTCCTCCCGCCGTCCTCACCGCCGCCATCGGCCGCCGCCGTACCGTCGGTCGGGGCGTCGTGCGATGCGTCGGCAGTCGACTCGTCCGATTCGACCGTGAACCGGCCGAGGAGGGACGTGCAGCCGCCGATGGCGCACGCGGCGGCGAGGGCTCCTGTTGCGCGCAGCGTGACTCGTCTCACCGATCGGGTCCCCACCACTCCGATGCTAGCGCAAGATCTGGCTGCTCCCTCGCCACCCGTGCATGCGTCGCCCGCGACGCGTGGGGGCGCGCCGAAGGGCGCGTCGGCGGCGACGCACCCAATCGAGATTCGCGCGGAATCCGCGGATGAAGCGTGCGGCACGTCGCATGCCCTGTGGGGCGGCGCCATGTCGCGACGACTCGTCATGTCCATCGTGCTGTGTGCGCTCGGTGGATGCGCGCGCCCCATCTACAGTTCCGGCGACTACTCCGACGGGGGAGACGACACGAGTCCTACGGGGTCGGACGACGGGGGAAGCTGGAGCAGCTCGGGAGACGATGCGAGCAGCGGGGGCAGTGGATCCGGTGGAGAAGGAGGGCCCGGAGTACGACCGGACAGCGGCGCCGGCAGCGGATCACCGGGTGACGGCGGCGGCGCGGGTAACCGCGCGGCGGCGAAGTGCAACGTGAACAGCAGCTACGGAGCCGCGCTGCCCGGCGGGCTCACGATGTACGAGTGCGACCCGACGGGCATGGAGGGCAAGACGGCGCAGGCGGCGCCGCTCGTGCTCGCGCTGCACGGCTACACGCAGGGAGCGTACGAGGCGGCGCCGTCGTCGTGGACGCCCGGCGCCGGGGAGCCGAACCAGTGGGGCTACATCAACACGACGCAGTGGGCGACGCTCGCCGAGACCTACGGGTTCTACGTCGTCTTCCCGTCCACCGGGAACGCGACCAACGCGAGCCAGGCCGATACGAGCGTGCGCTCGTTCTACTGGTACGAGTCGTTCTACGTGACGCGCAACACGTACGAGAACCAGGACGCCGCCGACATCGTCAGCATGGTGCAGGCGATGCAGAAGGCTCACAACATCGACCCGAGCCGCATCTTCATCAGCGGGCTCTCGGCCGGCGCGGCGATGGCGAACATCATGCTCGCTTGCTACCCGGACGTCTTCGCGGGCGGCGCGTCGTTCGAGGGCGTCGCCGTCGGCTGCGGGACGAACTGCGCGGCGCTCGGCACGGCGCCGCCCAACGGCAGCTGGACGTGGCCGGGCAACCACCCCGCGAGCGACGTCACCAACTGCGACCCGAGCTACTGGGGCGACGCGAGCAAGCCCAAGCCCAAGCTCATCGTCTTCCAGGGCGGCAAGGACGGCGCGGTCACCCCGCAGAACATGAGCGACCTCGTGCAGCAGTTCGCCGGAGCGATGGGGATCTCGGCGACGCCGGCGGGGACGGGGACGCTCAGCGGGCAGCAGTACACGACGTACGGCAGCGGACAGCTCGCGACGGTCTACATGCCGGACATCGGTCACGGCACGCCGGTGCAGCCGGGACCGCCGTCGTCGAGCCCGCCTTACTACGTCGTCGGCGCGCCGCCGGCGGCCGACCAGGGCGGCTGGGACCCGATGCCGAGCCTGGAGATGGTCGACGACGCGAACCTCGTGCAGGACTGGACGAACACGACGGGCATCTACGGGCCGTACTACGCGGCCAAGTTCTGGGGGATCGTGCCCTGATCCGGCGAGCAACGCTCCCGCCGGTGTAGACTCCCGGTACGTCTGCGCCGTCCCGCCTTCGCCACGAGCCCATCCTGAAGATCGCCTCGGGCGGCATGGCCACGGTGTTTCTCGGGGCGCTCGAGGGGGCGCACGGGTTCCGCCAGATCGTGGCCATCAAGCGGCCGCACCCGCACCTGCTCGACGACCGCGGGTTCCGCGACGCGTGGCTGCGGGAGGCGCGCCTCGCGTCGGGGATCCACCACGCGAACGTGGTCGACGTGCGCGACGTCGAGGACGTGGGCGACGCGATCCAGCTCGTGATGGACTACATCGAGGGCGCGTCGCTCGGGGAGCTCGTGGCGACGCGCGCGAGCGCCGGAGGGAGGCTGCCCCCGCGCGTCGCCGTGCGCATCGTGCTCGACGCGTGCGCCGGGCTGCATGCGGCGCACGAGGCGCGCGACGACGCGGGCAAGCCGCTCGGGCTCGTGCACCGCGACGTGTCGCCGCAGAACATCCTCGTCGGCGTCGACGGCGTCGCGCGCGTCACCGACTTCGGGATCGCCAAGTGCGTCGAGACGAGCGACGGCACGTCGCGCAACGCGCTCAAGGGCAAGGCCGGCTACATGGCTCCCGAGTACGTGCGCGGCGAGGACATCGACCGGCGCGCCGACGTGTTCGCGCTCGGCGTCGTGCTCTGGGAGGCGCTCTGCGGACGGCGGCTCTTCCGCGGACAGACGGACGCCGAGACCCTCGAGCGCGTCCTGAGCGCCCCGGTGCCGCCCGTCTCGGCGACGGTGCCGACGCTGGCCGCGCTCGACCCGATCGTGGCGCGCGCGGTCGAGCGAGTACGTGAGGCGCGCTTTCCCACGGTAGAGAGTCTCGCCCGGGCGCTCGAGCAGGCGGCCGAATCGATCGACGGCATCGCGAAGCACGCGGACGTCGCCCGCTTCGTGCAGGAGACCGTGGGCGACAAGCTGGAAGAGCGAAGGCGGGCGCTGCGCGACGCGCCCCGGGACGTCGGCGCCCCTGCGGAACCGACGGAAGCGCCGACCGTGCAGGCCGTGCCGAGGCGGAAGGCGTCCAGAGTCGGCCTGGCTCTCGTGGTCGGCGGGGTGCTGATGATCGCAGGCGCCACCGTGCTGCTGCTCGCGCGAAGGAGCACTCCGCCTGCCGGCGCGCTGTCAGCCCCGCCGCCGACGCCGGCCGAGACTCTGACCGCGTCGGTGTCGGCGGCTGCGACCGCGACCGCGACCCCGACCCCGACCCCGACCGCGACCGCGACCGCGACCCCGACCCCGACCCCGACCCCGACGCATCCCCCGAAGCCCGCACACGCTCCCCCGCCGAACCCCTATCCTGCGGGTCGCTGATGCCTCCCGACTACCCGCAGGACCCCACCTCGCGCATCGCCCCGCGCCCGTCGATGCGCATCTGGTCGCTCGACCTCTTGGTCGTCGACGGCCCCTCACGTGGCTCCCGAGCGACCGTGAGCAGCGGCACCGCCCGCGTCGGCGCCGCTGACGGGAACGACCTCACGATCGCCGACCCCACGGTCTCGCGCGTGCACTGCGAGCTCGTCGCCCGCGCCGGCGCCATCACGCTGCGCGACCTCGGCAGCACCAACGGGACGTTCGTCGAGGGCGTGCGCGTGCGCGATGCCGAGGTTCCTCCCGGCGCCGTCGTGCGCGTGGGCGCCTCGGCGTTCCGCGTCGACGTCGGGCAGGAGCCCGCGTTCGTCGAGCTGAGCGCCCGCGACTCGTTCGGAGAGCTCGTCGGCTCCAGCCTCGAGATGCGCCGGCTCTACGCCGCGCTCGAGCGCCTCGCGCCGACCGATACCACCTTGCTCGTCGAGGGCGAGACGGGCACCGGCAAGGACGTGCTCGCGCGCTCGCTGCACGCCGCATCGACGAGAGCGGCCGGTGCCTTCGTCGCCGTCGACTGCGGCGCCATCCCGGAGAACCTCGTCGAGAGTGAGCTCTTCGGTCACGTGCGCGGCGCGTTCACCGGCGCCGTCGGCGACCGCAAGGGAGTCTTCGAGGAGGCGCACGGCGGCACCCTCTTCCTGGACGAGATCGGCGAGATGCCCATCGCGATGCAGCCGAAGCTCCTGCGTGCGATCGAGTCGCGCTCGGTCCGCCGCGTCGGCGCGGCGACGAGCAGGCCGGTCGACGTGCGCATCGTCGCGGCGACCAACCGCTCGCTCGCGCGCTGCGTGAACGAGGGCACCTTCCGCGAGGACCTCTACTACCGGCTCGCGGTCGTGACGCTCTCGATGCCGCCGCTGCGCACGAGGCGCGAGGACATCCCTGTGCTCGCGCGACACTTCCACCGCGCCATCTCGGGCGCCGACGCCGCCGAGCTGCCGCCCGAGTTCCTCGCGCGCCTGATGGGGCGGAGCTGGCCCGGCAACGTGCGCGAGCTTCGCAACTTCGTCGAGCGCAGCGTGTCTCTCGGTCTCATCGACGAGCGATCGCCGGCGACGTCGTCGGCGGCGGCCGCGCCGCCATCGTCCAACGAAGGACCGGACATCAGCGCCATGCTGGCGATGCGCCTGCCGCTCAAGGAAGCGCGCGCCGCGTGGATCGAGAGCTTCGAGAGCATCTACGTGCGCGACGTGCTGCGACAGTGCGGCGGCAACGTCACACGTGCGGCCGAGCGGGCAGGAGTGAGTCGGCGGTTTCTGCAGCGGATGATCGCGCGCCTCGGCATCAAGCCCTCCGAGGTGGGGGGCTCCGAGCGGGACTTCACCGGCGACGACGACTAGTATCGCCGACCCATGAAGAGGGTCCTCGTGGGGTGTCTCTGTGTTCCTTTTGTCGTCGCGTGCGTGGTCGAAAACACGACGCCGCCACCGACGCCGCCGCCTCCTCCGGCCACCGCGACTGCGACTGCGACCGCGACCGCGACCGCGACCACGACCGCGACCGCGACGGCGACCGCGACCACGACCACGACCGCGACGGCGGATGCCGGGGCGGCGCAGGATGCCGGTCCGTCAGACGACGGTGGCACGCCGGCGCAGTACCGCGCGTGCAAGATGGACAGCGACTGCGTCGCCGTGCCGCGTGTCGGCTGCTGCGACAACGGCTGGAAGGAGGCGGTCGCCACCTCGCAGAAGGACGCGTACGCCGCGTCCTTCCAGTGTCAGGAGCGCCCGATCTGCCCGCACTACAAGGTGCAGGACGCGCGCGTCGCCCTCTGCGACAACGCGTCGCACCTGTGCATGATGGAGAAGCCGGAAGACGTGCACTGCGGCGGCTTCATCGCCAACGCGCACAAGTGTCCGCCCGGCTACACGTGTCCGCGCAGCAAGGTGCCCGACATCGCGAGCATCTGCGTCAAGAGCCCCTGACGGCTCCCGTCAGTCTCCCGAGTCCAGCGTCTCGCGGACCTTGCGCGCGAGCTCCTCGAGCGTGAAGGGTTTCGACAGCACCGCGTGCCCGCGGCGGCGCACGATCGCGCTCACCTGCGCGTGCTCCGGCGCGTAGCCGGTGGTGAAGATCACCTTGAGCTTGGGCACCAGCGCGCGCATCCGCTCGTACGCCTGCACGCCGCCGAGTCGCGGCATCACGACGTCGAGGATCGCCAGGGCGATCGAGTCCTTGCGCGCCTCGAGGACTCGCGCGGCCTCCTCGCCATCGGCTGCCGCGAGCACCTCGTAACCGAGCTCGCCCAGGGTCGTCCCCAGCAGCTTGCGCAGCGCGGGCTCGTCCTCGGCGACGAGCAGCGTTTCGCGACCGCCTCGCGCCTCGCCCACCTTGGACTCGGGCGTCGCCCCGTCGCTCGGGCGCTCGTCGGGGAGCAGAGGGAGGCACACGCGGACCGTGGTCCCCTCGCCCAGCCGGCTGTCGACGTGCAGCAGACCGCGGTGCTGGTGCACGATGCCGTGCACCATCGCGAGCCCAAGCCCGGTGCCCTCGCTCTTCGTGGTGAAGAAGGGCTCGAAGATGCGCGCGCGGGTGTCCGCCGCCATCCCGACGCCGGTGTCCGTGATTCGCACCTCGGCCCAGGCGCCTTCGGCGGCCCCCTGCTCGCGCCCGACCGCCGCCGCGTCGAAGCGCGTGCGCGCGGTCTCCAGCACGATCCTTCCCCCCGCGGGCATCGCCTGCCGCGCGTTGGTGCAGAGGTTGAGGAGCACCTGCTCGAGCTGCGACGCATCCGCGTTGACGAGCAGCGGCTCGGGCGACCGCCGCACGACGAGCTCGACGTCCTCGCCGATGACGCGCCGGAGAAGCTGCAGGAAGTCGTCCACCGCCTCTCGGAGATCGAGCGGCCGCGTGTTGAGCACCTGCTTGCGCGAGAACGCCAGGAGCTTGCGCGTGAGCTCGGCGGCGCGCCTGGCGGCCGCCGCGATCTCCTCGAGGTACGGCTCAGCGGGCCGTCCGTCCACGCACGCGCGACGGGCGAGCTCGGTGGCCCCGAGGATGACGCCCAGGAGGTTGTTGAAGTCGTGCGCGACCCCGCCCGCGAGGAGACCGGTCGCCTCCATCTTCTGCGACTGGCGCAGCTGTTCCTCGAGCCGCTGACGCTCCGTGACGTCGTTGGCGACGACCAGTCGGGCCGGGCGCCCGCCGAACTCGAGCGCGTGCGTCGTGATCTCCACCTCGAAGATGCTTCCGTCGCGGGCCGTGTGCCGCCAGATGCCCGTCTGCAGGTTGTTGCCTTCGAGCTTCGTGACGATCGCCTTGAGACGCGCGACGTCCTCCCGCGGACGGATGTCGAGCACCGTCATCTCCAGCAGCTCGTCGCGTGTGTACCCGTACTTGCGCACGGCTGCTTCGTTCACTGCCAGGTAGCGGAACGTCTCGGCGTCGAAGACGAAGATGGGCAGCGGCGTCGCCTCGAAGAGCAGCCGGTACCGCTCCTCGGAGATGCGAAGCTCGTCCGACAGCGCGCGCGACTCGGCGCGGTCCCCCGACGCGGTCGCGGACGAGTCGGTCTGCTCCAAAGCGCGCCGATGGTAGGCGCGTCAGTCGCCGTCGGTCCAGCCGCGGGCGCGCCAGCGCCGGTCGACAGGCTCAGGCGTCCACGGCGGCGGCTCGTTGTACTCCTCGACCTCCGAGAAGCCCCAGCCGACGTCGAGCAGCGCGAGCTCCGCGCGGTCGAACCATTCGGTGATCTGGTCGAGGCTCGGGAGCCGCGGGCGGTGGGCGCCGATCTCGAACGGATCGAGCAACGTCGGGGTGGCGCTCCTCATGGACGTGAGTCGAGCAAAGGCCGCGCCACGCGCGACCCGCGGGAAAAACAGCGGGTGACGCGCTGCGCGTGGATCGACGCGGATCCGGCGCGCTTCTCGGGCTCACCAGGACGCGTTCAGCACGAGGCCACTCGCACCTCGTCCCACGATGGGCGTCACCTCGAGACGGGCGGTGTTCGCCGGAACGAGTCGGGGAGATGGAGCCGTCGCGACGAGCACCGTGCCGATGATCAGCGCTGCGAGTCCGCCACCGGCGCTGGCGAGGACGTACCGCGCCTGCTTGTCGGCGTCGTCATTGCTCGCGATGCCGATCGAGTCGCACGCCCCCCCGGGGCAATGGAGGCCGGCGGTCTCGTGGTCGCCCATCCATCTCGCTGCGAAGTAGGCTCCGACCCCGACGCCGACGAGGCCCGCACCCACGAGGATCCATCCGCCGGCGCGCTGCGCCCCGCCGCGATTCTGGAGCACCGGCTGCTCGCTCGTCGGCATGGCCGAGGTGACGCCGACGTCGCGACGCGCCGTCGACGGGGCCGGAGGGGCGGACGTCGGCTGCGATGCAGGCACGGGCGCCGGCACCGGCGCCGCGGCCGTCGCGGTCGCCACGCTCGCGAGTACCGGCACCTCGATCGTCACCACCTTGCCCTGACCCTCGACCTCGACGCTGCTCTGCCACGACTGTTTGTCGGGCGCGCTGGCGCTCACCTCGTGCTTGCCCGGATCGACCGGCACCGGCGACCCCCACGCTTCGCGCGGCACCTCGGTTCCGTCGCGCTGGATGACGAGGCCCGCGGTGGTCGACGCGTTGCCGGGCACGATCGACAGCTTCGAGAGAAACGGCTCCAGAGCATCCGCACGGTCCTTGGCGACGCGCTCGCGCGCCCTCTGCCCCGAGGCCTGGGCCCCCGACGCCACCTCGCGGAAGAGCGCCCAGGCGCTCGCGGTGCGTCCGACGTGCTGCCAGCAATCGGCGAGATGGAACTGCGTCCCGAGCCCGGGATCCAGCTTCTGGCTCTGCTCGAGCTTCGGACACGCCTCCGCGTAGTGACCCGACGTGATGAGTCTCTTGGCCTCGTCGTAGAGCTGCTCTGCGGCGGCAGGTTCACCCGCGCGGGCGATCCGCGGCAGGAGGAGAAGCGCTGGAATCGCGAGAAGAGAGATGCGTTTGACTGACATGACTCACTTGCGGCCGTCGAACACGTCTTCCCCGGACGGAGGCAGCGCCCCGCTCGGCGGCCCGTGCGGCCGCGGGGCCGGCTTCGGCGTCTGGCGCGGCGACGGCGACACCGCGGCGTGTCTGCGCACCGGAACGAGAGCCGGCTTCACGACGGCTGTCGCGATCGCCTCCGCCGACGCACTCGCAGGCCCTGCCGCCGTCGCCGTCGCGGTCTCGGGCACGGGCGCTGGTGCTGGTGTCGGCGCTGGCGCTGACCTAGGCGCGGTCGCCGTCGCCGTCGCAGCCGTGATCACCGTCGGCGTCGGCTGTAGCGCCGTCACGCCCTCTCGCCGCTCGCCCTCGTGCACCGAGTCGTACATCACCATGAGCGCCGCGACGCCGAGCGCTCCCAGCAGGAGCACGCACCCGAGGATGACCCGCATCGACGACGACCCTCGCAGCCGCTCCGCGTACCGATCGGTCGGCCAGTCCGCGAGCGACGGCGGTCGCTCGTCGGTCATCGGCGGAAGCAGCGACAGGTCGCTCACCACACCGCCGCCCTCGAGCAGTCTCTCGATGCGCGCGCACGACGTGCGCGCGAGGGACGTCCCGAACGGCGCAATGGCCCGCGCCAGCTCCGCGGCGTTCGCCAACCGTGCGTCCGGGTCCTTCTCCAGGCACCGCAGCACCGCGTTCTCCACGGGCGGCGGGACGCTGGCCCGGATCGACGTGAGCCTCGGCGGCTCCTGCGTCAGCACGGTCGCGCATATCTCCGGCACCGTCTCGCCCCGGAAGGGCGGCTTGCCCACGAGCAGCTCGTGGAGCACGGCGCCCAGCGCCCAGAGGTCGGCGCGCGCGTCGGCTTCGCACGTCGCGCGCAGCTGCTCGGGCGCCATGTAGTGGGGCGAGCCCATCACGTCGCTCGGGCGCGTCAGCTTCGCGCTCGACCCGCTCATGCGCGGATCGGTGAGCTTCGACAACCCGAAGTCGATCACCTTCACACACGCGCTCCCGTCGGCTCGTCGGGTGAGAAAGAGGTTCGCCGGCTTCAGGTCGCGGTGAACGATGCCGTAGGAGTGGGCCTCGGCGATCGCCTCGGCCGCCTGCAGCACCCAGTCGACCGCAGTGGGGACGGGCAGGGGGCCCCACATGCGCAGCACGTCGTCGAGGTTGTGCCCATCGAGGAACTCGAGCACGAGGTACGGAGCGCCCGTTTCGAGCTTCCCCACGTCGAAGACACGAACGACGTGCTCGCTCTTGATGCGCGTCGCCGCGCGACCCTCGCGCAGGAAGCGCTCGATCACCTCGTTGTCGCCTGCCCACTCCGGCAGCAGCATCTTGATCGCCACGCGCTGGTCGAGACCCGCGTGCATCGCAGAGAGGACGACCGCGAGACCGCCGCGACCGCATGCGCGCTCGACGACGTATTTGCCGTCGATCACGTCGCCGGATCGCGGGATCGTCCACTCGAGGCGAGGCGCGCTGTCCGTCATCGGACCCGGCCCAGGTGCGAAACGTGGGCCACGCATTACTCGCGCGCGTCGTGGCCCGTGTGATAGGCGGGGATCATGATGCGCCCGCCGCCCGCCTTGTCCGTGCTCCTCGCGGGTTTCTCCGCGATGGTCGCGTGCGCCGCAGTCACGCCGAGCGCTCCCGCGACGGCCAGTGCCGCCACGGGCGGCGCACCGTCCGCGACCTCGACCGCAGCCAGCGCGAGCGCTGCCGTCGCGACACCCGAGCCCGATGCCGCAGTCGTCGCCTCACCGATGTCCTCGTCGGCCACCATGGCGGACGCCGCATCCCCGAGTGCGACCGCTGACCAGGGCGCGAAGGCCGCCGACGGGTCGTCGGCGGGTGCGACGAGCGCCTGCAACGAGCAGAAGCCTCAGGACTTCCTCATCCGCGGCAACTTCCTGCACGCGCACGGCGGCAACGAGCGCGCCATCCAGTACCGCACCGACACGTACGGCTGGTTCAAGGGCTTCGGTCATCCCGGACCGGACGCCCAGCCGCCGAGCGCCAACGTCGTGTCCACGACCTTCATGGGGCTCCCCGTGAGGATGCACCGCAAGGTGGTGCCCGCCCTCGCGTGCGTGGAGGAGGAGATCAAGCGCTCCTGCGCCGACCATCCGTACACCGCGCACGCACTCGCGGGCATCCGGTTCAAGAACACGTATCGCGGCGGCGAAGTGACGAACCACATCTTCGGCATCGCCATCGACATCGACCCGTCGATCAACACCTGCTGCGGGTGCGTGCCGCCGTGGAACGACGCGCCCCGCTGCCATCGCCCCGCCAAGAGCGAATACGATCGGATGGAGATGCCCGAGTGCTGGGTGCACGCGTTCGAGCGCTACGGCTTCTACTGGTTGGGG
>DATJYG010000591.1:0-2367 GCA_035499695.1 Polyangiaceae bacterium
GCAGCAGGTGCCCTACGCGGTCATCGACGAGTGCGACTACGGAAGCGCCCAGGCAACGCTCGTCGCCACGACCGAGACGGCGGCGCACGAGGTCTTCGAGGCTGCGAGTGACCCGGGCAACCCCACGGGCTTCTACCTCGACACGAACGACCCGAACACCTGGGGCTGGGACGACGTCGTGGGCGGCGAGGCCGCAGACATGTGCGTCGACATGTATGGCCTCGGCGGCGACGAGGCGACCGACGGCACCTTCGAGGCCCAGCGGATCTGGTCCAACGCGTTCGCCATGCTGGGCGGCGACCCGTGCAACCCGAAGCCGGCCGGCAAGACGTACTTCAACGCGTCTCCGTCTCAAGCCGTGTACGTGCTCGACGTCGGCGGCAGCGTCACGTTCGAGGCGTCGGCCTTCTCGACGTTGCCGATGGGAGACTGGACGCTCGTGCCCCAGGACTGGACCGACTTCTCGACGCAGTACCTCTCCTTCACCATCCAGGGCGGGACGAACACTGACGCCGGTCCCGTCGTGATGGTCAACAACGGGTCGAAGCCGAAGATCACGATGACGCTGCTGAAGGACCCCGGGGCCGCGCCCTACGCCGAGGCGGACGGCGTGCTGCTGTCGGTCACCGGCGATCCGAGCAACCCGACGGCGGACAACGTCTGGCCGTTCATCGTGATGTCGCCCGCCGACGCCGAGGACGCGGGCATCGACTCGGCCGTGAGCACGCGACCCCACGGGCAGCGGCTCAATCGTTGGACTCGTCACGGCTCCAGAGCGGCGCGTTCACTCCTAAGGTGAACATCATGCCGGGGCCGTACTCGACGGGCGAAGAGCGGTCGGTCATGGGCAAATACACGAGCGCCGAGGCCTTGAACCACTCGTAGCCGATGGCGTAACCGCCGCCGACGATCCAGATGGGGCCGACCGACGTGACGGTGCTCCCGTTGCTCGCCTGGTTCGTGAAGCCGTCGTTGGCGAAGCCGTTCGTGCCGTCGAGCAAAGCGAAGACGTGCCCGTACCGGCCGCGATCGCCGAACGCGTACGACGGGTAGATGCCGACCGAGTAGACCGTGTGCGACTCGCTCTTCGTGTCGACGAGCGAGTAGCCGTCGCACGTCGCCGCGGACGGAGAGCACGGCGGGTTGCCCGTGGCGGCGACGGCGGGATTCACGAGGGTCCACTCGGCGTACGGCACCTGGTAGCTCATGAAGTTGCCGGCCAGGCCGAGCGCGAGGCGCTTCTGCTCGTCGAGCGGGAAAGACAGACGAACCTCCGGGCCCCAGCCCAGGCTCGCGGGCGCGTTGGGGACCGGCATCGTCCCGACCGCGGTCTGCTGCGCCCACGCGTAGTCGGCGTAGGCCGCGCGGACTCCGAGCTCGACGTGAGAGCTGACGGCGAGGAGAACCGCGCCCTCGGCGGTCCATCGCGGGATGAAGAGCGCCGTGTCGTGGATCTGCGGCGCCTCGTTCTCCTGGACCCAGGTGTTCGTCGCCGTGCCTTCGAAGTGCAGTGTCCCGGCGGGCGCCGTGCGGCCGTCGAAGGGAACCGGACGCACCGCGGGCGCATAGGCGCTGTACCTGTAGGTCGTGGTCGGCGCGAGGCAGCCCGTGAGCGTGCCCAGACCGACGATGGATGCTGCGAGCGCGAGGCAACGCATGGCGTCCCCTACAGCGATGACCGTGCCATCAGACGATACGCGGGGTTGCGCGCGGACGTGAAGTGCCGTTGGCGTGCCGCATGACCCGGGCGTCAGAGGGAGCGAGGGCAAATCCCGGCGAATTCGCAGGATGCGAGCGGAGGACCGCAGCGTGCATGTACGCTCCCCCGGGGTAGGCTCGAACATGCTTCGTCTCCGGCCCGGTTTCGTCGCAGCGGCGACGGCGCTCGCAGCGTCCGTGGGGGGCGTGGTGGCTTGCGGTTCGCTCGCCGACAACTCCGGCTTCAGTGCAGGCGGCGGCGACTCGGGAAGCGAGTTCGACGGCGGGTCCGACGCCATCAGCGGCATGGATTCCCCCTTCGGCGACGTCCAGGCGGACAGTGTCGCGCCGGACGCGCCGGCGGACGCGCCCATGCCCGAGCCCCCGGGCGTTCTCTTCGTCCAGGCTTCGCCGAGCCTGCGGGACCAGGTGTTCTGCTGGGGCGTCGGCAGCGCCGGCCCGTCGATGACGGCGCGCCCCTACCCTTCGACGACCCCGATGCCGGCCAGCAACTACCCGGGCGTCCCGGTCGGTGGCGCCATCGCCCTCGCGGACGCGACCTCGATGCTCGGCGGCGATCTCACCATCTACGCGCTCGATGCGCGCGCGGTCGCGAACGCGGTGCAGAACGCGGACTGCACCCATACGAACGACTGCTCTTGCTACAAC
>DATJYG010000592.1:0-3667 GCA_035499695.1 Polyangiaceae bacterium
CGGCTTTCTTCGTTCCATGCGCTTTCCGCCTGAATTCGAAGCGTCGCGGCGTGGTGGGCTTGACAGTAACTCATACGTGAGTCACTAAGTGCCTCGGAGGTACTGAGCAATGCGTTCTCGAGATCTCGGTTCTGACGGCGACGTCTCCTCCCACCCAGCGCAGCTGCAAGAGCCCGCCAACTCCAACTCCGAGCGCGCGTACGTGCTCGATCTCGTGGCGCGGCACCGCATGGACCTGCGCGCGGCCGCACGCGAGGCGGGCATGCCGGTGAAGGAGCTTCGCGCGCTCCTGCGCAAGCACACCTGGACGTATTTCGTGAAGCGTGTGCGCGCCTTCTACGGCGACCAGCTGGACCTCGCGACCGCCAAGCACGTCGCGGAGCACCTGCAGTCGCTCGAGCTGGCGAGCACGGGCTGACGCGCCCCCGTCATTCGTCAGTTGGCAGCGCGTAGCTACATCGTCGAGCAGTCGAAGATCAGCCCATCGTACGCTCGCCAGCATCGCGTCCTCCGCCACGAAATACTCGGGCTGAGCGGCGCCAGCTTCTGCCCCCGTAGTCGATCCGTAACAATGGTCGGCTAAACTCGTCCTTCCGGCCGGGCGGTCCGTACCGGGGTGCAGGGGGGCGCATGCGAGGGGAGCCAGAACGAACGTGCAAGGGCTGATCGCCACACCGGCCGCGCCGAGTGTCGAGGCGTATCTCGCCTCGTTGCCGCGAGGCCTCGCCTCCTATCCCGAGTGCGTGTTCAAGGGCGACTCGCTGGACGCGTGGCTTCGGCAGACCCCGACCCACGACGTCGCGCATCTCGTCTCGCCGCAGCTCGCCGCGCTGCTCGATCGCGATCGACCGATCGGCACCTGGGTGCCCGAGGTGCAGGTCAACGCGCTCTACCTCGCGATCCGCGACGCGCACTTCGCCGACGATGCTGCGTACCTGGCGCACGCGGGCGAGTCGAACCGCGCGGTGCTCGACACGCCGTTCAACCGGGTCGTCTTCTGGGCGGCCTCTCCGCGCGCCATCCTGCGCAGCGCGGGGCTGCGCTGGGGGAGCTTGCACCGCGGGTCCTCCATCGAGGTGCGCTCCGCGCGCGACTCCTCGGTGGAGATCGTTCTGTCCTTCCCGCGTGGCCTCTTCCCCGAGATCGTGCTGCGCGCGAACGCCCTGGGCATGGCCGTCGCGCTGGAGAACACGGGCGCACGCGACGTGGAGGTGCATCTGCGCGCGGTCGAGCCGACGCGCGCGCTCTTCGCGGCGCGCTGGCGCTCCGGGACCTGATCCTTCAGGGGACCTTGCCCTTGCACTGCGCGAACTCGCGGTGCGTGTACTGCGCCATGTCGCCGAAGAGCTCTGCCTTGATCCCGGCGTCGTCGCCCTTGTACCCCTGCGCGCGACGGATGTCGCCGTAGGCCTTCACCGCGCCCGCGCAGTCACCCGCGGCGAGGAAGCACTGCGGCCCGGGATAGAGGAGCGCGGTGACCGTCTGATCTCTGTCGAAGACGAGCCGATCTCCCGGGTGGGGCGTCACGGTGCCGCGGAGCTTCAGCATCGTCGCGACGTCGCGCGCGCACGCGGCGGCGTCGGGTTGCTTGTAGCCGGGCTCGTTGCCGCCGGTGCCGGTGAGCTCCACCCACGCGCCGACGTACTGCTCTCGCGGCGTGAGGGAGGCGCCCTGGCAATACACGGCGCCGACGAACTCCGCGTCCTGATCGACGTCGCCACCGCTCGCGTTGCTCGTCGCCTGCTTCGCGTGGCGGAAGAGGTCCTTCCCGGTCGCGCACTGCCCGGCGAGCATCACGCATTTCGCCCGCATGGCGGCCGTGTCGCCTGAGGCCGGGTTCGTCGACAGGCCGGTCGGGCGCGGATCGAGCTGGTCGTGCGCATCGAGGTCCGCCAGGCACCCGGAGCCGTCACGCGCGCGGAGCTTGGTGGACGCCGACGCGAGATGCTCGGCCGCGCCGCGCTCGGCGTCCCCCTGCGCCTGGAGCTTTCCCGCGAGGTTCTTCGCCGCGTCGGTCTCGGGCGCGCGCGCGCCCTGCGCGCCGGGGCTGTCCCCGAGCGCGATCTCGCGCAGCGTGAGGCGGATCGGGACCTTGCAGTCGTCCGACTCCTTCGCCGAGTCCGTCGAGCAGGAGGAGAGGACGCCCCCTTTCTTCTCGGCCTCCGACGTCGACTCCTTCGAACCCCCGGCGCCGAACCCGAAGTACGAACCGTTGACCTCGCCCTTGAGCTTCGACGTCGAGCCCAGCGCGAACGCGCCGAGGTTGTAGCCGTAGACGAAGTGCGTCGCGTCCGCGCACGAAGGGTTCTTGGTGAGCTCACCCCGGTACACGGCGTCGCGCGTCGCGCTCCTCGTCCCGCTGACGTAGTACTCCATGTGGAGCGTGTCGCCGCTCTCGACGCGCCCGCCGAGCGTCGCCGCGCCGAGCGGGAGCTTCGCGTAGAGGTCTCCCTCCGTCGCGATGTCGATCGCCTCGACCGACCCGCTCGTCCACTGCACCGGTTTGTAGGACCCGAACGCGCCGTGCACCGAGTCGTCTCGGCAGCCGTCGAGCACCTGGAGGTCGCAGCCGACGTACCTCACGAAGACGATGTCGTTGTCCGCGTGGGCCTGGAAGCTCGACATGTCCGTCGCGTCCCACTCGATGATGAAGGGGCGGTCGTGGTTCTTCGGATTGCACTTGTTCTGGCCGGCGAAGGTGCCCGCCATGAGCTTGTTCGAGGCGACGTTCGCGGAAGGGGCGCACGCGGCGACGAGGATCGCGCCCGCGCCGAGCAGGAAGCCGACGAAGCCGGGGTTTGCGAGGCGGTAGGCCATGCCCCGTGATACGTGCGGACCGGCGCGTCGTCCACGGGCCGGGGCAGTCGATGTATTCTCCGGACTTGCTCGGCAGGCTCGCTCAGGTGGTGGCCATCCTGGCCAGGGTCGTCACGAGACGTGACGTGACGTCACGCGCGCCAGCGCCAGTGCCAGCACCGGCGCCGGCGGCAGCGTCAGTTGAAGTACGCGTCGCGGCGGTTAGCATCACCCGTTCCCCACCCGTCATGGAGCACGCCGCCAAGCTGCTCGACGCTGCGCCCGAGGCCGCCGCCCGCATCGTGGCCCTCGGAGCCCTCGACGAGGCGTGCGCCGCCGCCGAGAGGCTCCGTGACGAGACCGACGACGAGGCCCTGCACGATTTCCGCGTCGCGCTCCGGCGGTTTCGCAGCTACCTGCGCGGCTACCGAACCCTGCTCGAGGACAGCGTCACGAAGAAGCACCGCCGCGCATTGCGCGATCTCGCGGCGGAGACGACCGTCGCCCGGGACACCGAGGTCCAGCTCGCGTGGCTGAGCGGACAGACCGAGCAGGTGCGATCCACGCATCGTCCCGCGCTCACGTGGCTGGTCGAACGGCTCGAGCAGCGGCACCGCGAGGCGTACGCCGGGGTGCGCGGGGAGACGCTGCGGCGCTTCGTCGAGATCGAGCCCAAGCTTCGGGAGCGTCTCTTGCGTTACGTCGCGCGACTCGAGGAGTCGACGCCGCGCCGAGTGTTCGCCACCGAGGCGGGCGAGCTCGTTCGCCACGCGGGCGATGCTCTCCATGCGGGCCTCGCTGCGGTGCGCTCGCCCGCGGACGTCGAGGCCGCCCACGAAGCGAGGATCCTCGCCAAGCGGCTCCGCTATCT
>DATJYG010000593.1:0-35190 GCA_035499695.1 Polyangiaceae bacterium
GTGGCGCTCCCGCACGAAGGCGGGGCCTCCCTCGCGCTCCTCCGGTCGTCACGCCGCATGCAGCGCAGGCGCTCGAGCCACCATCGAGCATGCGGCGTGCCGCTTCCTCGTCGCGCTGCGGGACGCCCCACCTTCGTGCTCGATCCGTTCGCGTCTCTCACGGGGGCTGACGCCAGTGGTGCTTCGAGCACGAAGGAGGGACAGCCCGCAGCACGCCGAGGAGCGAGGAAGCGGCACGCCGCATGCTCGCTAGCCTCCTGCCGCGCCCCTTCTGCATGCGGCGTGACGACCGGAGCGACGAAGGCGTGCGAGGGGTGGCCCTCCTTCGTGCGGGAGGCGACTGGAGCCGCTAGTAACCCATCGCACCCATCGCGGCCTTGTTCATCTCGAGGGCGCCGCCGCGAACGTCGGCGGGAGCGGCAGCGGGAGCGGCTGCTGCCGTGGCGCGCGCGTGTGCGACGGACTGGGCGCTCGCTTCGAGGCGGCGCTTCGCGGCGGTGTCCTGCGTGCGCGCCGCCTGGTCGCGCAGCGACTGCTCGGCCTGGGCGAGCTTCTTCTCCGCCTGCCCGAAGTTGCCCGAGCCGACGTCCTGAGCCGCCTGGAGCTCGGTCTTCGCCGCCTCGAGCGTCGCCATCATCGCGTGCGTGCGCGCGCTGGCGTGCTGCGCGACGGCGCCCTCATCGTTGCTCGCGGTGACGCGCGCGAGGACCTCCTGGACGCGCTCCACCTCGTTGGCCGCCGGATCGTGGAACGCGAGGCGCACGCTCGCGAGCGCGTGCTGCGATCCCACCGCCGCCGACGACAGACGCACGCGCACCAGCGCCTCGCGGTGCTGTCCCGCGAACAGGGTGCCGAGCGGGATGCGCGCGGCGTGACCCTCGGTCCACGTGAAGTGCGCGCCGTCGACGCTCGAGAGCGTCACGCCCGGCGCCGGGACCACCTCGATGAACGCCTGGTCCGCCACCGTCTGCGAGAGCAGGCCCACCTCGCGCTCGAGGGTCGCCTGCATCTCGCGCGGATCGCCGATGTGGAAGAGGCGCCCGCTGGTGCGCATGGCGATCGCGTCGAGCGTGCGCTCGTCGTAATCGAGACCGACGCCGAGCGACGTCACCTGCGCGCCCATCGCGAGCGAACGCTCCGCCAGCTCGCCGAGGGCCTCGGGAGACGACGGGCCGACGTTGGCCTGGCCGTCCGAGATCATCACGATGCGGCGCACCGGGTGATCCGCCGGTGCCTGCGCCACGTGGCGCTCGGCGAGCGAGAGCCCGTCGAACATGTTCGTCGATCCGCCCGTGCCCAGCTCGGCGATGCGCGAGAGGACGCTCGCACGCGTCTCGGGAGTGAGGCGCACCGGCGCGACGAGCGGTCGCGCGCTGTCGCTGAATACGTCGACCGAGATGATGTCGCCGTCGGCGAGCCGGTTGACGATGGTCGCGGCCGACGCGCGCGCCGCCTGGATCTTCGCGCCCTCCATCGAGCCCGACACGTCGATGACGAGCGCCAGGTCCACCGGAGCGCGCACGCGCGCTCGCGCCCCCTCGGGGACGTCGACCCAGACGCCGATGAAGCCGTCGCCTCCGCGCGCGAGCACCACGTCGCTGTCCGGCTCGGCGTGGATCCACGTGCTCCCCGTCGCCACTTGCGGCTCGTCGGCTGCCGCCGGTCCGCTCGCCCCCACGATCCCCATGCCCACCAGCACCGCCAACGCCGCTACCCTGCGCATCGCCGACTCCTTTCGGAACTCCCTCTCCGACGCGCGACACGGCGAAACGATCTGCGCCCGTGATAAAAGCCGGGCCCCCACATGGTCCTCGCCTTCGGCCCCGACTACTTCCGCCGCTACTACGAATCGGACCACACGCGCGTCTACGGGCACGAGCAGGTCGCCTACCTCGCCCGCGGCATCACCGGCCTGGTGCAGTGGTTCGGCGGCGACATCGAGCGTGTCCTCGACGTGGGTGCGGGCACCGGCCTCTGGGGCGACTGGCTCCGCGAGCACATGCCCCAGGTCCGCTACCGGTCCCTGGACGTCAGCGACTACGCCTGCCGGCGCTACGGGCACGAGCGTCGCGACATCTCGAGGTGGCGCGCGCGCGAGCGCTTCGACCTCGTCGTCTGCCAGGGGGTTCTGCCGTACCTGGACGACGAAGCGTGCCTCCGAGCGGTCGCCAACATGGCCGCGATGTGCCGCGGGTTCCTCTACCTGGAGGCCATCACGTCGCGCGACCTGCGCGAGGTGGTCGATCGTGCGCGGACGGACGTGTCGGTGCGCGCGCGCCCAGCGACCTTCTATAGGCGCATCCTGAAGCGCTGGTTCGAGCCCCTGGGCTGCGGCCTGCACCACATCCGTGGGGGAGACAAAGTCTTTTACGACCTGGAGCGGCCCTGAGGGTACGCTTGGGTAATGCGGTACCTGTACGGAGACTCCGTTCCGTTCCCGCCGCAATACGACTTCCTGGCGGCGCTCGAAGCATTCTGTAACCAGGCCGCGCGGGTGGTGAGACTCGACGCGGAGGCGCGCGCGATTCGCAAGTCGGCCGAGGAGACGGCCGTCACCCGGGCGCGCGCCGTCGAGGAGCTCGAGGGGTTCCACCGCGAAGCGGTCGGCGCGCTACGCGACGCGGCGAAGGACTCGGCGCAGCCGCTCGTGCACGACTACGTGCGTCAGGTGGCAGACCTCGCTTCGCGCATCGCCGAGGACGCCCGGCGGGCGGCGATGGCGACGAACGACCGCGAGTTCGCCCAGACGCGCGGAGAGTGCGAGAAGCGCCGCAACGAGGTACGCGACGCGCTCGAGAGACTGTTCGCCGCGATCCGGCTGCCGGTGGCCGAGACGCACGTGACGATGACGCTCGTCGACGGCCACAACGACATGAGTGGCTCCTTCACCTACGAGGGCGGGATCTTCGCCTCCTTCACCCTGGGCGCGGGGGAGGTGGGCGACTGGAGCGCGCCGCGCCACGTCCGCGAGCTCGCGCAGGACGTGTCGCTGCCGGTCGGCGTGAGGCGCAGCATGTTCAAGCGCACCGTGGCGCCCGAGACGATCTCGCTCGACGAGTACGTCTTCGGCGGCTTCGAGCTGAAGGACGACCGCGCCGAGATCCGCCTGCGCCGGCGCGCGCAGGAGGCCGACGCGCTCATCTTCTCGCTGCGGCGCACCGAGGACAGGCTGAAGGTCGAGGTGCACCACCCGGAGGACGCCGAGGCGGAGTCGGGGCTTCCCGGGGTGCTGGATCACACGTCGGCCGTCGAGGTCGAGCGGCTCTGGCAGCTGCTGCGGCAGGCGTGCGCGCCGGTGCTCGCGAAGAAGAAGCGCATGATCCGCCTGGCCCTCGCCGGCAACGACGTGTTCGAGAACGATCTCGGGACCAACGTCGTCGCGCACGTCGTGTCGGTCATCGCGCCGATCGTCTCGGAGGTGGCCAAGCGCAGCCCCAACGCGCACGAGCTGTCGCTCAAGGTGGAGAGCGACAACGGGCGGCGCGAGGAGATCTACCTCCGGAAGGCGCAGCTCGTGAGCGTGCTCTCGAGCGTCACGCCCAAGGAGCGCGGCGTCTTCGATCCGCTGGGGCTCATCGCGTCGGGTCAACGCGAGTCGGCGGAGTCGCTCACGGACGAGGCGTTCATCTCCGAAGAGTGATCACGAGAGAACGGCGAACTTGAGATAGCGCCCCTCCGGGAACGCGGGGAGCGTCGGATGGTCCGGCCCCGGTCCGTGCAGCGCGAGCAGACGCAGGTCGTCGCGTCCGAGGGCGGCGTCGTCCAGCGTCGAGAGGAACGGCTCGGCGCCCACGTGGCTCGAGCACGAGGCCGCGCAGAAGGTGCCCCCCGGAGCGAGCACCGCGGCGCAGGCCGCATGCAGCTTCCGATACGCCGAGAGCGCTCGCGGCACCGCCTTCTCGTTCGGCGCGAAGCTCGGCGGATCGCTGACGACGAGGTCCCACGTCTCGCGGCGCGCGCGGGCGCCATCGAGGAACGCGAAAGCGTCGGCGGTCACGAAGGCGTGCGCACTCGGGTCCAGCCCCGCCGCGCGAAAGGACGCCTGCGCCGTCGCGTGGGCGGCGGCCGCGACGTCGACGCTCGTGACGTGCGTCGCTCCCCCGAGCGCTGCGGCCATCGAGAAGCCGCCCGCGTAGGAGAAGAGATTGAGCACGCGCCGTCCGCGCGCCATCTCGCGCACGCGCCGCCGGTTCTCGCGCTGGTCGAGGAACGCCCCGGTCTTCTGCCCGCGCGCGAGATCGACGACGAACGCCATCCCGTGCTCGCGCACGACGAGCGTCGCCGGCGGCGCGTCGCCGTGCAGCGTGACGAGCTGCGGCGCCTCTCCTTTCGCGCTCGTGCGGTGCACGATCGTCGCCGCCCCGAGAGCCGGAGCGAGCGCGCGCACCAGGTCCGCCACGCGAGCCGCCGCCGCGTCGCCGTCGGTGCGCACGACGGCCACGGGCCCGTAGCGATCGACGACGAACCCGGGCATGCGGTCGCCCTCACCGTGAACCACGCGATACGCGTCGGTGTCGCCGGAGTGAAACAGGCGTGCACGCAATGCAACGGCCGACTGCGCGCGTTTCTCCCACAGCGCCGCGTCCAGCGGCGAACGCCCTCGTGTCCAGAGCCGCACTGCGATCGGCGAGGACGGGTCGACGAGCCCGCGCCCCACCGGCGTGCCGTCCCCCGAGAGCACCTGCACGATCTCGCCGGCTCGCGCGCCCTCGAGGCCCTTCGCGACTGCCTCACGCCACACCCACGGATGCCCGTGTGCGATACCGGGCGGCGCCGTGCGCGCCCGCAGCACGACGTCTCGCACGCCACCGCCCGCCGGCACTCTTTCGCGCATGTCTGACGACGGGCTCTGCCTCAACGGCGTCTCGGCGTCGAGCCCCCTCTGGCAGCCAGCGTGCCTTGTGCCAGGGTGCGCCGGCCAAGACACGGACGGGGCCGGGGCCCCGTCCGACAAACCTGGTGGATGGGGCCGGGGCCCCATCCAACAAACCTGGGAGTGGGAGCAAGTCGCATCGAATTGGGACGGACGCATCGTGCAATCGTTGACGGCGCGCCTTGATCCCCCGCAAGCTGTCGGGCCACTCGGGCTCGCACGACCTTTGCTCTCAACCTCCGCCGGCGCGGCGTCGTTTCGCCGCCCGGTGCGAGAGAAGTGACGGAACGAGCGAGCGGCGGGCATCCGGACGGGGGGAACGCCGCATCGAAAGTTCGAGGCAAATCCACGGACGGAGACGCGAAGCACGATGAGCAAGAAGGGTCGTCGCGCGAGACAGAAAAGGCGGGGCTCGGTCGCCCCGTCGCAGCAGGCGGTGGAGCAGGTGGTCTCGGAGGAGGTGGACGCGAGTCCGTCCGCCCCGCCGCCCTCACCCGAGACGGTCGAGGCGGTCCCGCCGGCCCGTGACCCCTTCGCCGAGGACGCTCCGTCGTCCGCCGCGAAGCCCGAGACGCCGCTGGCCTTCTCGGCGCAGGAGCGGCCGTCGCCCCTCCCTTCGCCCGAGGACTCCAGCTTCCCGGCGGTGGATCTCGACAGCCGCTTCTTCGATCCGAGTCCCGACTCCGAGGAGACGCACGAGCGCGACCCGCGCATGGTGCTCAAGCTCGGACCGGAGGCGGCGCGTCGGCGCGCGCAGTTCACGAAGTACGTGAAGATCGCCGTCGTCGCCGCGTCGGTGCTCTGTCTGGCCGCTGTCGTGAAGGGCGCCGTCTCGCGCAACCACGACGAGCCGACGGCACACCGGACGACCGTCGCCGCGGTGGCTGCGCCGCCCGCGCCGCAGAACGTGCAGACGCCACCCGAGCAGGCGCCGGCTCCCGCCGAGCAAGCAGCACCCGCCGCTCCCCAGGCAACCGCGCCTGCAGCGGCCGACACTGCAGCTGCAGCTCCGACGCCTGCGCCCACCGAGCAGGCGGCTCCCGCTGCTGCGCCCCCGCCCGCGGAAGCTGCTTCGGCCACCGCCGAGGCGACCGACTCGACGGAGGCTCCCACGCCCGATCCGAAGGAGGCCGCCAAGGCCAAGCGCGCCTCTCAGGCCGCTCTCGAGCGCGGCAAGCTCGGCGACGCCATCGAGTCCGGCGAGCGCTCCGTGGCGCTCGATCCGACCGACGCGGAGGCGTGGCTCATCCTCGGCGCCGCCTACCAGGAGAAGGGCGACCAGAAGAACGCCCGCCGCTCCTTCAAGTCGTGCCTCGAGCAGAGCAAGCGCGGCCCCAAGTGGGAATGCGCGCAGATGCCCCACTGATCACCCGCGCCGATATCAGGCTCCGCGCGCGACCCGTGCGTTGACTCCCCGTGACGCGCCGGCTACATGCGCGGCGTGTTCAAGAAGGTCTGCCTGTTCGCTGGCAACGCCAACTCCGAGCTGGCCGCAGCCATCGGGCAGTACCTGGAGACACCCGTCGGCAAGTGCCGGGTGACCCGCTTCTCGGACGGCGAGAGCTTCGTCGAGATCGGCGAGAACGTGCGCGGTGTCGACGCGTTCGTCGTGCAGTCCACCTGCACGCCGACGAACGACAACGTCATGGAGCTGCTCATCATGGCGGACGCCCTGAGGCGCGCCTCGGCCGGCTCGATCACGGCGGTCATGCCCTACTACGGCTACGGACGGCAGGACCGGAAGGTCGCGCCCCGGACGCCCATCACGAGCAAGCTCGTGGCCGACCTGATCCAGACGGCCGGCGTCAGCCGCGTCGTGTCGGTCGACCTGCACGCGGGGCAGATCCAGGGGTTCTTCAACATCCCCTTCGATCACCTCTACGCGATGCCGGTCTTCCTCGAGGACTACCTCAAGAAGCGGTTCGACCACTCTGCCGTCTTCGTCTCGCCGGACGCCGGCGGCGTCGAGCGCACGCGCGCGTACTCCAAGCGCCTGGGCGCGTCGCTGGCCATCGTCGACAAGCGCCGCGAGCGGGCCAACGTGAGCGAGGTCGTGAACCTCATCGGTGAGGTCAAGGGCAAGGACTGCATCATCATCGACGACATCATCGACACGGCCGGCACGCTCTGCGGCGCCGCCCAGGCGCTCGCCGAGAAGGGAGCCAAGAAGGTCGTCGCCTGCGCTTCGCACGGGGTGCTCTCCGGGCCCGCCGTGCAGCGCATCTCCGAGTCGCCGCTGACCGAGGTGGTCGTGACCGACACGATCCCGCTCTCGGAGCAGGCCAAGGCGTGCCCCAAGATCAAGCAGCTGTCGATCGCGCGCCTCCTCGGGGAGGCCATCAAGCGGATCCACAGCTCGGACAGCGTCTCCTCGCTGTTCGCCTGAGGTCCCGCCGCAGGCGGGCCGACGGCGCGAAGCGCGCACTAGACAGAATTTGTGCTAAGGAAGCGCCCCCACATCGAACCCCGCATGCCGGCCAGTCGCCGGCGGACAGGGGATGGAAGGACGCCATGACCGCAGCTCAGCTCCCGTCTCTGAAGGCCCAGACCCGCAACGCCGCCGGAAAGGGCGCCGTTCGCCGCCTCCGCCGCGAGGGATTCGTCCCCGCGATTGCCTACGGCAAGGGCCGGCCGACGACCGCGATCTCCGTCACCCCCAAGGACGTGACGGCGGTCCTCAAGACCGAGCTCGGACGCAACTCGGTCGTGGAGCTCGATCTCGGCGGCCAGAAGATGCTCGCGATGATCCGCGACTACTCGGTGCACCCGCTCGCGCGTGAGCTCGAGCACGTGGACTTCATCGAGGTGCACCTCGACAAGCCGGTGGACGTCAACGTCCCGCTCATCCCCCTCGGCAAGGCCGTGGGCGTCACGACGGGCGGCGTGCTCCGCGTCGTCTACCGCACCGTGCCGGTGCGCTGCCTGCCGGACAAGATCCCGGCGAAGCTCGAGGCGGACGTGACCCATCTCGAGCTCGGGATGCACGTCGCGACCAAGGAGCTGAAGCTGCCCGAGGGCGTCGTCGTGCGCCTGCCGGCGGAGCAGACGCTCATCGCGGTCGTCGCGCCGGAGAAGGAGGAGGTCGTCGAGGCCGTGCCGGGTGCGGCGGCGGCTCCGGGCGCGGTGCCCACGGTGGCCGGTGCAGCGGCGCCAGGGGCCCCGGGTGCGGCTCCTGCTCCGGGTGCGCCTGCGGCGGCTCCGTCGGAAGCTGCCGTCGGCGGCAAGGAAGAGAAGAAGAAGAAGTAGCCGGTGTACCTGGTCGTCGGCCTGGGGAATCCCGGGCGGCAGTACGAGGGCACGCGGCACAACGTCGGCTTCGCCGTGGTGAGCGAACTGCGGCGCGGCTGGGGTCTGCCCGACTGGCGCTCCAAGTTCTCGGGCCTCTGGACGCAGGGCGAGTGGCAGGGGCACGCCGTCGGGCTGCTGCAGCCGCAGACGTACATGAACGCCTCGGGCGAGTGCGTGCAGCCCGCGGCGGCCTTCTTCCGCGTCGAGCCGGGGGAGCTCGTGGTCGTGCACGACGAGCTCGACCTGCCCTGGGGAACCGTGCGACTCAAGGTCGGCGGCGGGCACGCGGGGAACAACGGCGTGCGCAGCATCATCGAGCGGATGGGCACCCCCGAGTTCGTGCGCGTGCGCGTGGGCATCGGAAAGCCCACCGACCGCGAGGCCCGCGACCACGTCCTCTCGGGGTTCGACCCCCTCGAGCGCGCCGAGCTTCCGGCGGTGCTCAAGCGGGCCGTGGACGCCGTGGGCCGGGTGCTCTCCGAGGGCCTCCAGTCCGCCATGAACGTCGTGAACACGAAGGCCTAGCGTAGGCCCTCTCATGTGCTAAGAAGGCCGCCCTCGCTCGTGGGCATCACGTCCCACGGGCCCGCGTTGCTTCGGCAACGAGCCCAGGAGAACGAAAAAGTGAACGTATCTACGCCGGCCAGTGCGGCCGCGCGCCCGTCGGTCACGCCGGGCCGCATCCGCATCAAGGAATACGAGACCATCTACGTCCTCCGTTCCGATGTGGACGGGGAGACCGCCGAGCGCATCCAGTCGCGCGTCGGCGACGCCATCGAGCGCGAGCAGGGCAAGATCGTGAAGGTCGAGGCCTGGGGTCGCCGCCGCCTGGCGTATCCCATCGGCAAGCAGCGCCGCGGCGTCTACGTCTACGTGAAGTACGTGGGCGGCGGCGGCCTGGTCGCCGAGGTGGAGCGCAACCTGAAGCTGCAGGACGCCGTCATGAAGTTCATGACCGTCCAGACGAGCGACGAGGTGGATCTCGCCGCGCTCAAGATCGACCCCGAGGAGGCGAAGCTCGGCAAGTTCGAGCTCCCGCCGGAGACCGAGCCCGAGGAGTCGCGCGAGAAGCAGCTGGGTCTCGTCGACCTGGGTCCGGACGCGCCGCGCAGCATGCATCGTCGCGACGAAGGCGACGAGTACGGCGACGAGGAGCGCGAGGGACGCGAGGGAGAGGAAGGCGGCGCCGGTAGCGAACGCGAGGGCGGCGGCGGCGGCGGCAGTGCCGGTGGCGCCAGTGGCGCCGGTGGCGCGGGCGGCGCGGGCGGCGCGGGCGGCGCGGGCGGCGGCGGCGAGACGACCGAAGGCGGAAGCGGAGAGGAGCGCTGAGCCATGGCAATCATGGATGACGACAAGGACATCAACAGAGGTCCGGATCTCAACGCGGAGATCGGCCGCCGTCGCGGCAAGAAGCGCATCTGCAAGTACTGCACGGACCGCGCGCTGGTCATCGACTACAAGGACCCGCAGGCGCTCAAGTACTTCGTGAGCGAGCGCGGCAAGGTCGTTCCGCGTCGCATCAGCGGCAACTGCGCGCGGCACCAGCGCAAGGTGCAGCTCGCGGTCAAGCGGGCGCGCAACATCGCGCTGCTGCCCTTCACGGTCACTCACTGAGGGAGCAGTAAGATGCCTGCCAACATCCAGGTGATCCTCCAGCAGGACGTCGACAAGCTCGGGAAGAGCGGCGAGCTCGTTCGCGTGCGTCCGGGCTTCGCGCGAAACTTCCTGCTCCCGCGCCAGCTCGCGGTCCCGGCGACGTCGTCGGCCGTGAAGCGCATCGAGCACGAGAAGCAGGTGGCGCTCGCGAAGGCCGAGAAGGGCAAGAAGGAAGCGCGCGAGATCGCCGCCAAGGTCGACGCGCTCACCATCAAGCTGTCCCTCAAGGCCGGCGAGGACGGGAAGCTCTTCGGCTCCGTCGGCACGAAGGATCTCGAGCACGCCATCGCGGCGCAGGGCGCTGGCCTCAGGATCGATCGCAAGACGATCAAGCTCGCGGAGCCGATCAAGCAGCTCGGCAGTTACGAGATCCCCGTGAAGCTCGTGAGTGACGTCGCCGCGACGTTGAAGGTTGAAGTCGTCGCCAAGTAGGCGTACAGAAATCGATCAAGAGAACTGAGCGCCTCGGTCGCACGCAGCGGCCGGGGCGTTCGGCATTTCGGGGTACGCACTGTGGACAAGCTGCGAGTCGTCTTCGGAGAAACGCAGGAGAGCCCGGGGACACCGGCGGTCGAGGCCAGGGTTCCGCCGCACGATCTCGACGCCGAGGCCGCCGTCCTCTCGGCGGTGATGAACGACAAGCTGTCGTTCGACAAGGTGGCCGAGTTCCTGCAGCCCGACCACTTCTACTCCGAGGCGCACCGGCGCGTCTTCGAGGCGTGCATCGATCTGTCGATGAAGGGGACGACGCCGGACATCGTGTCGGTCGCCTCGTGGCTGCGCGACCGCGACCGTCTCTCGCAGGTCGGCGGGATGGCGTACCTCACGACGGTGCTGAACGCGGCGCCCGCGCTCGCCAACGTCGTCGGATACGGCCGGACGATTCACGAGAAGTGGCGCATCCGGCAGCTCATCCTCACGTGCCAGCGCGTCACGGCGCAGGGGTACGGGGGCTACGGAGACGCGCAGCTCTTCATCGATTCGGCCGAGCAAGCCGTCTACGACATCGCGCGCACGCGCGAGGCCAGCACCGTGTGGCCGCTGAAGAACGCGCTGCACGACGTCTTCGACCGCATCGCGAAGGCCAACGCGCGCGGCGCGCGCATCACGGGGATCCCGACGGGGTTCGACCGCTACGACCGCATCACGAGCGGCCTGCACGACGGAGAGCTGACGATCGTCGCGGCGCGCCCCGGCATGGGCAAGACGAGCCTCGTCCTCAACATGGCGACCAACGTGGCGAGCCCGCAGGAGCTCGTGAGCGCGCACGACCCGAACGAGCGCTGGATGGAGCCGGGCTGCGGCGTCGTCGTGTTCTCCCTGGAAATGCCCCGCGAGCAGATCGTCCACCGCATGCTCTGCTCCGAGGCGCGCGTGGAGGTGGGCAAGGTGCGCACCGGCATGCTCACCAAGACCGACTGGGAGAAGCTCACGCAGTCCGCCGGGCGCATGGCGGGGCTCAACATCTGGGTCGACGACTCGCCGGCCCTCGGCATCCTCGACCTGCGCTCCAAGGTCCGGCGCCTCCAGGCCGAGTTCGACCAGAAGGACGAGAAGGGCGAGAAGAAGAAGCGCATCGGCCTCGTCGTGGTCGACTACCTGCAGCTCATGAGGGGCAGGGAAGGGGCGGCGTCGCGCGAGCAGGAGATCAGCGAGATCTCGCGCGGCCTGAAGCAGCTCGCCAAGGAGCTGAGCCTCCCGGTCATCGCCCTCAGTCAGCTCAACCGCGCCGTCGAGACGCGCAGCGAGAAGGGCAAGCGCCCGCAGCTCTCGGACCTGCGCGAGTCCGGAGCCATCGAGCAGGACGCGGACAACATCTGCTTCATCTACCGCGACGACTACTACAACAAAGAAACGGCCGACCGGAACGTGGCGGAGCTCATCGTCGCCAAGCAGCGCAACGGCCCGACCGACACGGTGCGCGTGCGGTTCGACGCGCAGTACACGCGCTTCGACAACCTCGCCGACGGCGAGTACGAGGGGTACGAGTCGTCCTGAGGATCCGCGCCTGACGGGTCAGTGCCGGGCCGACGGCGCCGCTCGAGTGGGCGGCAACCAGACCCGCGTTTGTGCTATCTCGGACTGCCGTGCCCGAGACGCTGGCGGACCTCGTCATGTCGCGCCGCGTCCTCATCGCGGTCGGAGCGGGAGGGGTCGGCAAGACGACCACCGCCGCGGCGCTGGGCGTCGCCGCGGCGCGACGCGGGAAGCGTGTGCTGTGCCTGACGATCGACCCGGCCAGGCGGCTGGCCGAGTCGCTGGGGCTCGAGACGATGTCGGCGGAGGAGCAGGCGATCGCGCCTGAGCGCTTCGCGCAGGCCGGTGTGCCCCTGAAGGGGTCGCTCACCGCGATGATGCTCGACACGAAGCGCACCTTCGACGAGCTCGTGGTCAAGCACTCGTCGACCCCCGAGCGCGCGCAGAAGCTGCTGGCCAACCGGCTCTACCAGTACGTCTCGACGTCGCTCGCGGGCACGCAGGAGTACATGGCGATGGAGAAGCTCGTCGCAGTCCAGAGCGACCCGCGCTTCGACCTCATCATCCTGGACACCCCGCCGACGGCGAATGCGCTCGACTTCCTCGACGCGCCCGAGCGGCTCGCCGACGCGATCGACTCGGCCGCGATGCGCTGGTTCGTGCAGGCGTTCGAGTCGACCGGCAAGCTGTCGCTGAACCTGCTGGCCCGCTCGGCGGCCGTGGTGCTGAGAGGCCTGGGGAGGATCACCGGCGGCGGCTTCCTCGCGGCGATGGCCGAGTTCATCTCGGAGCTCAACGACCTGTTCGGCGGCTTCAAGCAGCGCGCGAAGATCGTCGAGGAGTCGCTGCGATCCCCCGAAGTGACCTTCGTGCTCGTCACGAGCCCGGCGCCCATGAGCATCCAGGAGGTCCTCTTCTTCAGCGAGCGCCTGGACCAGGCGCGGATGCCGCGCGGCGCCTTCGTCGTCAACCGCTTCCGGCTTCCCCCGCCGCACGCCGAGCCTCCGCCGGCGGAGCGGGATGCGGCCGCAGCCGTCGCAGCGCACGGGCTGAAGCTCGAGGAGGACGCCCCCGGTCGCATCGTCCACGCTCATGCCGATGCGGTCCGCCTCGCGGCCCTGGACGCGCACCATGTGCGCGCGCTCGACGAGCGCGCCGGCGGCAAGGTGCCCATCGTGCGCGTCCCCGAGCTACCGGCCGACGTGCACGACATCGCGAGCCTCGCGGGGCTGGGAGAGACGCTGCTGACCGGCGGGGCAGTCGTCGCGCGCTCCTGATCGCTCGTCGCTACCGCGGTCGCAATCGACGATCCCTCGGTCGAGTGAACTGCGACCACGGTCGCGCGAGCTGCTACCGCGGTCGAGCGAGGCGCTACTGCGGTCGGGCGAGGCGCTACCGCGGTCGAGTGAGCTGCTACCGCGGTCGGGCGAGGCGCTACCGCGAGCGCGCGAGCTGCGACCACGGTCGCGCGACCTGTCACCGCGGTCGGCGGAACTGCGACACCGGTCAGCGGCGGGTTCTCTGAACATCGAAGAGAAACGCCAGGTCGCCACCCGCCACGCCGCCAGAAGAGTCTCTGGGGTGGGTTTTCCAGCGCGCCAGTCGCCGATTCGTGTGTCTCGGCGGCACTAGTTGCAGCCGGAGCCGAGATCGGCGCACGTGGAGCCCGGGGGAAGCGCGTAGCAGATGGGCTGGCCGTTGCAGTGGCAGCACGAGGCCGCGTCGCCGCACGTCGCGTTGCCGCAGACGCTGCCGGGGTTTTCCTGGCACGTGCCGTTGATGACGCACGTGTAGCCCGAGGGGCACGTCCCGCAGGAGCCGCCGCACCCGTCGTCGCCGCAGACGGCCGATCCGCAGAACGGCATGCACGTGCCGCCGCTGCTGCTCCCCGAGCCGCCACCGCTGCTGCTGCCGGAGCTGCTTCCACTGCTGCCGCCCGACCCGCCGCCGGAGCTGCTCCCCGAGCTACTCCCGCTGCTTCCCCCGGAGCCGCCGCCGCTGCTGCTCGCGCTGCCACTGCCCGACCCCGACCCGGACCCCGACCCCGACCCCGACCCCGAACCCGAACCCGACCCCGACCCTGCCTCGCCACCGTCCGCCCCCGAGCCGACGCCCGTGCCTCCGGATGCCCCGCTGCAGGCAGCCACGAGGACGACGGACAGCGCGAGAGGGAAGAAGGGACGCATGTCCCCCCATCATACGTGCCCGGCGCCGCCCCCCTTCCGCGCCGCCGCGTCTCTACGCGTCTCTCTTGCGCTTCGCCTTGTAGTGCACGCGCACCGGCACCCCCTCGAACCCGAAGTGCTTGCGCAGCTGGTTGAGCACGTACCGCCTGTACGAGAAGTGAATCGAGTCGGGCGCGTTCGTCATGGCGACGAAGGTAGGCGGCGCGGCCTCCGCCTGCGTCACGTAGTAGAGGCGCGGCGCCCGGCCGCCCATCGTCGGCGGCGGATGCGTGTCGAGCACCGTCTCGAAGAACCGATTGAGCTCGCCCGTCGGCACGCGCTTGAAGAACGCCTCGCGCACGCGGTCGATCGTCTCGAAGAGCTCCGGCACGCCCCGGCCCGTCTTGGCGCTGATGCGCACGACCGGCACGTAGGGGGTGAAGCTCAGCTTCTCGCGCGCGTTCTCCTCGGCCTTCGCGAACCCCTTCTTGTCGAGCAGGTCGCTCTTGTTCAGCGCGAGGACCATCGCGCGCCCGCGCTCCTCGGCGAGCCCGAGGATCTTCGCGTCCTGCTCGGCCACGCCCTCGGCCGCGTCGCACAGCATGACGACGACGTGTGCCCGCTCGATGGCGCGGATGGCCGACAGCACGCTCAGCGACTCGACGGCGCTGCCCTCCTTGGCGACCTTCGCCTTGCGCCGGATGCCCGCCGTGTCGATGAACACGTACCGCTTGTCCCCGCGCTCCACGAGCGCGTCGATCGCGTCGCGCGTCGTGCCCGGCCGCGCGTCGACGAGCACTCGGTCCTCGCCGAGCACCCGGTTGAGGAGGCTCGACTTGCCGGCGTTCGGCCGCCCGATGAGCGCGATGCGCGGCGGCCCGCGCCCGTCGTCCACCTCCTCGGGCTCCGCCTCCGGGATGGACTCGAGCACCGCCGACTCGAGGTCCGCGATGCCGCGGCCGTGCAGCGCGCTCACGGGGTACACCTTGTCCACGCCGAGCCGGTAGAGCTCGAACGCTTCGGCGTCGGCGTGCGGCGAGTCGGCCTTGTTCGCCGCGTAGAACACGGGCTTGCCGCTCGTGCGCAGGAGCTTCACCGCGGCGCGATCGGCGGCGTTCGGCCCCGTCGTCGCGTCTGTCACGAACACGATGGCGTCGGCCTCCTCGATGGCCGCGCGCACGTGGCTGGCGATCCCCGCCTTCATCGGGTCCACGTCCTCGGGGTCGAACCCGCCGGTGTCCACCAGCGTGTAGCGCCGCCCGAAGGCGCTCGTGTCGGCGTACTTGCGGTCGCGTGTGACGCCCGGCTCGTCGTGGACGATGGCGATGCGCGCGCGCGCGAGCCGGTTGAAGAGCGTCGACTTGCCCACGTTGGGCCGCCCGACGATGGCGACGATGGGCGTGCCGCCCGAGCCCCCGGGCAGCGCGCCACGCGCGACGGTGGGGTGGTGCTTCGCCATGTCAGGTCCCGTACCCCAGGTCGCGCAGCTTTGCAGGATCGTTCATCCAGTCGGGGGTCGCGCGCACCCACAGCTTCAGGTTCACCTGGCGCCCGAGCATCTGCTCGACGCGCGCCCGCGCCGCCGTGCCGATGCGCTTGAGCATCGCCCCGCGCGCGCCCACGAGGATCCCCTTGTGCGACTCGCGCGCCACGTGGATCGCGAGCTCGATCTGCACGACGCGCCCGCCCTCGTCGAACCGCTCGACGACGACGGCGACGCCGTGGGGCACCTCCTGCCGCGTGTGCGCGAGGATCTGCTCGCGCACGAGCTCCGCCACGAAGAAGCGCGTCGGCTGGTCGGACAGGGTGTCCGCCTCGAAGAGGAACGGCTGCTCCGGCAAGAGCGTGCGCACCTCGGCGAGCAACCGGTCGACCCCGTCGGCGCGCCGCCCGCTGATGGGGACGACCGCCGCGAAGCCGCTCGCCGCGCCGTACTCGGCCAGGAGCGGCAGGAGCTTCGTCTTGTCCTTCACGGTGTCCACCTTGTTGATGGCGAGCACCGTCGGCAGCTTCGGCAGCTCTGCCGCGAGCGCCCGGTCGCGCTCGTCGGACTTCGGTTCGACCACGAGCACCAGCGCGTCCGCCTCGCGCGCTTCCTCTCGCGCCAGGTCGTTCATGCGGTGGCCCAGGCGCGACCGCGGCTCGTGGAGCCCGGGCGTGTCGACGAAGACGTACTGCGTGTCCTCGACCGTGAGCACCCCCCGCACGGCGTCCCGCGTGGTCTGCGGGTGGGGGCTCGTGATGGCGATGGGCTCCCCCAGCAGCGCGTTGAGCAGCGTGCTCTTGCCCACGTTGGGGCGGCCCACGATGGCGACTCGACCGGAACGGGTCACGCGCTGATGCCTCGTGCGCGCGGCTTGTAGCATGCGGCGGTTGCGCCGCCCCGGAGCCTCGAACTAGTCTCCGCGCCGCCCATGGCCGATTCCCCCGACAAGCCCTCCTCCGGGTTCGTGTGGCCGCGCTGGGCGCCCCTGGCCGCCGCGGCGGCGGTGCCGGCGCTCCTCTTCCTCGTGCTGCCGCCGCTGACCAAGAGTGGCCTGTGGGACCCCTACGAGCTGAACGTCGCGGAGCTCTCACGCCGCCTCGCCATCAACCTGTACGGGGCAGGGGGCCTCGTGCTGCAGGGGGCGGACAACTCGCTGCCCCACCTCAACGACCTGGGGCGCCCGCAGCTGCCGTTCTCGTCGATCGCGCTCGGGTTCAAGCTGTTCGGACTGCACGAGTGGGCCGGCCGCCTGCCGCTGGCCCTGTGGGGCGTCCTCGGCGTGCTCGCGACGTACGCGTTCGTCGCGCGCCTGTTCGACCGGCGCACCGCGCTCTACACCTCTGTCGTCCTGAGCACGACGCCGCTCTACTTCGTGCAGGCGCGCTCGATGCTCGGGGACGTGTGCACCATGGCGGGGCTCGCGATGGCCTTCGGCGGCCTGGCCGTCGCCGCCTTCGATCGCGACGATGAGGGGCCGACGCCGTTCCTCCAGCGCATCAAGTGGCTCGCCATGGCGCTCGTCGGCCTGTTCGTCGGCTTCGAGAGCCGCGGCGGGCTGCTCGGGATCGGCGTGCCGCTCCTCGCGGTGGGGCTCGCGTGGGCGGTGTCGCGCCTCGGAGCCAAGCGGATGCCGGACGTCGCGGGCGACGTCGTCGGCATCGTGTCGCTCGTGGGCGGGGCGGCGGTCGCTGTGCTCGCCGCGCGCGTCATCGCGCAGCCGGGCGACGCGAAGGACCTGAACCTCTGGGTCGGCTCGCTGCTGCACGTGCCGGGCAAGTACCCGACGTTCGACTTCTACATCGCCGCCATCGGCCACGCGCTCGCACCGTGGAGCGCGTTCCTGCCCTTCGCCTTCGGCCGACTGCTCATCGCCCCGCCGGGTCGGACGGGAGCCGCCGGCGAGCGCGAGGGGCTCGGACGCGTGGCGGTGCTCGTCGGGGCGGCGGTGGCGCTGACGGCGCACGGATACCTCGCGGCGCGCACCGACCTCGTGGCCTTCACGGGCCCGGCCCTCTGCGCCGTCGCCTGCGCGGTGGCCATCCGCGACTTCGAACGCGGCGCGCACGCGTCGATCGCGATCGGGCTGGGCACGCTGGTCCTCGCGGCGGTGCTCCACCACGACTTCCACGAGCTGCCGGAGAAGGCGTACCAGGCCTTCGGCATCGCCGGCGCGACCTTCCCCGAGAGCTTCAAGGACCGCGCGCTGGACCTGTGGTGGGTCGTCCTCGGCGGCTTCGCCCTCTGCGCCTTCATCACTTGGCTCGAGCGCGACGCCGAGCGCACCCCGTTCGACCCGGGGAACTACGTGAAGGTGATCCGCACGCTGCGCGAGGCGTACGACGGGATGCTGGCGCTCGTGTTCTTCGCGACGATCGCCGGCGCCTCGCTCGCCGGTCTCTTCGTGTTCGTCGGCTCGCGGATGCACGCGCACTGGATGCCGCAGATGTCCTCGAACATCCGCGACTGGGTGCTCAACGCGTGGTGGGTCGTCGCGTTCGTCCCGCTCGGCGCGATCCTGGCGATCCTCTTCGCCGCCGACATGTGGCTCTGGGCCTTCGGGCGCTCGAACCCCCTGTCCAAGGCGTCCCTCACGCGCGGCTTCCAGCCGTTCGAGGACCTCTTCGGCCGGCTGGTGCCGGAGGACAAGAGCGCGCCGGTGGACAAGCAGGAGTGGTGGGTCTCGCTGGTGGTCCTTGCGCCGCTGATGGTGCTCGCGATCCCCCTGTCGGTCGGGGTGCTCGCGTGGCACGTCTTCGGCCTCAAGTGGTACGTGGCGCTGCTGCTCGCGGTGCCGTCGGGCGTCGGCGCCTTCCTGGCGATGGGGATCCTCGGCGACACGCTGCGCCACCGGGCTCCGGGGCTCGCCGTGGGCGGCGCGGTCGTCGGCTTCGTCCTCTGCTTCTCCTACTACCCGGCGCTCGCCAACCAGCTGTCGCCGAAGGAAGTGTTCGAGAGCTACCGCCACGTGTGCCAGGGCTCGCCTCTCGCGCTGCTCGGCGTCGGCGGACGCACGGCGGCGTACTACGCGGGTGGGCAGCCGCAGACGCTCAACGACGCGCAGAGCGCGTACAACTGGCTGGTCGGAGGGGGAGGGGAGAAGCGCTGCCTCGCGATGAAGTCCGAGGAGCTGCCGAAGCTCAACCAGCTGTGGCGCGAGCACGCGCCCGAGCCCAAGGGCAACCTGCCCATCCTCGACGCCCGATCGAGCCAGATCCTCCTGGCCTCGTCGGTGCTCGGCGCCGGGCAGAAGAACGACAACCCGCTGGACGGCATCGTCCTCACGTCACCGCCCTCGCCGCAGCGGCCCCTCGACGTGAACATGGACGACAAGCTGCAGGTCCTCGGCGTCGACCTGCTCGACGATTCGGGCCGGAAAGTCGACGCGATCGCGCCCGGCCGCACTTATCACCTCAAGACCTACTACAAGGTGCTTGCACCCGTGACGACGGAGTGGGAAGCCTTCATTCACATCGACGGCTTCCACCGGAGGCACAACGGCGATCACAAGGTGATGAACGGCAAGTACGCGATGAACCTGTGGCTGCCGGGGGACATGCTGGTCGACGACCACGAGTTCAAGCTCGAACCGAACTTCACGCCTGGCTCGTACACCCTTTACTTCGGCTTGTTCGTGGGAGATACGCGGCTCAAGGTAAAGAGCGGACCGAACGACGGCGACAACCGAGTCAACGGAGGCCCGCTGCGCGTGCAGTAGACGCGTTGCGGCGCCCACGCCTCTGGGAGGGCGACGATGGGCACGACGAGCAAGAATCACAAGGGCCCCGCAGCCGCGGTCCTCGAGGCGCCGGACCCGATGCCGCGCCGGGACGACCGCAGGAGCCACGACCGCTTCGACGTCGAGTGGTCCGTCGACTGCGTGGCGGACGACACGTTCCTCTACGCGTCGATCGCGAACATCAGCGCGATGGGCATCTTCGTGAAGACGACCGACCCGCTGACGGTGGGCACGACGCTCGTCATGTCCTTCGCCCCGCCGGGGTACGAGCCGTTCAAGCTGCACGGCGAGGTCGCGTGGATCAACGCCGTCCGGCCGAACGGGGACAACCCGAATCCCGGCATGGGAGTGCGCTTCGTGAACCTGCGGCCGGACGACCGGGAGCGCCTGGTCGAGGTGATCCGCACGATCGCCTACGTCCGCGACTGAGGGGGGATCCTCAGGGCGGCAGCGGGAAGCGGCGGCCGTAGATGCCCGGCGCACCGGACGTCTGGTCCTGCCAGGCGAACGCGATGTACGGGCCGGAGCCGCCGATGGCGACGACGGGGGCCGCGCGGGTGTGACCCGGGGCGAGGCTCACCGGGAACTCGTCGTTCTGCCCGGTCACGTTGTTGAAGTCGAACCCCGACGAGCCGTCCAGCAGGCGCGCGCGCACGGTGCCGCTCGGCGCGTCGAGCCAGGCGACGGCGAAGAAGGCGCTGTCGGCGCTGCCGGCGATCGCCGGCGTGATCTGGTCGCCACTCGCCACGAGATTGTTGATGGGGGTCGTCGAGTCGCCCGGGACGGCGTGGCCGGACGCGTCGAAGCGTTGCACGACGACGTCCGCGCCGTTCTGCCCGTGGTCGGCCCATGCGACGGCGTAGCGTCCGTCGCCGCCGCCGATCGAGGCGACGGTCGCGTGGTCCTGCACGCCGTTGTGCCCTGCGCTGACCGTCGCCGGCGAGCCGGCCGGCTTCCCCGTGGCGTCGACCGTGGCGACGAGCACGCCGGCGTCGCTCTGCCACGCGACGACCCATCCGGAGGGCAGCGCCGCGACGCTCGGCAGCGCGTTGGACGCGCCGGTGCTGAGGACGACCTGCGCGCCGAGGGACATCGTCGAGAGGTTCACCGTGCGCCCGACGATCTGGCCGGGTCCCACCTGCGGTGCGCTCTGCCAGGCGACGTACGCGGTCTCGCCGGTGCCGAGCGCGATGGCCGGGTGCGTCTGCACGCCCGATTCGCCCGCGCCGCCGCTGCCGTTGACGACGAGCGTGCCGACGTCCGACAGGTTCGGGTCGAGGACGCGCAGGCACACGTCGAAGCTCGCGCTGGAGCTCGAGCCGCACAGGTCGTCGCCGAAGACGACGTAAGTACCCGCGGAATCCGCGGCTGCCGCCGGGTACTGCTGGTTGCCGGGGTCGGGCGCCGAGGGAAACGTGCCCGCCGTCAGCCAGATGCTCCCTCCCGCGAGCGCGGGCGCGGCTCCGCTCGGGAGCGCGTTCATGTCGCTTCCGAGCAAGCGCAGGCCGACGTGCTGGTCCGGCGGGTGCGTCTGGTCGTCCCAGAGGGCGAGCAGCGATGCCTTCGCCGGCCACGCGAGCGCCGTGTCGGCACGCGCGCTCGCCCCGCCGCTGGCCGGAGCCGGGAAGCCGGACTGCGTGTTGACCGCCGAGAGCAGCTCCTCCTTCGTGTGGCAGCTCGCGTCGCACACGAGATCGCCCGTGCTCCCGGGGGGATCGCACTGCTCGGTGGGCTCCACGGTGCCGTTGCCGCACACGGCCATGGGCACGACGCGCCTCATCGCGATGGTCAGGGGCAGCGTCTGCTGCGCCACCGCCGCCTCGGTGCAGCCGACGGCGACGGCGCTCCCGCCGGCGTCGTCCGCCTCCGCCGCGAAGATGCGCGAGGCGCTCGACGTCGTCACCTGCATGCTGCCGCACCAGACGGCGCCGCCGGTGCAGCCGGACTGCGACAGCGTCGTCGTCGCGTCCGGTGATCCGGCGCCGGTCACCACGCCGCTCGCGGGATCGCACGCGGCCGGACCCGCGTAGTACTCGCGCACCACGACGCGCGCGACCGATTGCAGGAGCCCCCGGGGGAAGACGAGAGAAGGACCGATGCCGACGCGCACACCCGGGTCCGCGTGCGACCCGCACGCGACGCCCGCCAGTACTGCGACGATGCCCAGAGCCCGCCGCGCGCCCATTCACCCGGACCGAGGCTTCGGTGGCGCGTGCACCTCGATGCCCACGAGCCCGAGCGCGTCGAGGAGCGCCGCGCGCGCTCTCTCGCCCCCCGCCACGACGGCGCGCCGCACACCGGACATGGCCGCAGCCTTGGCGACGCGCGCCGCCCACGCCGCGAGCACCTCCTCGTCGTCCGACGGATGCCCCGCGGCGATCGCCAGCGCGGCCTCGCCGAGCGGCACCACGCAATTCGGGTACTCCCACGACCGCACGGCCTCGTCCCTCGCGTCTTCGACCATCGCGGCGACGAATCCCTCCGCGACTGCAGCGCGCGCGGCGGCCAGCCAGGGAGCCGAGCCCGCGCCCAGCGCCTCCGCGGCGTGATCCAGCGACGACGACGCGAACGTGGGCGAGCCGCCGCGCTGTCCCACCAGCCGGCCCCACATCAGGCACGCGTCGTAGAGCTCGTCCTCGGGGCCTCCCGCGATCGCCAGCTCCACGATGAGGGCGCGCGGCGACTCGGACGCCTCGACGATCTCGCGATCGGCCGGCAGCACCGCACGCGCGCGGTCCTTGTCTGCCCAGGTTCGGAGGACGTCCTGCGTCTTCATGGTCTCAGTACGACTGGTCCACCGCGGTGGCGGGAGGCTTTGCCGGCGGCGGTGCCGGCGCCGCCGGAGCCGGGGCGGCCCTCGCTGCAGGCGCCGAGACGCCCCCGCCGCCGCCATGACCTTGCTGCATCTGGTTGATCCGATCGAGCTCCGCTTGCGCGCGGTCCTTGTGCGAATCGACTCCGAGCAGCGCCGTGAGGCGCGAGCGCGCGTTGTTGAAGTCGCCGATGGCGCGATAGCAGAGCGCTCCTTCGAGCAGAGCATCCCAGCCCACCGGACCACCGGCCGCGCGTCGCGCCACCTTGTCGAAGCGAACCAGTGCGGCGCGGCAGCCCTGTCCTTCGCGCACCGAGCGCGCCGCCCACAGCTCCGCGTTCGGATCGGACGGCGCGAGGGCTTCGAACGCCTTCTGCGCCTCCGCGTAGCGCCCCGACTGGAACGACTGCACCGCCGTATCGAAGGCCGACGTGCTCTTCTTCGCGGTCGCGTTGCGAGTCATGTCCGCGCCCCCCGCGCCGCCCAGGGCGCTCTGCGACGCCGTCGTCGGCGCCGGTCCGGCGAAGCCGGACACGCTGTCGGCGATCCCGTCGCTGTCGTCCTTCGGCGCCAGGCCCTGAGCCAGTGGTGAAGGCGGTGGAGTCGCGTGTGCCACGGGCGGGCGGGCCGGCGCTGCCTCGTCGCGCGCCGGCTCGCTGCGCGCGACTGCGACGGAACCCACCGCCGCACCGACGGCGTAGGACGCAGCGGGCGCCATCGGCATCGCCGTCGTGGCAGACGCCACCGGCTCCGGCGCAGGCGAGCCTTGCTCGGTGACGATGACGTCGCTGCTCGCGGGGGCGCGTGAGGACTTGCCCCGCAGGAGCAGGACGCTCGTGCCGATCATCACCAGGAACACGGCGGCCATCGCCGTCTGCGGCCGCATGGCCCAGCTTCCGGCGAGGGAGATCCCGCGCGCCACGCGTCGACGCAGCGGCACCACCTTCCCGGCCTCGCGCGTCGCCGCCAGGATCTTGTCCTCCAGCCCAGGCGGCAACTCGACGGGCGGCACGGCGGCCACTCTGCGCGTCGCCCGCAGTCCCTCGATGAGGGCCGCGCATCGCGCGCAACCCGCGACATGACGCTTCACCGCGGCGCTCGTCACCTCGTCGAGCTCGCCGTAAAGCTCATCCATCATCGCGGATTCGAACTTCTCGCAGTCCATGATCGTCAGGTCCCGCTACCTCAGCGCGCGGGCATACTCCTCGAATTCACAGAGCGCCTCCTGCAGGCGCTCGAGCGCATAGCGCATCCGACTCTTCACCGTGTTCTCCGAGACGCCCACGATCTCGGCAATCTCCTTGAAGGGCAAGTTCGACACCTCTCGCATCAGGAAGACCTCGCGTTGCTCTTCCGGGAGCGCGTCGATGGCCTTCGCCACGCGCTCGCGTATCTCGAGCGACACGACGGCGCGCTCGACGCTCGCCTTGCCGTCGGCCGTCTGCTCGCCCAGCGTCGGGCCCTCACCCTCCTCCGCCTTCTTCGGCTCGTCGAGCGACGGGTGCCGCCGGAGCGCGCGCTTTCGCGTCTGGTCGATGCAGAGGTTGCGCGCGATCGTGTAGAGCCACGTGCTGAAGCGCGCCTCGTGCTTGAACTCGGCCGCGTTCTGCACCACGCGGACGAAGGCGTCCTGCACCACCTCCTCGGCCACCGGCGAGCTCCGGAGATAGCGCAGCGCGAAATTGAACAGCGGCCCCTGGTGCCGGCGCACGAGGACCGTGAACGCCGCCCGGTCCCCCGACTGGAATCGGATCATCAGCGATTCGTCGGTCGTCGGGTCGGTACGGGGGGAGGACATGGCTCCAGAACGGTCGGGGGCGCAGCGGCTTGCAGTGAGAGACCTGACGACGCGCGGTGGCCATGGGTGTACTCCGAAAACCCTTGGGTCCTTCGACGCGCCAGCGAGGCCCTTCGATCTTCGCTCATCCAGCGTCTGGACGGAAGCTCGCCACTGGGGGCCTCGGGTGGGCCCCCGTCTCGTCTAGGTTCGCGAGAGCTCTGCGCTTTCGCCCGCCTCGCGCCCTGCGTCCCGCTGTTGCCAAGGCGTCCCTCACGAACATACACTCAGTGCGCCGCCGCCTGCCGGCAGGCGATAGAGCTTTTCCCGAAGAGAAGGAAGAAGAGGCGCCCGCATGCGACGTCGACTGACAATGGTTCTCGCCATGGCGCTGCCTGTGGCCGCCTACTCGCTCGTCGCTTATGCGCAGCAACCCGCGGGCGGGAAGGGTGGCGCAAAGGGAGCTGGCGCCGCGAGTGCCTCGGCGGCGGTCGCTGCGTCGGCCGCGCCGGCAGCTTCGGCCCCTGCGGCGGCTCCGTCGGCGAGCGCAGCGGCGGCCCCGGCGCCTGCCTCCTCTTCTTCCGCAGCCGCCGCGGCGCCTGCGGGGAGCTCGGACCAGGGCATGAACGGCGCGACGTACGCCGTGCGCCTGCGCGATCTCGAGCAGCGCGTGGACGAGCTGAAGGACCAGATTCGCCGCAGCCACACGCGCCTCGCCCTCCTCAGCGATACGATCATCGGCGGCGGCGCCGCGGGATCGCGCTCCGAGGTCGAGTACAAGAACGAGATGTCGAGCGCGTTCCAGCTGACGCGCGCGCTCTTCGTCATCGACGGTCAGGTCCAGTACAACCGGCAGGACGACAGCGGCGCGCTGGCGGACCAGAAGGACATCCCGATCTACAGCGGCTCGGTGCCGCCGGGCGATCACACGATCCAGGTGGCGCTCACCTTCCAGGGCAACGGGTACGGCGTCTTCTCCTACCTCCGCGGTTACAAGTTCGAGGTGAAGTCGAGCCACGCGTTCACCGCGGTCGAGGGCAAGACGATCACGGTGACGGCCACCTCCTTCGAGAAGGGCGGCGTCACGACTCCTCTCGAGCAGCGTCCCGCCATCGAGTGGAAGGAGACGTTGCAACCGCTGGGCGGCGGCGCCGTCTCGGCGGCGCCCGCGCCCGGCGCGCAGAACGCGCCGGGTGCGCCGGGTAACGCGTCGGTCTCGGGCAGCATTTCGATCGGGGGAGGCAAGAAGTGAGAACCTGGCGCTTCGGCGCCGTAGTCACGAGCGTCGCCCTTCTCTCGTGGGGCCTCGCTCGCGACGCGCGTGCCGACGACGCGACTGCGGCGGCGCAGAGCGATCTGACGTACGTCGGCCGCAACATGGCCAACGTGCAGTCGGCGGTCGACCGCGCCAAGAGCGAGCGGCTGACGCCCGAGCAGCGGCTGGCCAACGGCGAGCTGCTGTACCGGATGAACGACTACCAGCGCGCGATCGTCGTCCTCAGCGAGATCATGGAGGAGTTCCCGAACACGCCGAGCTACCCGGATGCGCTCTGGCTGCGGGGCGAGACGTACTACGCGATGCACGACTACCTGTCGGCGCGGCGCGACTACAAGTCGCTCGTCGATCAGGGGAACGAGCCGCGGTTCCAGACGTACTTCGGCCGTTCGCTCGCGCGGCTCGTGGACGTCGCGGTGCGTCTGAACGATCCGCCCGAGACGCTGGCGCCCATCTTCGAGAAGTTCAACCAGGTGCCGCCCTCCCAGATCGACGCGGGGCTGCTCTACGCCAAGGGCAAGGCCTACTACCACCAGAGCTCCTTCAACGACGCGCAGAGCGCGTTCGGGCAGGTGGCCAACGGCACGCCGTACACGCACCAGGCCCGCTACTTCCAGGGCCTCGTGTCGCTGAAGATCGCGCGGACCGGCGCGCCGGCCAAGGGCGCGGTGGTCAACTACAAGCCCGCCATCGAGGCGTTCCGCGCGGTGACGGTCCTGCCGCCGGACACGCCCGAGCACCAGCACGTCATCGACCTCGCGTGGATGGCCATCGGCCGCCTCTTCTACGAGATGGAGCAGTACCAGCAGGCCGCCGAGGCGTACGCGAAGGTCGACCGGAGCAGCCCCGAGTTCGACACGATGCTCTACGAGCTCGCCTGGGTGTACGTGCGCCTCGGCGACGTGCAGCGCGCCGACCGCGCCCTCGAGGTGCTCATGGTGAGCGACCCGAACAGCCAGTACATCGGCGACGGGACGCTGCTCCGCGCCGACCTGCTGCTGCGCGCGGGGGCGTTCGACCGGGCGCTTCAGCTCTACCAGAACGTGCTGGCGCAGTACGAGCCGATGAGGGCGAAGGTCGAGTCGTTCCTCGATTCGACGAAGGACGTCGCCGTCTACTACGACAAGCTCGCGCAGCAGCAGCTCGACCTGCTCGACCAGAACGACGCGCTGCCGCCGATCGCCATTCGCTGGGCGCGCGAGGCGGAGGACGGGCCGGCGGCGTTCGCGGTCATCGACGACATCAACGAGTGCAAGACGCTCATCAGGCAGTCGAACCTGCTCGTCGACAAGCTGACGGCGATGACCGGCGCTTCCAACCGCGTCCGGGCGTTCCCCGACCTCGCGGCGGGCGAGGAGGCGGCGCTGGCGCTGCTGAACCGCATCTCGCGTGCGCGGCTGAAGATCGCCCATGGTCTGGACGGTGTGGAGCCGAGCTCTCTCGGTGGCGAGATGGGGCAGGTACGCGAGCAGCGGCGCGCGCTCATGTCGACGATCGAGGGGCTGCCGATCGAACCTGCCGACTTCGCGACGCGCGACCAGCAGGGCCTCACGCAGTGGAACACGCTGTCGCAGTCGCTCACGCAGCGTTCCCACGAGGTGGACTCGCTGCAGGCGAGCGTCAACGGTCTGCGTCGCATGCTCGCCGACGGCCCGCAGCAGGGGGTCGCGCGCGATCCGGTCAGCATGCAGCGGTTCCAGGCGGAGCTCGACGCGAACGAGCACGATCTCAAGAAGTACCAGGACGAGATCTCCGACCTGCGCCGCCAGATCGAGGTGGGACGCGCGCAGATCGGCCTGGGCGACTCGCGCTACCAGAACGACGCGCTCGCACGGGACCAGTTCCGGGACGCACTCGAGCGCGAGGTGCAGCTGGCCTCCGGGGGCGCGGGCGGCAGCGGCGCGCAGCAGCTCGCCGGGCAGGCGGGGGCGGTGCTCGCGCAGGCGCGTCAGTACGAGGCGCAGCTCCTCGCCGCATTCCAGCAGCTCGAGGCTCAGGTGGCCGAGAAGGCCGGCGCCCTGCAGGCCAAGATCGACTCCGAGCGGGGCAACATCGCGAAGTATCAGGTGACGCTCGACGGATACGACAACGAGGCGCGCGATCTCGTCGGTCGGGTCGCCCAGCGCAACTTCGGCCTCGTGCGCGACAAGCTTCGGGGCATCGTGCTGCGCGCCGACGTCGGGGTGACCGAGCAGGCCTGGGAGGTGCGCGAGGAGGAGCTCGACCGCGTGCACAGCCTGCAGTCGGAGCGCGCGCGCCAGGAGCAACTCCTCGACGAGGAGCTCAAGGAAGTCCGCGACGACGGGGTCGAACCCGGGCAGTCGAGCAAACCACAACAGTGAGTCGCTTGAGTAACTCGAGGAGCACGATGGCGAGGCGAGCTTCGATGGCAGTGAGGTGGCCGAGCGCGATCGCGACCGTCGCGGGCGTGGTCTCCTTGGTGTTCACCGTCAGCGTCGCCGCCCAGCCGCACGGAGGCGCGAAGGGCGGAGCGGACGCAGGAGCCAAGGGCGACGCGGGTGCGTCGTCGTCGGTCGGCGCTGCATCGAGCGCATCGACGTCGACGTCGGCCGCAGGAGACGGCGGAACCACGACGGCGGCGACGACGAGCGCCGACGGCGGAACGACCGCTCCCGCGAGCACGGACACGAGCGCCCTCCCTGCAGTGCCCACCCCCACGGCGAAGCCCCACGCTCCGCCGCTCCCGGCGCCGACTCCCGAGCAGCTCGCCGCTTACGAGGCGATGCGCCAGGAGGCCGAGGCGTACGAGAAGGGCGCCCACGACTACAAGGACACGATCACCACGATCATCACGCTCCACTACGAGGAGAAGAAGAAGTCGATCCTCGGCGGGCTGGACCGCGAGATCGGCATCGAGAAGGACGAGCTCAAGAAGGCGCGCGAGACGGCCATCAAGCGGCTCGAGGACTTCATCGCCAAGTACAGCGGGCCGAACGCGCAGCCCCAGGAGACGCCGGACGCCATGTACCGGCTCGCCGCGCTCTACGAGGAACGTGCGCGCGGCGAGGAAGATCCGAACGTCGACCTCGCGATCACGCTCAAGCCGGCGATCGCGCTCTACAAGCGCGTCATCCACGAGTTCCCCAACTACAACGAGCTCGCGGGCATCTACTACTTCCTCGGCCACGCGCTGAACGACGCGCGGAGGGTCAACGAGGCGCAGCAAGTGTGGCGGTCGCTCACTTGCCACAACCACTACAAGTACCCGGTCGCGACCGATCCGAAGGACGCCGACATCGATCAGATCACGCCGATGCCGCAGGACCACGACACGGCGTACTGGAAGACCTGGCGCGACAAGTACCCGCGCCCCGAGGCGCTCAAGAAGGGCCCGCACGACGACGTCACCTTCGACGATCCGTACCCGCAGGACTGCACCTCGATCCCGCAGCCGAACACGCTGCCGGGGCAGGAGCCCAAGTACCTCGCCGAGGTGTGGTGGCGCATCGGCGACTGGGAGTTCGACCAGAACGACGTGCCCGGCGGAGTCCTCGACTACGAGCCTTCGGCCGTCTGGGACTACAACCGCGCGGCGAGCGCCTACAACCGCTCGATGAACTTCAAGAAGCCGCCCATCTACGGCGTGGCCCTCTACAAGTACGCTTGGACGCTCTTCAAGCAGCAGCGCTACGAGGCGGCGGTGCAGCAGTTCGTGCACCTGCTCAACTACACCGACGAGCAGCAGAAGCTCACGGGCGATCCGGGCGCGGACTTCCGCAGCGAGGCGTACACGTACATCGCCGGCTCGCTCGACGAGTTCGACTTCACCGGCCCGGGGCCGGAGGAGCCCTACATCGCGCGGCCCGACATCCTCGAGACGGCCAAGACGCCGGCGGAGGCGGAGCAGAAGCTCCACGTCGCGATCGATCGCGTGCAGGACCCGCGGCTCATCCCGCAGGACAAGCCGTGGACGATCGAGGTCTACAAGGCGCTCGGCCTCGAGTTCCGCGCCATCACGCAGTACCACAACGCGCTCGCGGTCTATCAGCTCACGCTCGACAAGTGGCCGATGGACCCGTCGGCGCCCGAGACGCAGAACGCGACCGCCGAGGTCTACGACCTGCTCGTCCGCGCGACGAAGGTGGGCACCGAGCGAAGCGACTACGAGCGCAAGGTGCTCGAGGCGCGCACCGCGCTCGCGAAGTACATCGGCGACACGCCGTGGGTCGACGCCAACAAGGACAACCCGGCGGCGCTGCAGAAGGCCGAGGAGCTCGTGCGCACGGGCCTCAAGGGCGCGGCCGTCACGCACACGAAGAACGGGCAAGCCGCGCTCGACCAGGCCGACCAGACGAGCGATCCGAAGGAGCAGCTGCGCCTCACGAACTACTCGCTGCAGGAGTACAAGCTCGCGGCGCTCGGCTGGCTCGGGTACCTCAAGCAGGACGAGAACGCGCCGGATGCCTACAAGAGCCGGTACTTCTACGCCGACGCCCTGCACAACCAGGTGCGCCTCGAGCTCATCCTCCACAAGTTCGACGAGCACCAGTATCCGGAGCCGTCGTCGCAGGAGATCGCGCAGGCGATCCAGGCGGCAGTCGACGTGCGCGACTCGGACGAGGACGACGAGTTCATCTCGAACGCGGGCCTCTTCGTCGTCGACCTCGCCGACGTGGATCGCGACCTCGCGTACCAGCGGTTCAAGGACACGGGCGGCACCCAGGGCATCGAGGAGCTCAAGGAGCCGAAGCTCGAGGGGGCCGAGGGCGACAAGAAGGTGGTCGTCCAGAACATCCCCGACGTGATCCAGAAGTCGATGTCGGCGCGCGACGAGTTCGTGCAGCGCGTGCCGGCCGAGCGCGACACGCAGCACCACGCGGACGACTACGCCTTCTACGCGGCGCAGGAGCTCTACGTGTACGGCCACTTCAAGGAGGCGGCCGACCGGTTCCAGACCATCTACCAGCAGCACTGCGGCAAGGACCCGCTCGGATACGAGGCGTGGAAGCGCCTCATCGTCATGAGCAACCTGCAGAAGGACGCCGCGCAGTCGCGCAAGCTGGCCGAGGCCGAGAAGAACCACTCGTGCGCCCAGACGAGCGACCAGCTCGCCGAAGAGAAGAAGGGCGACCTGACGGACCTCGTCCTCCAGAACGCCGCCTTCGAGGACGCCAACAAGGTCTTCGAGCAGGCCAAGGCCGCGCCGGACGGCCCGGCGAAGGACGACCTCTGGCGCAAGGCCGGCAAGATGTACGAGGACGCGCTGCGCGCCGCGCCGGCGCACAAGGACGCGCCGGCGGCCGCGATCAACTCGGCGTTCTGTTACAAGCAGGTCGGCGAGTTCAACAAGGCGATCGACCTCTACCAGCTCTTCATCAGCAACTACGGGAGCGAGGACATCCTCGGCCGCCTGCAGAACGGCGGAACGGACCCGCAGACGAAGCAGAAGGTCCCGCCGGATCCCGACCAGTACAAGGAGCGCATCAAGTACCTCGGGATGGCGTACGACGCGCTGTCGACGACCTACTACGGGTTCTTCGCCTACCAGAAGGCGGCGGAGTCCTTCGGGCGCATCGCGACCAACACGCGGTTCGACGACGACCGGCGCTCCAACGCGGCGCGCATCGGGATGGTCCTCTATTCGAACCTCGGCGACCGCCCGAACATGAACAAGATGTACGGGATCATGGTCGACCCCCAGATGCACCTCGCGCCCGACAAGCGCGCGGAGGCCGACTACCTGAAGGCGAGCTTCGACTACGCCCAGTGGAACCCGGCGGGGGCCGACTCGGGCGGCAACGCGGCGGCGCGCAACCAGGCGATCGCGACGCTCACCCAGTACCACCAGGCGGCGAAGAACCGGCCGGAGTCGGCCAGGTACGTGCTCGAGTCGGCCTATCGCATCGGCAAGATGATGCAGTCGGCCAACGATCCGGGCTTCCGCAACTGGTTCAAGACGACGATCACCGACTGGGAGTACTTCAAGTCGCACCCGGCCGGCACGACCACGCCGGACGGCAAGACGGCGCAGATCCAGGCGACCGACGCGCCCTACGCCGACTACGGCGGCGAGGCGGACTTCACGCTGCTCGACGAGCAGGTGCGCGCGGCGTTCGACTACGACACGAATCACCACCACTACTCGGGCGCGGTCGGCGACGTGATCAAGGCCGTGGACAAGGATCTCGGCGACGCCGAGAAGAACTGGCGACCGCGGCTCTCGCTCATCGCGACCAAGTACGGGTCGTTCGAGTGGGCGGCAGCGTCGACGGCGCGCATCGGGTCGCTCTACGACTCGATCCGCACCGGGCTCGATCTCGTCGTGCCCAAGTACTTCACGGCCGACCAGCAGGCGAAGCTCGACAAGCTGCAGAAGATCGCCGACCAGCTGAGCGCCGCCGGTCGCCAGGCCGAGGCCGACCAGGTGCAGGGGACCATCGACGCCACCAAGGACCAGGTGCGCGACAAGTGGCGCTCGACGAAGGACCAGTACCTCGAGGTCTGCAACCAGAAGATGGTCGGCACGTACGTCACGTCGGCCATGATCGCGCGCAAGTACAACGTCAAGGACGCGACCGTGCAGAAGGCCGTCGCACGGCTCGCGTTCTTCACCGACTACCTCGGCGACGACAAGATGAAGGGGTACGTCGAGCAGACGCCGGATCCGATCGATCCGAACAGCAAGCTCGTTTACACGAGCGGCGAGTTCCTCCAGTGGCGGTCCGGCGTCGTGTCGACGCCGCCGGCCAAGGGCGAGCCGGCTCCGCTCCCCGCAGCACCTTGAACCGTGAGGCTTCCGATATGCGACGCAATGTCCTGACCCTGTCCGGAGCGACCCTCGCGGTGCTTCCCATCACCGTGGCGATCGCCACGGGCGCATGCGGCGCCACCAAGCCGAAGCTCAAGGCACCCGCGGCCGGGATAGACGGCGGGACCGTCGTCGGAGCGCCGGTGCAGAATCAGCAGGGTCAGCAGGTCGCGGCGTCGACGGGGATCTCCGCGGACAGCGAGCTGTCGGGGGACGCCAAGTCGTCCTACGACCGCGGGTTCGCGGCGTGGATGAACGGTGACCTGCAGGGCGCCAAGAGCGCCTTCATGGATGCGGCGAGCCGCGCGCCGAGCGCCGGTGGACCGAGGTACTCGCTCGGGTGCGTGCTCGAGCGCCTCGGGGACACGCAGGGCGCCCTGGACGCTTATCGCGCGTCGTACACGGCCAACTCGAAGTACGAGGTCGCGATGGGCGCGTACGCGATCCTGCTCGCGAGCTCGGGGCGGGGGACCGACGCCGAGCAGTTCCTCAACGGCAAGGGCGCGTCGGACTCGGTGCGGCTCATGACGTACCTCGCCGAGGTCAAGTCGATCGAGGGCGACAGCCCGGGGTGCCAGAACCTCGCGCAGCAGGCGCTCACGAAGCAGCCCGACTTCAAGGACGCGATGGTCGTCATCGCGCGCGACTACTACCGGACGCACCGCTTCGACCTCGCGAAGTACGCGCTCCAGGCCATCCTGGACGGCTCGGAGGACGGGTCGATCCCGCCGCGCGACAAGGGCAATCCCGAGGGGCTGCTCATGCGGGCGCTCATCGAGCGGGAGCAGAGCGATCGGAAGGACGCGCTGCGCGACTTCGATGCCGCCTCCCAGAAACGGCCCGACCTCTTCGAGGCCTACATCAACCTCGGCGAGATGAAGCTCGAGGCCGGAAACGCGAGCGAAGCGCAGGCTCCGCTCGAGAAGGCCGTGCGGTACGCGCCGAACGTGGCCGTCGCGCACCTCGATCTCGGCGACTGCTACCGGCTCCTCGGACGGGCGGGCGATGCCAAGTCGGAGTTCGACAAGGTGGCCCGGATGGACTCGACGCTCGCCGGCGTGCACTACGATCTCGGGCTGCTCTACCTCTTCTCGCCCAACGTGCCCGGCGCCTCGGGGCAGGACGACCAGATCGCGAAGGCCATCCAGGAGTTCGAGACGTTCAAGTCGATGCGCAACGCCAAGGTGAAGGGGCCGGGCGACGACGTGGACGAGCTGCTCAGCACGGCGAAGAGGAAGCAGAACGAGCTCCAGATCAAGAAGCAGGCTGCCGCCGCGGCGTCGGCGGCGCCTCCTCCCGCACCGGCGGGCTCCGGTGCCGCATCCGCAGCAGCTCCCGCGACCAGTGCCGCACCGGCGGCGAGCGCGCCGAAGTGAGTCATACTCCCGAGGAGAGATACCGATGAGAGCCACTCGCTCAATCTTCTGGATCGTGCTCGCGGCAGGCGTGCTCGCCGCGTCGCCGGCTCTCGCGCAGGACTCCGGGAATCAGCGCAACGTGAAGCAGCAGTCGGGGGTGCTCCAGGTCGGAGAGATCACGATCGTCGGGCGCGTGCAGAAGCCCATCGCCGCCGTCGACGTCGCGAAGATCCAGCCGAAGCTGACCCTGGCCGAGCTGCGCCAGCCCTTCCTCGATCGCATCGAGGAGGCGGTGAAGAAGGATCCTTTCTGACGATCTGGATCGCGGTCGCCGTCTCGGCCCTGGTCGCGACGCTGTGCTCCCTGGCGAGCGCGCGGCGCATGGCGCTCGTGATTGCGCCGACGCGGCTCGATCCGGCGCTCCTGCGGCAGGCTCTCGTCGACGCGTCGAGCGTCACGCGGCTGCGAGAGGCGCTGGCGCGGCGTCCGGACCTCGCGTGGGAGCGGGAGCTCGTGGATGCGGCGTGCTCGGGTGACGACGCGGCTCGCGAGTCCTTGCTCGGCGAACCCATGTCCGAGCTCGACTGGTCGCTCGAGCGCTGGGACCGCGTGCCCCGGGTGTGCGCCAGTGTCGCCAGCAGCGTCGGGTTCCTGTGCGCGACGGTCGCGGTCATCGAGGCGCTGGCGATGCCGGAGGACCCCGAGGCGGGAACGGCGCTCGGCAGGGTGCTCGCCGCCGCGCTGTGCGCGTTCGCGGTGGGGCTGGTGGGGACGTCCTTCTGCGCAGCCGTACACCTGCGCACCCGAGGCCTGGCGAAAGCCAAGGTGGCGGCCGCCGATCGCCTGGTCGAGCGGCTAAGGGCGCTCGCCACCTGACACATCCAGCGGCTCGTCTCGCTTCGCCCGCCGACCCCCGCCGCCTAGCAGTTTCCCCAACGCTCTCGCTCGTGTACCCTGTGCGGGAACTTCTCGCGTGCGACCACGTCTAACGAACGCAGAACCGAGAAAGGCGCCTTCGGCATGTCGCAGATGAATCCGGGCCACGGACCAGGTCACGCCGCGCAGTCGGGACGCCCCGGCCAGATGACGGCCGTGATGCGGGCGATGCAGCAGTCGACCGGCCCCAAGGTCCTGCGCATCGGCCTCGTGGCCTCGGGTCGCATCCTCGAGGAGCGCATCGTCAAGCAGCGCACGAGCGTGACCGTCGGTCCGAGCGAGAAGTCGATGTTCGTCGTCCAGGCGAACGTCCCGCCGCAGTTCAAGCTCTTCGAGCTGATCGGCAACGACTACTACCTGAACTTCCTCGACGGGATGACCGGCCGCGTGGCGCTCGCCACGGGCATCACCGACCTCATCGCCCTCAAGGGACAGGCGAAGCGCGTGGGGCCGGCGTACCAGATCCGGCTCACCGAGGAGGCGCGTGGCAAGGTCGTCATCGGGGAGACGACGTTCCTCTTCCAGTTCGTCGCGCCGCCGCCGGTGCAGCCGCGGCCGCAGCTGCCGCTGTCCGTCAAGGGCGGCGTCGCGAGCCAGATCGACTGGAACCTGACGATCATCGCGGCGTTCAGCTTCCTCATGCACTTCGGCCTCATCGGCGCGATGTACAGCGACTGGATGGATCCGGTCGTGAGCGACGATCTCACGGCGGCGCTCACGCACATGGTGCAGGAGCCGCCGACGCCGCCTCCGGTGGAGACCGCCGAGGCGAGCGCCAGCGCGACGTCGACCGAGGCGACTCCGTCGGCCACGGCAAAGGCGAGCGCGACCCCCAAGCAGGCGACGCCTTCGGCCCCGGCGCCGACGGCGGTGCAGGCGCTCCTGCAGCAGGCGGAGCAGGCGCGTATCGCGATCCTCGCATCGCTCGCGGGCGGACAGAACATCCAGGGCGCCATGAAGGACGACAACGGTGCGCCGGTCGACCTGAACAGCCTCGCGACGCGCGAGGGCGGCATCGCGAACGCGAACGGTGGGCTCAACCTGCCTGGCGGCGCGGGTGGTCCGATCAAGCCGGGCAGCG
>DATJYG010000594.1:0-15411 GCA_035499695.1 Polyangiaceae bacterium
CCTACACCCGGGCCCTGGCCGGCGATTTCGACGGCAATGGGAAGACGGACCTGGCGCTCATCGACGCCACTGCCACCACCCTGACGCTCACGGTGGCCACCTCCAATGGCGATGGGACCTTCGCGCTCGGCCCCCCGCAGACCTTCGGAGGCGAGACGCAGTGGAATGCTTTCAATCCGATCGTCGGCGACTTCAACGGCGACGGCAAAGCCGACCTCGCCTTCACGACGGTTTGCAATACGGTGGCCCTCGCAGCCGGCAGCTGTACGAATGGGGACAGCAACAGCGTCCGGCTCGCCACCGCCATCGGCGGCGGTCTCTTTCAGCTGGGCGCCCACCAGGACCTGGGCTCCGCAACCGGTTGGAGCAGCTACTATGCCTTCGCTGGCGATTTCAATGGCGACGGCAAGACCGACCTGCTCTTCGACTCCACCTGCCAGAAGAACAGCTTCACCGATAGTACTTGCACGGCCGGAGATTCCAACTACGTCTACACCGCGCTCTCGGACGGGCTCGGAAGCTTCACCCTGGGCCCACTGCAGAACTTTGGTTCCGGTTGGGCCGATTACCCCATTTCCGAAACCCTGGTCGGCGACGTGAACGGCGACGGCCGCAGCGACCTGGTGTGGTCTTCCGTCTATCAATCGGGCGCCAAGACGAACGAAAAGCTGGTGGACGTGGGGTTCGCGAGCCCGGATGGGACGTTTCAAGTCGGATCCGTTCAGGACTTCGGCAGCACGTGGGCGGGATATCTGACCCTGGCCGACCTCAACCACGACGGCAAGGCCGATCTGGTCTGGAACAATCCTCCGCTCGGTGACACGGACGTCGATACCTACGCCGCCGCGACGTCCAACGGCAATGGCACCTTCAATGTGTTGGGACAGGGCGCCGTGTACACCAGTCTGGGCTACTTCCAGGTTCCGGCGAGCGACGGCGCCGGCAGGGTTCCCACGAGTCTGACGATCGTCTCCACCGGGCAAGATTCGATCAGCGATGCTCTATTCGTCATCCACAGCGTTCCGGAGCCGGACGCTCCGTGGCTCGGAGGGCTGGCGGGCCTGGCCTTGCTGCGGAGGGGCCGTCGCGCCGATCTCCGCCGCACCTCGCGTTCGCCTCGCCGATGAAGACGCGCCCCCGGCGCGGGGAATGCCGCGGGCCTATCTCCCGGAAGCGAGCGTCTGCACGAAGGCCGCGATCGCCTTCAGATCGTCGTCGCTCAGCGCCTTCGAGACCATCGCGTGCCTCGCGTCGGTGCGGACGTGGTCGGCGACAAAGGCAGGGCCGCCGGCGGCGGCGATCTTCGGGTCGTGCAGCGAGGCCACCTTCATCGCCTTCGCGACGGGGGTGTCCGCGTTGCCGGTCGGGCCGTGGCACTTGGCGCAGTTGGCGGCGTACAGCGACGCGCCGTCGGCGCGCGCCGCCGGGCTATGTGCGGCCGCCGCGAGAATCGCCACGGCCAGGATCGCGATCCATCTTCGCATGGGACCCCTCCCTGCTGCGCCACCACGATAGCGCGAGCAGCAGCACGGCGACCCCGAGCATCGGGGCGCCGAGGAACGAGAAGGCGATCGCGCTCCGCCCGGTGACCTGCAGCAGCATCGCCACCAGCACGATCTGCGAGGCGAGCACCAGGCCACAGGCAGCGCGAAACATCACCGGGCCCCTCCCGCCCTCGCGCCGAGCAGGGCCGCGGCGGGATGGGCATCCGGGTGGCACGTCCCCACGCAGCCCATCTGGCTCGTGACGAGCAGCTGCTGCAGATCCGGGTCGTGGTGGGCGGCCTGGGCGCGGAAGGGCGCGGACTCGGCGTGGCAGCCGAGACACGAGCTGTTGTCGAAGGCGCGGGCCGCGAGCGGATACTGGTAGTGCCCCGTCACCGTGTGGAGCATGTGACGGACCCCGGCGAACTTCGCACCGAGGGTGCCCCAGATCCCATATCCGCTGTGACATTGGAAGCAGGCGTCGACGTGCGAGACGGCGCCCTTGCGCCAGTGGATCGACGCCAGCGAGCCGTTGTCCTCGCCCAGCGACGCGACGAGGGGAGCCATGGGCTCGTGGCACGAGCCGCAGAAGGCGACGCTCTTCGACTCCTCGAGCAGGACGATGGCCCCGACGAGGTACGCGACGATGGCGACCAGGACGAGGCCCGCCGCGCCCAATGTCTTCGGCAGGCGGCCCCGAACGAGACCGATGGCCGCGATCGCGACGGCCGGGAGGGCCGCCGCAACCCCCGCGATCCACAGATAGTGGGGCGCGCTCGGGAGGACGAAGAGCGGACCCAGGTCCTGCGCGTTCACGGCTTGCCCTGCGGCTTCGATCCGCCGCCGCCCAGATCGTAGACGAACGAGAGCCCCACGAGGTGCTGGTGGTAGCTGGGGTTCTTCTCGTTGAGCGTGATCACGTTGGCGAGCGTGTTCGGCTCGACGCCGTCGAACGACCAGTTCTTGGTGCTCAGGGATTCGTACAGGTAGCCGAGGCGCACGCGCATGTCGCTGCGGAGCCGGTACTCGGCCGTGACGCTCACGTCGTGCTGCCGGCTGTTCGCGTTCGGGAAGGGCAGCGCGGCGGGCGTCAGTGCCGGCCCCTTCGACACGTTGACCGAGTCCTCGGCCATCGAGAACGCATAGTCCGTTCGCAGGACGAGGCGCTCGCCGAGCGTCGTCCACTCGACCCCGACGCCTGCGGTGTCGACCTCGTCGAGCTCCTGCTGGCGCCAGTTGCGGCTCGGGTCGTAGACCTGCTGCAGCACGTCTCCGCTCCCCGAGAACGAGCGGCCCTTCTCGCGCCACGAGAAGTGCTCGTGCGTGAACCAGGCCGTCGCGACGAGCGGCTCGATCGGCGACCAGGAGGCGTCGACTCCGTAGCTCTCGGCCACGCGGGAGCGCAGGCCGAGCTCCGTGTTGGGATAGCTCTGATCGGTCCAGCTCACGTCGAGCCCCAGGCTCAAGCGCTCGAGCGGCGTCGCGGCGAGCCTCGCCTTCACGGCGTCCTGCTCGAGGTCCGCCATGTTGAACTTCCGCAGCAGCGGATTGTTGAGGAAGACCTCCCCTGGCGGCAGCGTCGCCACGTACTGCGGCGTGAAGCCGAAGACGACCGGGGCCTGGTAGAAGTAGTTGCTCGTGCTCCGATCCGTGTGGTCGTAGTCGACGCGCAGCTCGAGGTGGTGGATCGGCTGGCTGTGGATGCCCGCGCGGTAGATGTTCACGTAGTCGTGGTCCACCTCGCTCCACGATCGCTCGATGTTCTGCCGCTCGTAGCCCGCCGTGATCTGCGTGCGCGCGGGCAGGTCGTAGGCTGCGTCGAAGCGGCCCATGTGCTGGCTCTCGCTGTAGGGCAGGTTGATGCGGGCGGTCTCGCTCGCGAGCGAGGTGGCCTGGTTGGACGCGTCGTTCACGACGTAGAGGAACGTGTCGCGGGGGGTGTTGTTGTTGTCCTCGTCGAAGCGGTACTCCGCGGTGAGGTGGAGCTTCGGGATGGGCTGCGAGGTGAGCCGTGCGCCCACGTGCGTGGTGTCGATCTTGGCGTCGGCGTCCTCGCGGGGGAGCGCGATCGGCGCCAGCAGCTGCGGGTTGTCGGTGTACGGCAGCAGGTTGTCGTTCTGCCGCATGAACCCGAACGCGCCGTGCGCCATGATGCGCGTGCCGAACGGCAGGTCGTAGCCGCCGGACGCGCGAACCTCCTGGAAGAAGTTGTCCGGCGGGAGCGCCGAGCGCCCGAATCCCGTCGGGAAGCCCGTTCCCGGAGCCTGGCCCGAGATCGTCGTGAACAGGTTCTGGAAGGTCATCGCGTTCTGGCGGTCGTCGAAGGCGGAGACCTCGTAGCCGACCTCGAGCTGGCCCTTCTCGCTGGTGTAGCGGAGCGCCACGTCGCCGTTGTTCGTGACGTAGTCGATCGGTCGCGCGAGCTGCGTGCCGCGCGCGTTGCCCGGCGACGTGCCGAAGATGCCCGAGTCGACGTCGCGCCCCTCCTTGTCGTCGCGCAGCCAGCTCCCGACGAGCTCCCAGCCCTTCGGGAGATCGAAGCCGAAGCCCGCGTGCAGGTCGCGCCGATCCCAGGAGAACGGAATCGACGAGAGATCCTCCCCGAGCGTGGGAAGAGCGGCCGTCGTGGACCCCGGGACCCAGTTCTCCGGGGCGGTCAGCGTGTTGTCGCGGCCGACGTAGACCGTGCGCGTGTCCTGGCCGGTCCCGAGATACACCGGCAGCTCGTCGTACCCGAACGACAGGTCGAAGAGCCCCCGGAGGCCCCCGCGCGCCTCCAGCGCGCGTGAGGAGAGCCCGAGATTCTGCCCGGTCGACCGCCACCACCACGTGTCGCCGCTGTCCCAGGGCGCTTGCGCCCCGAGATCGTAGTTCCCGAGCAGATGGAACCCGTCCTTGTCGAGCCCGGTGTAGTCCCCGAACTTGAACGAGTCCTCCGAGCTCCAGTAGGTCCCGAGCTCGACGCTCCCGGTCGGCCGCAGGGGCGGGTCGGCCGCGGCGGGGCCGGCCGCGAGGGCCGCCGCGCAGAGCGCGCTGCCCAGCCGTCGACCGCGATGATCCCGTGCGGGCGGGTGCGACATCCCCTCCTCCCTACCTCATGAAGCGAACGCCCGAGGGATGGTTCGAGCCGTGCACCTCGGTGTGGCAGTTGAGGCAGGCCCTCGAGACCAGGTACTGGCTCGGCGTTCCCTTGCCGGGCAGACCCTCGCCGCCGTACGCGCCGCTCGGATGGAAGGCGCTCTGATGGCACGCTTGGCAGAGCCACGGCACGCGGGCCTGGAGCAGGGGTGCGTGATTCGAGCCGTGCGGCACGTGGCAGTTGGCGCAGCTCTCGAGGACCGGCTGGTGCTCCCAGAGGAAGGGGCCCCGCTTCTCGGCGTGGCACTGGTAGCAGGTCTCGTTGAGCGAGCGCTTCACGAGGAGGTGGTCGGTGGTGGATCCGTGCACGTTGTGGCAGTCGGAGCAGTTGATCTGGCCCTGCTTGATCGGGTGCGCGGAGATGCGGAAGGTCTCGGCGCGCACCTCCGAGTGGCAGGTGAAGCACACCGACGCCTGATTCTTCTTGGCGAAGGTCTCGGGCCGGATGTCCTTGACGAAGAGAGCGTCCTCGGCCGTGTGGAGGGTGTGGCACGACGTGCATGCCACGTCGTGGCTCTGGTGCGTGCTGCCGCTCCAATGGATGCGCTCTCCTCCTTGATGGCAGCCCAGGCAGACGGAGTTCCGGTCGCGTGCGGGCACATCCGACCCGAAGTGCATCGGCGGGGGCTTGGAGGGATCGGCCACGTGAGCCGCGGCAGGTCCGTGGCAGGTCTGGCATCCATGGGAGGCGAAGGGAGTGCGGGAATCTCCCTTCACTGCGTGCGGCGTCTTGAGGATTGCCTGCACATCCGGCTTGTCGTGGCAGGCCAGACAGAGCTCGGGGCCGCCCTCGGCGTAATCGGCGCTCGGCGCCGCGGGAGCGGCTGCAGTCGAGGAGACATCACTGCCACGCGTGGCGATGGAGAACATCGCGACGCCGGCCGAAAGAATCAGGCCGATCGCCTTCTGGACAGGCGAAGCCAGAGCGCGGCACCCCCACCGCACCCTACACCATCGATCTTCTCGCGTGGAAGAAGAAATCGCAACGAGACGACTCGCGCTGCGCGAGCGTCGGCCGGGAGGACTTCCTCTGGGCGCGAGATTGGAGGCCTCGAGCGTCAGACTGTGGCGCGAAGCCTCACGCGCCCGCGCGCAGAGAGGATGGAGCTCTCAGCTCCGCCTGCGCCGCGCGATCCCGACTCCCAGCGCGCCGCCCGCCAACAGCAGGCCCAGGGTCGAAGGCTCGGGAACCGCAAGCACCGCAAGCGTGCCCGAGACGCCGAGGCTTGCGGGCGGGGAGATCGCGGCGTCGAACCTGAGCCGCAGGCTCTCGACCGAGATGCCGGTGATCGTCACGTCGCCGGTCGAGAAGGAGACCGTCTGCGTCGGAAGGATCGTCTGCGTGAAGCTCGTGCCTCCGAGCGACGTGCCGACGCCCGTGATGTCGGTCCAATCGCCGGCCGTGCAGGAGGCTGCCGCCAGGGGGCATCCCTGCAGCACCTGCAGGCCTTCGTCGCCCGTCGAGAGGGTCGCGGCCGTGAGCGAGCTGACCGTGAAGCCGAGCGTCGCGCTGACGACGAGGAACGAGGTCTGCTCTCCGAGGTCGATCGCTCCGGACGTCGTCGACACGGCGGCCGTGTTGGTGTCGCCGTCGCCGTAGCTCACGAAGAAGGGGAGCGCCCGTGCGTCCACGCACCAGGCCAGGGCGCAGGCAGACGCCACCACGGCCGGGAACCAGGAACGATGCACGCGGTTCTTCGTCATGCCCTCCTCGACGCTCCGCCCGGCGCGCGCAGAGCGCACACCCGACGAACATGAGGTGGGCGAAATGGGCGGGAGGTGGCAGGCGCGGGGCGCTGCACCCCTAGGGGCGCAGGCTCAGGCGATCGGCCGCTCCCTCACAGCAGCTCGTACGCCTCGAGCTTCGGCGCGGCCATCTCGTCGCGGAAGCGGTCGAAGCTGAAGGGCCACGAGGACGGCACGCCGCGGTCGTCGAGGTACCAGCTCCGACAGCCGGTGGCCCAGATGGTGCTCTTCGCGGCCTCGACGCGCTCCGCCTCGAAGCGCTCGGTCGCCTCGCGCGAGGGGCTGATCTCGCGACAGCGGCCGCTTCGGAGCAGGTCGACGAGCTTCAGGACGTACGCGAGCTGCAGCTCGGCGACCTCGATCAGCGAGAAGTTCCCGACCGGGCCGTTCGGGCCGTTCAGCAGGAACAGGTTCGGAAAGTCGGGAATCGAGATCGACAGGTACGCGATCGGCCGCTTCTCCCAGAGCGCATCGAGGCGCACGCCGCCGCGCCCGATCACCTCGGTCGGGCGGATGAAGCGGTCCGGGCGGAAGCCGGTCGCGAGCACCAGCACGTCGAGCTCGTGGAGCCGCCCGTCGCGCGTGCGCACGCCCTTCGCCTCGACGCGCTCGATGCCGGCGGTCTCGAGCGCGGACGCGGGCTTCTGGATCGCCTGATAGAAGTCCGGCGAGATCACCAGACGCTTGCAGGCGGCGCGATAGGTCGGGCGCAGCTTCTCGCGCAGCACCGGGTCCTTCACGCTGTTCTCGAGATTGGCGAGGCAGGCGTCCTCGATCATCTTCATCTGCGCCGAGCCGGCGTCCACGACGCCGTTCGAGAAGGCGGTGAAGAGCGTCGACAGGTTCTGGTGGGCGACGCGGAGCGATTCCGGATCGCGCCGGAACGCCTCCTTCTCCTCCTCGCTGAAGGGCGGATTCTCCTGGGGCATGATCCACTGCGCCGTGCGCTGGAAGAGCACGAGCTTCGCCACCCGGTCGGCCAGAGCCGACACGATCTGCACCGCCGTCGAGCCGGTGCCGACGACGCCGATCCGGCGCCCGTCGAGCGCGACGCCGTGGTCCCAGCGCGCGCTGTGGAAGACCGCCCCCTCGAACGCGTCCAGACCCGGGATGTCGGGGAGGTTCGGGTGGTGCAGGACGCCGGTCGCGGCGATCACGACGTCGACCTCGTCGCGATGTCCGCTCTTCGTCTCGATCCGCCAGCGCCCGTCCGCGTGCTCGCAGCGCACGACCTCGTCGCCGAACCGCGTCCGCCTCTCGACGCCGTGCTTGCGCGCCACGCGCTCGAAGTAGGCCTGGATCTCCGGGCCCGGCGAGAAGCGGTGGCTCCAGTCCGGGTTCAGCTCGAAGCTGTAGCTGTAGAGGTGGGACGGAACGTCGCAGGCGAGACCCGGATAGGTGTTCTCGCGCCAGGTCCCACCCACCCGCTCGGCCTTCTCGTAGACGGTGAAGTCGCCGAGGCCGGCCTCCTCGAGCCGGATGGCGGAGAGGATCCCCGCCATCCCGGCGCCGATCACCGCGAAGCGCAGCGGGCGCTCCGCGACCTCGCTCTCCGCCGCAGCCGCACGTCCCTTGCTCATCTCGACCTCCGCGTGGCCCGACTACTAGCCTCGAACGCGCTCCGCCACCACATCGACACGTCCCTGTGGACACGCACCCGGGGTCGGCGCGAGAATCGAGGCCCATCGCGGAGGACGGCGCATGGCCCCCTCGAGCCGACCGCAGCGCGAGCGCGTCTACCAGACGCTCGTCACCGACAGCTCGCGCTGGGACCGCTACGCACCTCGCCCCGGCGACATCATCATCTCGACGCCGCCCAAGGCGGGCACCACCTGGACGCAGATGATCTGCGCGCTGCTCGTGTTCCAGCGCGCGGACCTCGATCGGCCCCTCGGCCAGATCTCGCCCTGGCTCGACTTCAGGAGCACGGACCTCGATGAGACCCTCTCGAGCCTGGAAGCGCAGTCTCACCGGCGTTTCATCAAGACGCATACACCGCTCGACGGACTGCCGTACTACGACGAGGTCACCTACCTGTACTGCGCCCGCGATCCGCGCGACGTGTTCCTCTCCTTCCTGAATCACTGGGACAACCTGACCGAGGAGTGGCACCGGCGGGTCGAAGCCGCCGCGGGGCTCGAGGGGCCGCCCCCCGCGTTTCCCGAGGACCCGAACGACCTCTTCCCGAGCTGGATGACGGTCGGACACACGCCCTGGATGTCGGATGGCTTCCCCTTCGGCAGCGTCCTCTACCACACGCGGACGTTCTGGGATCACCGGACGCTCCCGAACGTCTACCTCCTCCACTACGACGACCTGAAGACCGATCTCTCCGGCGAGATGCGTCGGCTCGCGCGAGAGCTCGATATCGAGGTCGCGGAGGAGCTCTGGCCCGCGCTGGTGTCGTCGGCATCGTTCGAGAGCATGAAGGAGCGCGCGTCGCGCATCGCACCCCTCGCCGAGCTCGATGGGTGGAAGGACGATCGCCGCTTCTTCCACAAGGGACAGACCGGACAGTGGCGCGGCGTGCTGTCGCCCGAGAGCCTCGCGGTGTACGAGAAGGTCATGGGCGAGCTGTCCCCCCCGCCGATGGCCGCGTGGATCCAGGGGGGCCGTCGAGTCACAGGGAATCCAAAGACGCTGTAGTGGGGCGGCGCTCGTCGACGGGCGACGGATCCCGACCTCAAGCGACTCCGCGCAGCGCCGGCAGCACCCGCTGCGCGAGGAGCTCGAGATGCTCCCATGCGACGTCCGGAGGAATCCCGCCGCAGAGCGGCTGAAGGAGCAGTGGACCGCGTGCGCGGACCCAGGCGATCGCCTCGTCGGGCGTGAAGATCCGATACGGCCGGCCCGCGGCGCGCAGCTCCTCGACGCTCCGCGCATCCGATCGGCTCACGGCGGCGCCCGCAGCCAGCCAGGACGCGTACATGCGCGCGTCGTGGAGGATGTGGGGGCCGAGACGCTGCCACGCGGCGTCCAGATCGTCGGCGACGAAGGCCGACGTCACGGCGTCGGCCGGTGGATCCAGGAAGAAGCCCGGCTTCGTGCCGTGGCGCTCGCACTCCGCGCGGTACAGGGCGGCGAGCGATGCGTCACCTCCTTGTGTAATCATGCCGAGGCCGAAGCGCGCGGCGCGCCGCACGGCCGCCGGGCTCCCTCCGCCGAGGAAGAGGAGCGGTCCACCCGGCGTGGCCGGGCGCGGGAGCACGCGCACCGGGCGTCCCTCGAACTCGAACGGCTCGCCCGAGAAGGCCCGGCGCAGCGCCGTGAGACACGCGTCCATGCGGCGCCCGCGCACGCCGAGGTCGCGCCCGAACATCGCGTACTCCTCGGGGCGATAGCCGAGTGCGAGCACGTACGAGACGCGCCCCGCCGAGGTCAGGTCGAGCACGGCCATCTGCTCGGCGAGCTCGATCGGGTCGTGGAGCGGAAGGAGCAGCGCGGCCACCTGGATCGGCAGCCGCCGCGTGCGCCCGGCGATGGCCGCGGCGAGGACGAGCGGCGCCGGCAGGTAACCGTCCGGCGAGGCGTGGTGCTCCGACACCTGCACGCCGAGACAGCCGTGCTGCTCGCCCCACTCGGCCATCTCGAGAGCCGCGCGATAGAGGTCGGCGGCGGGCGCACCCCCCTCGGGCGCGCGCAGGTCGAAGCGCATCAGGAACATCGGCCTGCACTCTTCCGGATGACGGGAGTGCAATCAAGGCGCCCGCGCGTCGTCGGCCCCGCGGTTTCTCCTTGTCTTCCCGCGCTCGGCTCGCCGACAATGGACGCGGGAGAGACCCTCTCATGTCGCTCTCTGCCGCTGCCCAGGCTCCGCGGCGCAGTGCCCAGGCTCCGACGCTCGCGCAACGGCGGGCGCAGGGGCGCGCGCTGCGCGATCGCATCTCGCGCCAGGCCCACGGGACCTGGGAAGCCGATGCGAACCGCGAGGATCCCGTCGAGCTGCTGCGACGCGTCGAGCGGAACCGCATCCCGACTCTCCTCCCGATCAAGCACGGGCGCATGGCCGAGTCGCCGTTCGGGTTCTTCCGCGGTGCGGCGCCGGTCATGGCCGCGGACCTCGCGACCCTGCCGAGGACGCCGCTCGCGGTCCAGATCTGCGGCGACGCGCACGTGCGCAACCTGGGCGCGTTCGCCGCGCCCGATGGACACCTGGTCTTCGACATCAACGACTTCGACGAGACCACGCGCGGTCCGTGGGAGTGGGACCTGAAGCGCCTGGCGGCGAGCTTCGTGCTCGCAGGCCGCGAGGCCGGCGCGCGCGATCGCGAGTGCCTGGAAGCGGTCGCGGATCTGTCCCGCACCTACCGCCGCGGCCTCGCGCGCTTCTCCGAGATGCCGTACCTCGAGCTCGCCCGCCACGAGGTCCGCAGCCACGCGCGCGCCATCCACGAGACCCTGAAGAAGGCGCGGCGCGCGACGCCCCTCGAGGTACTCGAGAAGCTGACCGTGCGCGGCCGGAACGGAGTGCCGCGCATCGCGCAGCAACCGCCGCTGCTGACGCGCCTGCCGATGGGCCTCGCGCGCCAGGTGACGCGCGCGCTCGCGAGCTACCGGCAGACCCTGTCGGCCGATCGCCAGCACGTGCTCGACGCCTATCGGCCCGCGGACTTCGGCTTCAAGGTGGTGGGGACGGGCAGCGTGGGCTCGCGGGACTACGTCGTCCTGGGGCTCGGCTTCGGCGCGTCGGACCCGCTCTTCCTCCAGGTCAAGGAGGAGTTTGCCTCGGCGTACGCGCCGTACCTGCGAGCCGATCCGGAGCACGACGGTCAGCGCGTCGCGCTCGGGCAGCGCCGCATGCAGACGTGGTCGGATCCGCTTCTCGGCTGGACGACGCTCGGCGGCCGCCCGTTCCTGGTCCGGCAGCTCGCCGACCACAAGGCGAGCATCGAGCCCGACGAGCTCTCCGGTCCTGCGCTCTTGCAGTACGCGGCGGTCTGCGGCGAGATCTTCGCCAAGGCACACGCCCGTACCGGCGACGCCGCGGCGATCGCGGGCTATTGCGGCCGTGGCGACCGCTTCGACCGTGCGCTGGTTCGCTTCGCGCTCGCCTACGCGGATCAGACCACCGCCGACCACGAGCGCTACCTGCGCGCGATCCGCAGCGGCCGGCTGCGCGCGCGCCGGGGCATCTAGCCGATGACCTTCGCTCGCCGATGGCTCGCTGCGCGTCGGCCGACTCTCGAGTCGGCCTCCTTGCCGCCGGCGCCGGTCAGTACGCTCCCTGCCGCTCGAAGATCCGGCGCGGATTGTCCACGGTCATCTGACGGATCTGCCCCTCGGACACGCCGCTCTCGCGCAGCGCGGGGACGACGTCGTCGGAGATGTGCAGGAAGTTCCAGTTGGGCACGGCCTTGCGCACGGCCTCGCGCGGGAACCAGTCGATGTGGCAGGACGCATCGTGCGAGAGGACCATCTGCGCGGCCCAGCCGCGCTTGCAGAGCTCGACGATCGTGTCGACGCGCTGCTTGGTCGGCAGGATCACGTCGATGCCGAAGCGGTCCATTCCGATCGTGCTTCCGCGCCGCAGGATCTTCTCGAGATAGTCGAGGTCGACGCTGTCCCCGCAGTGACCGATCACCACGCGCGAGAGGTCGACGCCCTCGGCCTCGAAGACGTCCTGCTGGGCCAGGCCGGTGTGGTGGGCGACGGATGTGTGCGTCGAGATCGGCACCCCGGTGCGCCGGTGCGCGCGCGCGGAGATCTGCAGGATCTTGCGGTTCAGGTCGGTCACGCCGAGGCGATCGGTCGCGCACTTGATGATGCCCGCCCGGATCGCCGAGCCCTGGATCCCCTCGCCGATGTCGCGCAGCAGGTAGCGCAGCAGCGTGTCGTGGTCCCAGGCCTCCATCCACGGCTCCTCGGTCCAGTAGAAGCCGGTGGCCGCGATGATCTGCACGCCCGAGCGCTCGGCCACCGCGCGGATCACGTGGATGTCGCGGCCGAGGTTGATCGCCGTCAGGTCGACCATCGTGCGCACGCCGCGCGCGCGCGCGGCGGCGAGCTCCTCCGCGGCCGCCTGGACGAAGCGCGGCACGTCGACGTAGTCGGGGAAGCTCTGCCGCATCGCCCAGTTGGCGATCAGCACGTGCTCGTGCATCAGCGTGAAGCCCAGCTCGGCCGTGTCGATCGCGCCGAGCACGCCGTGGACCGTCGCCATGCGCTTCGCCTCCGGCGCTAGTAACCGGGGCCGTAGGTGCTCGGCGGCGGGGGCGGCGGCGGCTGCTGGCGCCCCTGCTCGTAGCCCTGCTGGTAGCCCTGGTTGCGGCCCTGCTGGTAGGCCTGCTGCTCGGACTCCTTCACCTTGCCGTACAGGAAGCCGCCGGCCGTGCCCACCGCGCCGCCGATCGCTGCGCCGAGGGCGGCGTTGCCCGCGAGCGCGCCGATCACCGCGCCGGCGGCCGCGCCGCCCGCGCCGCCGGTCAGCGTGCGCTGCTCGGTGGGCGAGAGATTCGCGCACCCCGCGACGGGGAGCGCGAGCAGGAGAACGGTCGCCACGGCGATGCGCTTCATTGCTTCTTCCCCGAGTCGGGTGCCTGCTTGGGGCACGGCCACGTCTCGATGAGGAACCGGAACAGCACGTCGACCGCCGGCTCCTGCAGGTGGGTAGCGTGCTCGGGGGCTTTCGCCCACGTCACGAAGAGCGCCACCGCCTGATTGCGGGTCGGCGGCGGATCCGACGGGCAGACCAGCTTCCCACCGTCGGTGTTGACCGACTTGTAGTACTGCCAGGCGCCCGACACGAAGCCGTGGCAGAAGTGGATCGCCTCCCGGGCGAGATGGTCGTCGGCCGAGACGGCGCACAGGTCGACCAAATCGCCGGCGTTCCGGATGTAGAAGTCGTCCTCGGTCAGGGCCGCGCGCGCCGCGGACGACCCTCCCATGGCGACCGCGATCGCGAGCAGGAAACCCAGTGCCTTTCGCATGACGCTCCTCGGGCTCTCGCCCCTCCTCCACCCCGAGCCCTTCGGAGTAGCGCATCGCGCGCGCGACGTCCCGCCCTCGCACGCGGCTCAGCGGTGCCCGTGTCGATGGTGGAGGTCGGGCCAGTGGGGATGCGCGTGCGCCTGCACCTCGTGGCGGTGCCAGTGGGTGTGGCGTGTCGAGGCGGACTCGCCCGCGTGCTCGTGCAGGTGGTGGCCGTCGTCGTGGCGATGGGCGTGGACGTGCTCGAGCGCCTCGTGCTCGTGTCCGTGCTCGTGACGCGCGCGCAGCAGCGCGGCGACCGAGATCGCGAGCAGCGCCGCGCCGAGGCCCTGCGCGCGCCCGAGCGGCTCGCCGAGCAGCGCGAAGGAGAGCCCGGCGGCGAGGAAGGGCGCGCTGGCGAAGATCCCCTGCGCGCGCGTCGCGCCGAGCTGCTGCGCCGCCGCGATGTAGAGCGCCACGCTCGCGCCGTACGAGAGGGCGCCGAGCGCGAGCGCCGCCGCCGCGCTAGCCGCCGATGCCGTGAACGGCGCCGTCGCAAGCCCGATCGCGAGGTTGGTGGATCCCGCGACCGCCCCCTTCCAGAACGCGGCGCGCGCCGGGGTCATGCCATCGATGCGGCCGGTGAGCTGGTTGTCCGCTCCCCAACACAGGCATGCGGCGGCGACGAAGCCCGCCGCGGCGAGCCCTGGCCATCCCGCGCCCCACGACACGACGGCGCCCGCCGCCGCGATGCCCACCACCGCGGCCGCGCCGCGCGCACCGAGCGGCTCGTGGAAGAGCCACGCGCCGAGCGCCGCCGTCGCCGCGATCTCGAGGTTCAGGAGCAGCGACACAGAGCTCGCGGTCGAGAGCGCGAGCCCGTGCAGGAGGAGCACGGGCGCGGCGATGCCGCCGAGCGCGACGGCCCCGGCGAGGCGCGCCCGATTCGCGGGATCGAGGCGCGCCGGCGCGGCGCGGCGCCGCGCGACGAGCGAGCCGCCGGTCCCGAGCGCAGCGCCGAGGTAGAGCAGGCCCGCGAGCTGGAACGGAGACAGCGCGCCGAGCAGGAGCTTGCTCGCGGGCGTCGCGACGGCGAACAGGAGTGCCGAGGCCAACGCGAGCCCGATGCCGGCCATCGGGAGGAGCATGGCGCAGGGCCGGGGCGCGCCGCATCCTCAGACGGTGCCCCCCACCGGCGACAAGACGCTCTCGGTGCGCACCCGCTTCGTGGGGACGCGCATCGACCTGCGCGCCTTCGAGAGCGGCAAGCCGCTCGCGCTCCATCCGCTCACGATCCGCGCCGGCGAGCGCGGCCTCGGCGTGCTCTTCCGATTCGGTGCGGTGGCGCTGGTCGACGTGAGCCCCGTCGAGGAGGCCGCCTTCTTCGAGGCGCTCGCGCCCTTCGTGGTGGGCGCCCTCGAGCGCCCGGAGAGCGAGGAGGCGGAGATCGCGATCGACCCCGAGGCGCCCGAGCGGGTGGACGAGAACGGCGTGCTGCGCCTGCATTCGGCGCAGCTCGAGCGCCTGCAGGTCGTGGCCCACGTGCTCGCCAAGAGCACCGTGCTCGCCTGGTACGAGCATCGCGCGACGGAGATCTTCGACCGCGTCGAGTCGCTCGCCGAGGAGCTCCAGCGCGGCGGGCGCGGACCCGCCAGCGGCCGCGAGCTGGCGCGGCAGATCGGCGACGTGCTGCTGGCGCAGACGCGGACCGTGGGCCGCGTCGAGGTGGGCGAGAAGCCGGAGATCACCTGGGACGATGCCGATCTCGACCGCCTCTACGAGCACCTCGCGGCGGAGTACGAGCTGCGCGACCGCGATCGCGCGCTCGCGCGCAAGCTCGAGCTGGCATCGCACATCGTCGAGACCTATCTCGACCTGCTGCAGAACCGGCAGAGCCTCCGCGTCGAGTGGTACATCGTGATCCTGATCGTCGCGGAGCTGGTGATCGTGCTCTATCAGATCCTGCTCCGGAAGTGAGGACCGAGCGCAGCGAGGCGAAGTCGAGCGAAGTCCACAGAGGGCCGAGCGGTGGGGTCAACAGCGCGGAACGAGTTCCAGCAGCGACGCCTCGCCGGGTACTCCGATCCGCAGTGGGAAGCCGTAGAAGCCGGTGCCGCGATGCACGTAGAGCCGGTTC
>DATJYG010000595.1:0-4679 GCA_035499695.1 Polyangiaceae bacterium
AAGAGCGAGGAGACCGATGGCCGGCCAGCCATGCCGAGCCGCTGCGTGCATGGCCTCCGCGTTTGCACCATCCGAGCCAGCCTCCGACACGTCCTTCGCGGCCGGTCGCGCGTGATCCATCGCGACGCTTCGCGCGTTTCGCGCGTTGCGCCGCGACCCTGCGCGAGCGCTCGCAGGAAAAAGCTCACTACTCCGGAGCGCAGGCGAGCTTCTTCGCGTGCGCGCGCGCCTCGTCGGCCGTCACGGAGCGAGGCTTCGCGTTCCCCCACCGGTGAAGGACCTTGGCGTAGTGGCCGCAGGCGGCAGCCGTGTCGCCCTTCTGCTCGTCGAGCTCGCCGAGATACAGGTGCGACCGGGTCCAGTGCATGCTCTTGCCGAACTCGCCGCTGCACATCTTCAGGACGCCCTCGAGCAGGGGGCGCGTCTCCTCACCGCGGCCGCCCAGGAAGAACGTGCGCGCGATCCACGCCGGGAAGTAGTGCGGTTGCGGCGCGGCTCCGAGCTCCGTGAGCTTGGCCAGCGCGTCGTGTGCCTCCGGCGCAGTCTCGACCGACCCTGCATACGTGGACGCCCACGCGCGGGACGGCAAGTCCGATGGCGCCAGCGCATTGAGACTCACCAGGGGGCGAAAGCGCTCCAGCTCCGCCTTGTACGCCGCCTCGAGGCGACTCCTGGCCTCGGCCGCGGTCATGAACCCGCCGCGCGCCGCAGCTCCGATCATCAAGCCCAGGAACGTGGTCTGAGGGTCCTTCCACGCTACGCGGCGGGACAGGAACTCGTTGGCGATGCGGCCCGCGCTCCGGCTGTCGCCCGCTTCGGTGTAAGCGAAGACCGGCGTCATGTAGGGCCCGAGGTGTTCCCCCTCGCTCCCCGCGCTGGTCTCGCGCTTGAGGGCGTCGTCCGCGATCCGTTCGACCTCGGCGAAGTCTCCGTCGAACATCGGCAGGAGCGCCGCGACCAGCATGCCGTTGCTGATGATCACCGGGTCGGTCGGCAGCGACCCGAGGGCCTCGCGGATCGCCGCGCTCGACGCGCCGCGAGCCGCCAGCAGTCCGGCGAGCTCGTAGCGGTACTCCCAGCCATCGGGCACCAGATTGAGCGCGCGCCGGATGTCGGCCTCCGCCGCGCCGCAATCCCCGCGATGATCGAGGAGTTGCGCCCGCTCGCCGAGGCAATCGACGGCATAGGGCGACAGCTCGAGGCACTTGGCCAGGAGGGCGTCCAGCTGCGCGTCGGCCTCTGACGAGTCCTTGGCCTGCAGGACGTCGACCTTGGAGACGAGCGCAGGGACGAGCGTGGGCCTGGCGGCCATGGCGCGGTCGGCGGTCGCGGCGGTTCCGTCCAGCCTGGAGATCCAGGCCACGTCGTCGTCGGGGAAGCGTGCGAGGTACGCATCGAGCTTCGCCACCGCCGCGGCCGTATCGGTCGCCTCCAGCGCATCGAGCAGCGCGCGATCGCGAGGGCTCAGCGCTCCCTGCAGCGCCACGAGACGCAGGTGGTACTCCTCCGGGAGGCGCCGGTTGGGGCTCTCGTTCTGGGCGACCCACCAGAGGCGCACGTACGCCGCGCCGAAGGTCGGATCCGCCGCGACGGCCTTCTGTAGCAGCGTGAACGTCTGCCCGGTCCCGTCGTGGAGGGACCGCATGGCCTCCTCGAAGAGACGCTGCGCCTCGGGGTTCGACGATCGCGCGAGCGGCTCCTCGCTGCTCGCGGTCGGGGCGAGGATCGCCTGAGCCGAAGCCGCAGGCGCCGGGTGCGTCGTCGCGCCGCGCAGCTGGCGGGCCGTCCAGGCGCCGCCGACGGCAAGCAATGCGACGCTGCCCGCAACGGCCCACCAACGCCGGCTCGCGCGTGTCGCCTCGCGGCTGCGCGACACGGGGGCCACGTCGGTCCTCGACTCGGTCACGGCCAGCGGCGACCTCTGGACGTCGCGGCCCTCGAGGGCAGCCAGGAGCTCCCCGGCATCCGCGAAGCGCTCCTCTCGGGCCTTGGCGAGACAGCGCGTGACCAGATCGGCGACCCATCCTTCCACGTGGGGCGCTCGTTCGCGGAGCGGGCGCACCGGGTCGCGCGCGATCGCGACGAGCACCGCCCCGGTGGTCGCTCCCGTGAAGGGCCGGATCCCCGAGAGCATCTCGTAGAGGACGATGCCGAACGAAAAGACGTCCGACCGCACGTCGAGCGGCTCGCCGGTGGCTTGCTCGGGCGACATGTACTCGGGCGTGCCCATGACGCGTCCTTCGTCGGACGTGACGAGCGTCTCGGTCTTCGCCAGCGCGGCTTCCGTCTTGCCGGATTCCGGCCGCCGGTCGACGCCCGTCTTGGCGAGCCCGAAATCGAGCAGCTTGACCGTACCGGTGCGGTCCAGCATGACGTTCTCGGGCTTCAGATCGCGGTGCACGATCCTCTTCTCGTGGGCGGCTGCGAGCCCGCGCGCCATCTGACGCGCGATATCGAGCGCGGTCGGCACGTCCACCGGGCCTCGCTCGAGTCGCTGCCGAAGGCTCGCGCCCTCCACGAGCTCCATCGCGATGAAGATGCGGCCCTCGTGCTCGTCCACCTGATAGACGACGGCCACGTTGGGGTGCGTCACGGCAGCCGCCGAGCGCGCCTCCCTCAGGAACCGCTGCCGGCGCTCTTCGCTCCCGGAGGCGTCGGCCAGCAGCTTGATGGCGACGACGCGGCGGAGCTTCTCGTCCTCCGCACGGTAGACCACGCCCATGCCGCCCTCGCCGAGCTTGCCGAGGATCCTGAACTGCGCGATGCGCTCCGGGGGGGTGCCCCTCTCACCCTGGTTCGACACAGCCGGGCCATCATCGCGGAAAGCGCGGGCTGCGTCACTGGCCCCCGGCTCGGCGGTCAGAACAGGTTGCCGATGCGCTTGGCCAGGCTGCCGCCGCCGAAGAGGAGCTTCACGCCGCGCTGGAGCCAGTGGAAGCTCTTCGCCGTGTACGGGAACCAGTAGGGATCGCGCGCGGGCGGGGCGATGCGGTCGACGTTCACGTGCTTCCTGCGGCACATCTCGCGGAGGCCCTCGATGCCGTGGACCTTGCCGAAGCCGGACGCCTTGATGCCGCCGAAGGGCGCCTCGATGGCCGCGTAGTTGGAGAGCACGTCGTTCACGACGACGCTGCCCGCCTCGACCTTCTCGGCGAGCTTGCGTCCACGCGCCTTCGAGCGCGTGAAGACGTACGCGTTGAGGCCGAGGTGCGACTCGTTCGCGAGCGCGACGGCTTCCTCGTCCGAGCGCACCTTCATGAAGGGGACGACCGGGCCGAAGATCTCTTCGCGCATCACGGTCATCGTGTGGTCGCACCCGGCGAGCAGCGTCGGCTCGAAGTACTGGCCGGGCCCCGGCAGCGTCTTGCCGCCGCTCACGAGGCGCGCGCCCTTCTTCACGGCGTCCTCCACGTGCTTGCGGGCGACGTCGATCTGCTTCGGGAAGATGATGGCGCCGATGTCCACGTAGTCCTTCGCCGGATCGCCCTGGCGCAGCCGCTCGAGGCCCTGGCGCACGCGCTCGAGCAGCGCGTCGTGCACGCTCTCGTGCGCGTACACGCGCTCGACCGAGATGCACGCCTGGCCGGCGTTCGCGTAGCCGCCGTACACGATGGCGTTCGCCGTGCGCTCGATGTCGCAGTCCTCGCACGCGATGAGCGGCGCCTTGCCCCCGAGCTCCATCGTGCACGGCACGAGCCGCTGCCCGCACGCCGCCGCCACGCGCCGCCCCGTCTCGACGGCGCCCGTGAAGGCGCAGAAGTCGATCCCGGAGTCGATGAGCGCCTGGCCTGTCGCGCCGAAGCCGTAGACCACGCCGAAGAGGTCCTCGGGCAGCCCCGTCGAGTCGTAGATGCGCTTGGCCTCGCGCAGGATGAGCGGCGTGACCTCGCTCGGCTTCACGACGCACGCGTTGCCCGTGACGAGCGCCTCGATCACCCCGCCCATGGGAATCACGAGCGGGAAGTTCCACGGCGAGATGATCCCGATGACCCCGCGCGGCTCGAAGCGCACCACGCTCGCCCGGTGCTTCAGGAGGTGCAGCGGCACCTTCTCGTCGCGCAGCGCCCCGGGCGCGTGCTTGCACGCCCACGCCAGGTGGTCGAGCAGCGTCGTCACCTCGTGCACCAGCGCCTCGTGCCGCGGCTTGCCGCACTCGCGCGACAGGAGCTCCACGAGGTCCTCGGCGCCGTCGGCGATCGCGTCGCGCAGCCGCAGCAGCCGATGCGCCCGCTCCTCCACGGGGAGCACCGCCCACGCCTGCTGCGCCTTGCGGGCGCGGGCCACGACACGACGCACCTCGTCATCCGGCGTCACGGGCACCTCGCCGAGCAGCTCCCCGGTCGCCGGCGCGTAGCTGCGCACGGAGTTCGGTCGTTTCTGCGGCTCCGCGGTGTCGAAAGTGGCGAGCGCTCCCATGGCTACCTCGATGGTACCCTGAAGACGTGAGGCTCACCCCGCTCGCGGTTCTCGTCGCGCTCGGCTGCTGCTCCTGTGCGGCGAACGACGGCATGCGCGTTCAGGTCATCAGCATGGCCCAGCCGCCCGAGGACCTCGGAGCGCCGCCGCCCGCGGATTACACCCCGTGCTGGACCGGCGAAGCCCGCGCGATCGACACCGACGGGGACGGCAAGGCCGACCGCGTGCGCGTCTCCGTCCAGGGCCGGGACCGCTGCTACGGC
>DATJYG010000596.1:0-8295 GCA_035499695.1 Polyangiaceae bacterium
GAGAGGAGAGGGAAAGAAGATCAAGAAGATCAAAAGATCAAGAAGGGGGTGGGGTTTGGGCCGTCCCCAAATCCTTCTTCTGATCTTTTGATCTTCTTGATCTTCTTTCCCTCTCCTCTCGTCAGCCTCTGGCGTCTCTCACCTGCGCTCTGCCTTTGGCGCCTCTGGCGTCTCTGCTACCAAGCTCCCCATGACCCCGGCCGAGCGGCACGCGAAGCTCGTGCGCGAGATCGACGCGCACAACTACCGCTACTACGTGCTCGACGATCCGATCGTCAGCGACGCCGAGTTCGACAAGCTGCTGCGCGAGCTGCGCGCCCTCGAAGAGAAGCACCCCGACCTCGTCACGGCCGACTCGCCCACCCAGCGCGTCGGCGGCGAGGCGCGCACCGCCATCGCGACGGTGAAGCACGAGACGCGCATGATGTCGCTCGACAACGCGTACTCGGCCGAGGAGCTGGCCGAGTTCCACCGCCGCGTCACCGAGGGTCTCCCGGACGGCGAGACGCCGCGCTTCTGCATCGAGCCCAAGCTCGACGGCGCGAGCGTCGAGATCATCTACGAGGGCGGGCGCCTGGTGCAGGCGAGCACGCGCGGCGACGGCGAGACCGGCGAGGACATCACGCTCAACGTGCGCACCATCAAGAGCGTCCCGCTGCGCATCGCGCACACCGGCAAGCTCACGATCCGCGGCGAGGTCCTCATCTACCGCAAGGACCTGGACGCGCTCAACGCGGAGCGCGAGAAGGCGGGCCTCGAGCCGTTCGCCAACCCGCGCAACGCCGCCGCCGGCGCCGTGCGCATGCTCGACCCGCGCGAGGTCGCGCGCCGCCCGCTGCGCGTGCTGCTCTACCAGATCGTCGAGGCGCGCGAGATCGCCGACACGCAGGAGAAGTCGCTCGTCTGGCTCGAGAACCAGGGCCTGCCCACGCACCGCCGGCACGTCGTCGTGCCGTGGGAGGGCATCGCCGCCGTCATCGTCGACATCGAGAAGGCGCGCCCGAAGTACCCCTTCGAGACCGACGGCGCCGTCATCAAGGTCGACTCGTTCCGCCAGCAGGACATGCTCGGGATGACGTCGAAGTTCCCCAAGTGGGCGATGGCGTACAAGTTCGCCGCCGAGCGCGCGCGCACCAAGCTGCTCGACATCATCGTGCAGGTGGGCCGCACGGGCGTGCTCACGCCGGTCGCCTCGCTCCAGCCGGTGCCGCTCGGCGGCACCACGGTCACCGCCGCGTCGCTGCACAACGCCGACATGATCGAGTCGCTCGACGTTCGCGTCGGCGACCACGTGTTCATCGAGCGCGCCGGCGAGGTCATCCCGCAGGTGATGGGCGTCGATCTCGAGGCGCGCCAGGGCCACCCTCGCAAGTTCAAGATGCCCGAGAAGTGCCCCGTCTGCGGCACGCCCGTGGTGCGCGAGCTGCGCGACTCGGAGAAGCCGGAGCTCGGGATGGAGGCCGCCACGCGCTGCCCCAACCGGCAGTGCCCCGAGCAGGTCAAGCAGCGCATCTTCTACTTCGCGCGGCGCTTCGCGATGGACGTCGACCACCTCGGGACGGCGCTCGTCGACCAGCTCGTCACGCGCGGCATCGTGCGCGACGTGGCCGACATCTACGCGCTCGACGTCGAGACCATCGCGTCGCTCGAGCGCATGGGCGAGAAGAGCGCGCAGAACGTCGTGTCCTCCATCCAGCGATCGCGCGAGCGCACGCTCGACCGCCTCCTCTGCGGCCTGGGCATCCCCCAGATCGGCCAGGTCGCCGCACGGCAGCTCGCGGAGGAGGCCCACACCCTCGAGCGCATGCTCGCGTGGACGCCGGAGGAAGCGCGCGAGCACGTCGACGCCATCCGCGGCTTCGGCCCGAAGATGGTCGAGAGCGTCGTCTCCTTCCTCAACGACGACGAGCAGCGCGCGCTGATGCAGAAGCTCGTGAAGCTCGGCGTGGGCCGCCCGCAGCCGCGCCCCGAGGTCGCCGCCGAGGGCCCGCTCAAGGGCATGAGCTTCTGCGTGACCGGCGTGCTCACGCGCAAGCGCGAGGACGTGCACGCCGAGATCCGCGCCGCCGGCGGAGAGGTGCACGACAGCGTCAAGAAGAACACGACGTACCTCGTCGCCGGCGACAAGACCGGCAAGAGCAAGCTCGATCAGGCGAAGAAGTTCGGCACGAAGGTGATCACCGAGGCCGAGCTCGACGCGCTGCTGCGCCCCTAGCGCTCAGCCGAAGATGTCCCGCAGCTTCTCCATGAAGGTGCGGCGCTGCGGCTGCACCTCCTCGCCGAGCTCGCGCTGCAGGTCCTCGAGCAGCACGCGCTGGCGGTCGGTCAGCTTCGTCGGCACCTCGATCGCGATCTCGACGCGCTGGTCGCCGCGACCGAGCCCGCCGCGATGGGGGATGCCCTTGCCCTTGATGCGGAGCACGGTGCCCGGCTGCGTGCCCTGCGGGACGCGCAGCTTGCCCTTGCCGTCGAGCGTCGGCACCTCCACCTCGCCCCCGAGGGCCGCGTGCGTGAAGGTGACGGGGACGACGCACACGACGTCGTCGCCCGAGCGCTGGAAGAACGGGTGCGGCCGCACCTTCACGGTGATCTCGAGGTCGCCGGGCGCCCGGTCCGAGCGCGGCTTGTTCCCGGCGCCGTTGACGAGCTTCGTCGCGCCGTCCTCGATGCCCGCCGGCAAGGTCACGCTGAGCGACTCGTTCGACGCCACGAGCCCGCTGCCCCGGCACGTCTTGCACGCGTCGCGCACCGTGCGTCCGGTGCCGCGGCAGCGCGAGCACGTGCGCTCGACGGCGATGGGGAAGATGCCCTGCTGGAACCGTACGCGGCCGCGACCGTGGCACGCGCCGCACGCCTCCGCGATGGTCCCCGCCGCCGCGCCGGTGCCGCGGCAGTCGGCGCACCCGACGACGCGCTCGTAGCGCATCTGCTTCTCGCAGCCGAAGGCGGCCTCCTCGAAGGCGACCTCGAGGTCGCGCTTGATGTCGCCCTTGTCACCCCGGCCGACTCCGAAGACGCCCAGCAGGTCCCCGAGGATGCCGTCGATGGCGATGTCGCTGATGTCGACGAACCCGCCCGCGAACGGGCCGCCCGAGCCGAAGGGGGAGCCCGGCTCCTCGGCGCGGTGGCCGAACCGGTCGTACATCGACCGGCGGTTCTCGTCGGAGAGGACCTGGTAGGCGAGGTTGATCTCCTTGAACCGCTCGTGGGCGCCGGGGTCGTCCGGGTGGCGGTCGGGGTGCCACTGCGCAGCCAGCTTCTTGAATGCGCTCTTGATTTCCTCGAACGTCGATTCGCGGCGGACGCCGAGGACGTCGTAGTGGTCGCGCTGTGACATGCGGCCTGGAAAGCCCTGGTAGCACACGCGGCCGCGCGCGGCCCGGCTGTGTCATGCAGGCAGGGTGGAAGGATTCAGCTGTGTTGTGACGATTGGGGCGAACGGCCCCACGCAAAGTGGTCCCCCGTCGGTCCACCTGTTACCTCGTCGGACGTGACCCTCCGGATGGTGCAGCCGCAGTCGCTGCGATCGCAGCAGCACGCGACGCTTCGTGCCGTGCTCCGTCGATGCCGCACCGAGAAGGCGCACGCGACGCCCATCGTCGTGTTCGATCTCGACGGCACCCTCATGGACAACCGTCCGCGCACCCTCGCGATTCTGCGGGAGTTCGCCGACCGCTGCCGGACGCGTGACGCCGCGCTCGCCGACCGCCTCGAGAGGGCGCAGATGGGGGAGCTCGAGTACCTCCTCAGCGACTCGCTCGAGCGCATGGGCGCGCACCGGCATTCCCTCGTGGAGGAGATGCACGCGTTCTGGCGCGATCGCTTCTTCGCCGACCCGCACCTCGTTCACGACGTCGCCGTCTCCGGCGCGGTCGACTTCGTGCGCGCCTGCCACGAGGCGGGGGCCCTGCTCGTGTACCTCACGGGCCGCGACCTGCCGATGATGGGCACCGGCACCTTCCAGAGTCTGCGCGACCTGGGCTTCCCCATCGGTGTGGCGGGCACGGAGCTGGTGCTCAAGCCGGACGCGGCGATGCCCGACGAGGCGTTCAAGCGCGAGGTGGCGCCGCAGCTCGCGCGGCTGGGTCACGTGATCGCCGCGTTCGACAACGAGCCCGGGAACTGTAACGTGATGCTCGCGCACTACCCCGATGCCCACGTCGTCTTCGTCGACACGCAGCGCATGCCCGGAGGGCCCGAGCTCGACCCCGGCGTGCACGTGGTGCGCGACTTCCACACGAGCTGACGTTCTCGCGATCCTCGCCGCCGCGCTGCTCGCGGCGTGCAAGGGCGTGGCGGTCGATCCGCCCGACGCGGCGCAGAGCCCGCAGGCGAGCGCCGAGCCCACGCCCCTCGCCAACGTTGCGGCGGCCGCGAACGCGGCGGCCAACGCTGCGGCCGCGCTCGACGGCGGCGCGCTGCCCGAGCCGATGCGCGCCGACCGCGAGCTGACGACCGACGTGCCGCGCGAGACCGGCCGCGACCTGCTCGCGAAGGACCCGACGCGCGACCCGAAGGAGCTGGCGGGCTACGAGATCGACCTCGTCCTGCACGCGGGCGAGGGTCCTCCTGCGGCGAAGGGCCCGGAGGTGAACGTGGCAGCGATCGACGCTGCACGGCGCAAGACCGAGGCGCGCATCACCGTCGAGGCCTCGCAGTCGCGCGCCCGGTTCGTCTTCTCCGGCGGCTTCGTCGTGCCGGCGGGCACCGAGCTGCGCGCGCGCGTCGACCGCTACGGGCACCTGCTGTTCTGGCCCGGCGAGCAGAGCTACCGCGTCGTCGAGCCGGGGGCGCTGCGGGCGCTCCTCGGCGAGCGGCGGCTCGACGTGGCTCCCCAGTCGCCGGTGGCGGTGCTGCAGGCGGGCGACGGTGCGCGGCGGCTCAACGTGCGCACGCGCCGCGTGGAGCTGGCGACGCGCGCCGGCAAGGCGACGCTGGAGCTCGGCGCCGTGCGCGACGCCGGCGACGGCGGCGGCCTGGTCTGCCGCTTCATCGTGGACCTCATGGGCGGCGCGCCGGCCGGCTCGCCGTGCGGGAGCGACGAGCTGCCGCTGCACGCCGAGATCCGGTGGAGCACGCAGGGCACGCTGGTCGTCGACGCCGTGGCCGTCTCGCGCCGCACGGACCTGGCGGTCGCCGACCTCGCGACACCCCCGCCCTCGACATGGTTCGCGCTGGGTCCGCCGCCCGGCTCGGAGGGCGACGTGCTCCTCCCGCGCGCCGACGTCGCCGCGCTCCACACGGCCCCCGTCGACGTGCCGCCGGCGCCCGCCGCCGACGGCGGTCCGCCGCCGCCCGAGTCGGGCCTGTTCCTCGTGAACCTCGGCGACGTCCCGCGCTTCGCGTGGATCGACGGCGTCGCGGCGGCGTGGGTCGGCCCCGGCGGTCGCATCATGCTCCCGTCGCTGCTGCGCGGCCGCTACGTCTACCAGTGGCGCACGCCCCTGGGCGACGGATGGGAGCCGCCGCAGACCGTAACGGCTCCGGGACGCGTCGAGCTGCCGTCACCAGACGTGGCGTCGCGCTGACGACTGGACGCGGGCGTACGCCGCCGCGACGTCCAGGGGCCTCACGCGCTCGCCGGCGACCTGGACCAGGTCGGGCCGGTCGGGCACCACGTCGAACGATCCGGTCTGCTCGACCTCGCCGCCGACGAGCCCGACGAGCTCCCCGGCGTGCTGGCACACCACGAGGTCCCTGCGCGCCGACCCTACGGCGACGACCGGCAAGACCACGCCCTCGTGCAGCGCGATGCCCACGAGCTCGGGCGGCGCGCCGGGCACAGCCGTCACGCGCGGGATGGGCCCGACGCGCACTGCGACCACCGCGGGCACGAACCGCAGCTCGCCGTCGACGCGCAAGACGATCCCCCCGCGCTTGCCATCCATGGGCTAGGCCGCGCGCCGCCGCACGAGGCGCGCCTCGATGAGCTGGTAGAGGATCTTGCACGCGTCGAAGCTCGACATGTGGCTCTGCTCGACGATCTCGCGCACCGTGCGCTCCCCGTCGATCATCTCGAGGAGCCGCAGCTCGTGCTTGGGGAGCCGCTCGACGCCCCCCTGCTCCACGGCGACCGCGTCCTTCTGCAGCACCGATTCGAAGGCGCCGAGCCCTTCCTCGACGAGCCGCCACTCGTCGACGCGCCGGAACCCCTCCATGACGACGCTCGCCACCGGCAGCCCCAGGCGCGCGCTCTCGGCCAGCGCCGGCAGGGCCTCGCGCCGGAACTCGAACTTGCCCTTCGGCCAGCGCAGGATCTCGTAAATCAGCTCGCTCGACTGGCGCGCCAGCGCCTCGCGGAGCTGCTCGCGCGTGACCCGCCCGGAATCGACCAGGATGTCGCCGAGGAGCTTGCGCGACTGGCTCGTCTCCTCGCGCTGCGTGTTGGGCCCCGCCGAGTCGGAAGGCGGCGGGCGAGGCGTCGGCGCGTTGTCGCGCAGGAGCCGGTCGATGTCGTCCGGCGTCACCAGGCCGTGCTCGACGAAGTAGCGCCCGAGGCGGAACTCGGCGCCGGCGTTGCGCGCCTGCACGAGGTCGATGAGCCCCAGGCGCATCGCCACGCCCACCTCGGTCTTGGCGTCGCTCACGAAGAGCACGCCCGACTGCCCCTCGATCTGGAGCAGCTGCAGCACCGCGCCGATGGGGATGATCGACATGTCGCCCGAGAGCCCGATGCGCGAGCTCCAGTCGCCGCTCAGGCGGAGCGACTCGGGCGACTCGAAGTCGCCGGGGATGCCCGCGGCGAGCGCCTCGCCGCGCGTGCGCCAGGCCTCGGAGCGCCGGATGGCGTTCTCGATGACCGCGATGAGCGCCTCCGCGTCGAACGGCTTCGTGATGGCGTCGATGGCCCCCGTCTGCTGCACGAAGTTCTCGCGGATGCGGTCCGACTTGGCGCTCATGAGCACCACGGGCGTCGTGCGGAGGTTCTCGTTCTGGCGCAGCGCGCGGCAGAACTGGAAGCCGTTCATCTTGGGCATCACGAAGTCGACCAGCACGAGGTCGATCTTGCGGGCGCCGTTCGTCTCGCCGTCGGCCGGCGGGCGCGCGGCCTCGGCGAGCTTCTCGAGCGCAGCATGCCCGTCAGCGGCCTGCAGCGCCTCGAAGCCATGGCGCTCGAGCACGGTGCTCACGACCTTGCGTATGGTCGGGCTGTCGTCGACGACGAGGATGCGGGTGGACATCTGGGTGACGCCTGCCCGGCGAGGGCCGTAACAGCGGGCGGCAAACATAGCACTCGGGCCGCGCCGTGATAGGACCGGGGGTCCCGTGGACACGCTCATCCGAGGCGGCACCGTCGTCACCTGCGACGCTCGAGACACCGTCGTGCAGGGCGACGTCCTCGTTCGGGGGCGGGAGATCGTATCCATCGGAAATGTGAAGGTTGGCTCGGCCCTCGCCGGGCGGGCCGGCCTGACGCGCGTCGTCGACGCGAGCGGCTGCGCCGTCGTCCCGGGGCTCGTCCAGGCGCACGTGCACCTCTGCCAGGTGCTCATGCGCGGCATGGCCGACGACCTGCCGCTGCTCGAGTGGCTCCGGAGTCGCATCTGGCCCCTCGAGGCGGCGCACGACGAAGCGAGCGCGGGCGCGAGCGCCGAGCTCGGGCTGCTCGAGGCGATGCTCGGCGGCACGACGACCATCCTCGACATGGGCACGGTGCGCGCGCACGACGCCATCATGGGGGCGTGCGCCTCGTCGGGCATCCGGGCCATCAGCGGCAAGGCGATGATGGACGACGGCGACGGCGTCCCCGTGGGGCTGCGCGAGTCGACGCGTGCGAGCCTCGACGAGAGCGAGCGCCTCGCCCGCGACTGGAGCGGCGCGGCCGACGGGCGCATCGGCTACGCGTGGGCGCCGCGCTTCGTGCTCTCGTGCAGCGAGGCCCTCGTACGGGGCGTGGTCGAGCGGGCCGGCGCGCGCGACGAGATCGTGCACACGCACGCCGCCGAGCACGCGGCGGAGCGGGCCGCGGTGCGCGAAGCCCTCGGCGACGACGACGTCGCGGTGCTCCGGCGCTGGGGCGTGTGCGGCCCGCGCGCGGTGCTCGCCCACGGCGTGCAGCTCGAGATCGACGAGGCGCGCGGCGTCGCCCGCGACGGCACCCGGATCGTCCACTGCCCCAGCGCGAACCTCAAGCTGGGCTCGGGCATCGCCCGCATCGCGGAGCTCGACGGCATGGGTGTCGCCCTCGCGATGGGCGCCGACGGCGCGCCCTGCAACAACAACCTCGACGCATGGGTGGAGCTCCGGCACGCCGCGCTCCTGGCGAAGGTACGCACCGGCGTCACCTCGCTCCCA
>DATJYG010000597.1:0-8617 GCA_035499695.1 Polyangiaceae bacterium
TGGCTCGAAGCTCACGACCCTTCGCACGTCGGCCACCACGTCCACCGGTCCGCGTTCGAGGTGCAGCACGCACGCCTCGACGGCCCTCTGCGCATCGGAGGCCGTGATGTGCCCGGTGAACGTCATGACCACATGACCGGGGCGCGGCGCATGCACTGTCCACGTCGCGCGCGCGGGCCCTTCGCGCGTCACGGGCTCGAGGAAGTTGCGCATCACCTCGAGGAGCTGCACGGGGTCCACCGGCTTTTGCAGGTACACGTTGAATCCGGCCAGGATCGCCTCCTCCGGGTCGTTCCCGGCCGAGACGGCGATGATCGGGGTGAGGCCGCCCTGCTCCGCCGGCAGCTCCCGTATCGCCTTGACGAGCGACAGCCCGTCGCCGTCCGGCATCGCGACGTCCGACACGACGAGCGACGGCTGCGTCGCGTGGAACTGGGCCATCGCCTCGTTGCCCGAGCGTGCCTCCCGCACGTCGATGCCGAACATGCGCATGAACTCGGCAATCATCTCGCGCGAGTCGTCGGTGTCTTCGACGATCAGGACCTTGGCGCCGGCCAGCGGACCTCCGGCCAGCGCAGTCGTCGGGGTCATCCTCTCAGTTTCTCCCTTCGAGCTCCTCCAGCGCTTCCCCCGTGTAAACCGCCAGACGCTGCAGGTGTGGTACGGCATCACGACACCCGATGAAGCCAAGACCAAGCGTCCCTGCGTAGCTCTCCACGGTGATGTTCAGCGCGTAGCCGTTGAAAGGGATGGATAGAGGATACGCCGCATCGAGGTGCCAGCGGCGGAAGTAAAGCGGCTTGTCGGGGCCGGGCACGTTCGAGACGACGACGTTGAACGCCGGCCGCACGCGGCCCACCGAGCCGGGGAACGACGAGACGAGCAGCGGGGTCATGAGCAGCGCGCTGTACTGGAGGATGGCGTTCCGCGACATCCCCTGCAGCTGCTCCTTCGCATGCCGCGTCGAGCCCACAATCGCGTGGAGGCGCTCGACGGGATCGGCCACGTCGGTGGCCAGCGACGCCAGGATCGCGCCGACGGCGTTGCCGCCACCCGGGTCGTCCTTCGGTCGGATGTTGACCGGGATCATCGCGGTCAGCGGCTGATCGGGGAGCGCGTCCTGCTCGAGGAGGAACCGCCGCAGCGCGGACGCGCAGATGGCGAGCACGACGTCGTTGAGCGTGCAGCCGCGCGCCTTGGCGATCGCCCTGAGGCGATCCACGGTGTACTGCTGCGTGGCGAAACGCCGGGCCCGCGTGATCTTCTGGTTGAAGATCGTCCGGGGCGCTTGCAGCGGTGAAACCAAGGTCGCATCGTGCGTGCGGCGCGCACGGGCGAGGTTGCCCAGCGCGCGCGTCAGGTCCTTGGCCGTGCCGATCTGGTCGCGCATGGCGCGGAACAGCGATTCGATGACCGGCGGCGCCGCCTCGTGCTCCTCCCTCTCGCGCTGCGCCGGCGGCGCGGAGAAGAACATGGGCGTGTCGGCGCGGTCGGGATCGTGCGACATCGCGCGCGTCAGCAGCCGCATCCCCGTGTACCCGTCGACCAGCGCGTGGTGCACCTTCACGTAGAGGGCGATCCTCCCGCCCTCGAGGCCCTCGATGAGGTGAGCCTCCCAGGGCGGACGGTGGAAATCGAGCGACGACCCGTGCAAGCGCGACACGAGGATGCCGAGCTCGCGCTCGTCGCCGGGCCACGGCAGTGCGGATCGGCGCACGTGGTAGTCGAGGTCCATCCGATCGTCGACGACCCAGGCCTGCAGGGGGCTCGTCAGCAGATCGGGGTGGCGCAGCTTGAGGTTCCACGGCGGGTACACGACGGGCCCCGCGCGGACCTCGTCGCGCAGGTTCCGCAGGACGTCCCGTCCGCCCTCGGCCGGAGGGGAGAACTGCAGCAGCCCTCCCACGTGCATCATCGACTCGCGCGTCTCGGCCGCGAGGAACACGCGGTCGAGGGCGCCGAGGCGGTGGCGGTCGGTCATGCTCGCACCCACGACAGCGAGAGATACCGGTCCCACGAGTCGGGCAGGAGGGCGACGATCGGTTCGCGAATGTCCCCTCGAGCCGCGAGGCGCAGGGCCGCGGCGACCGCGGTGCCGGCCGATCCGCCGACGAAGAGCCCCTCTTCTCGCCAGAGTCTTCGCGCGGTCGCGAAGCTCTCGTCGTCCGGGATGCTCTCGGCAGCGTCGATCACGGTGCGGTCGAGGATCTCGGGTGGCTTGCTCGTCCCGATCCCCTCCACGGCGTAGGGCGCGTCGGCGCCGACGACGCCGTCGACCACCCATCGCGCCAGCCCTGAGCCGACGGGGTCCGCGAGGACGATGCGCGCGCCGGGCGCCCGCCGCTTCAGGAATCGGCCGACGCCGGTGATCGTGCCGCCCGTGCCGGCTCCAGCCACGAACGCGCCGATCTTCCCGCCGCATTGCTCGAGGATCTCGGGTCCTGTCGTCTCCTCGTGCGCACGCACGTTGGCCGGGTTGCAGAACTGATCCGTCAGGAACCAGCCGCGTTCCTCCGCCAGCCGGCGCGCGACGTTCTGGAAGTTGTCCGGGCTCTCGGGTGGCGCGTTCGGCGTCATCACGACCTCGGCGCCGAGAGCCGCCAGCGCCGTGCGCTTGTCCATGGACATCTTCTCGGGCATCACGCACACCAGCCGGTAACCGCGCGCCGCGGCCACCAGCGCGAGCCCCATCCCTGTGTTGCCCGCCGTCGCCTCGACGAGCGTGGCCCCCGGTCGGAGCACTCCGCGACGCTCGGCGTCGTCCACGATGGCGACGGCGATGCGGTCCTTCACGCTTCCGCCCGGGTTCATGTGCTCGCACTTGGCGAGGAGCGGCGCCGCGAGTCGCGCACCGACGTGCCGAAGTGGAACGAGCGGCGTGCGGCCGACGTGATCGAGGATCACGCTCGGGCTGCGCGGCGAGCCGCGATGAGGTGGTCGACGCTGATCCGCCCCGCACCCTGGGAGATGAGGACGAGGAAGATGACGATGTACGCGGGCTCGGGCAGGTAGAAGAAGTCGCCGATCGTGTGCGCGTCCTGGAGCCGCGCCGTGAGGATCGCGACGGTCATCACGACCGTCAGCGCCGCGGCGGCGAAGCGCGTGCCGAGACCGAGCAGCAGGAGGATCCCTCCCACGAGCTCCGTCGTGGCCGATGCCGCCGCGTTCAGGGCGGGCGCGGGTATCCCCAGCGTGACGAAATAGGCCGTCAGCTTCGGCAGGTTGCCGAGCTTCCCCCAGCCAGACGGGACGAACTCCCCGGCCATGGCCAGGCGCGCGACGAGCAGCGGAAGCCACCCGATCCCCTGCAGCCACTTGAACGCGCGATCGACGAACGCCACGAGTCCTCTCATGCGCCCGCTCCTCGTGCGAGAGCGTACCATGGTCCTCGATGTCCACTCCGCGCGTCGGGGCACCCATCGACCGTGGGATCGCGGAGACGCGGATCCTCGATGGCACCGGCGCGTCCGTCGCCGTGGGGTCGTTCTGGGCGAAGGGACCCTGCCTGCTCGTCCTGCTCCGGCACTTCGGCTGCGTCGGGTGTGCTGAGCAGATGACGGAGCTCGCCCCGCGCTTGGGCGACCTCGCGCACGTCGGGGTTCGCACCGTGCTCGTCGGCAACGGAACGCCGGAGCAACTCGCGGCCTTCGTCGAGCGGCACGCGCTGCAGGGGGCTCCCGTCGAGGTGACGACCGATCCGTCCCTCGCCCTCTACCGGGCCCTCCAGCTGCGGCGCTCGGCGTGGGCCACCATCGGTCCGCGCGCGCTCGTCGACATGGCGCGGGCCATGACCGCCGGGCACCCGCACCGGCCGGTCGAGGGTGACTCGACGCAGCAGGGAGGCGTCCTCCTCGTCGACGGACGCGGCATCGTCCGCTTCTTCCACAGCAATCGCAGCCTGGGCGACCACGCGGACACGTCGGATCTCGTCGAGATCGCCCTGAAGCTCCGGATCGAAGCCAGCAGCGACGCCGCAGCGCGCGTCTGAGGGACACCGATGGTCGTTCTCATCCACGTCGCCAACGTCCTCTACCTCTTCTCGTACCTGGTGAAGGACATCCTCTGGCTGCGCCTTCTCACCGTCGTCGCCGGCAGCGTGCTCCTCGCCTACTACGTGCTGCTGCCGGCTCCGCTCTGGGCCGCGATCGGCTGGAACGTCGTCTTCCTCGCGATCAACATCCGGCAGATCCACGTGCTGCTGCTCGAGCGCCGCCCCGTGCGCCTGACGCCCGACGAGCTCCGGCTCCACCAGCTCGCGTTCCGCAGCCTCTCGCAGCGCGAGTTCGCGAAGCTGCTGCGCCTCGCGCGCTGGGAGAGCATCGCCGCGGACCACCGCTTCGTGAGCAAGGGCCAGCCGCTCGATCGGATCATGGTCATCGCGGACGGTCGCGCGTGCGTCGAGATCGCCGGGGCGCCGGGCGTCGAGCTGCGTCCCGGGTGCTTCGTGGGGGAGATGAGCTTTCTCACGGGCCAGACACCGAACGCCGACGTGGTGGCGACCGAGGCGACGCGCCTCGTGACCTGGCCCCAGACCGAGCTCAAGGCCTTCCTGGGCCGCGACGCCGAGCTCCGGGCCATCGTGCAGATGGCCATCGGCGAGGACCTCGTCGCCAAGCTCGGCTACTCGCGCGCGTCGTGAACGAGCTCGGCGAGCAGGGAGCGCCAGGCGCCCTTCTCCGTCGAGGGTGAGAAGAGGCGGCGCCGGGCCCTCGTCCGCCGCGTGAGGAGCGCGAGGAACGCCGGATCGCGTTCCGCCCGGGCGAGGAGCCGTGCGAGGCCCGCCGTGTCGCGCACGCGGAAGAAGCCGGGGTACCCCGCTCCGAGCGCCGACACGGCTGCCGGAATGCGCGTCGAAACGACGGGCGTCCCCGACACGATGGCTTCGCCGAGCACGTTGGCGCCTCCCTCCGAGACGCTCGTGAGGACCATGAGCCGCGCGGCGGCGATGAGCCGCCTTGCTCGCAGGGGGCTCACCTCGCCGAGCCACTGGTAGCGGCCGCCCGACCCTTCCGCGGTGCGTGCGCGCCGCCTCCACTCGTTCGTCAAGGCCCGCCCGACGTGCAGGATTCGAACGCGCGACGACTCCGGGAGTAGCCGCGCCGCCAGGGCGGCTCGGAGAGGGTCTTTCTCGTTGCGGAGATGGGCGACGAGCGCGACGTCGAAGGTGCGTCCACGACGGCGGGAACCAGGTCGAGCCGGGGCGGCCGACTGTCGGATCAGGCGGACCTTCGCTCGCACCCGGCGCGGCAGCGCCCTGAAGGCCTGGTCGTGAAGCACGACGAGTCGATCCGCGAGCAGCAGCGAGCGCCTCGCCTTCTCGTGCGCGTGGACGTCGTGCGAGAGATCCGTACCGGTCAGCGCCACGACGACTGCGCGCTCGGGGTGCGTGTCGCGCGACCAGCGCACCACGTCGGCCGTCCTGAACGCGTGCAGCGCGATGAGCACGTCGTATCGCGAGCGCGGGATGCCCGTGGTGACCAAGACCCTGTGCCCGAGCCCGGTGAGGAGCGCACGCCAACGCACGGCGGTGATCCGGTTGCCGAGGCGCGACCCGGCCGGGGCCGGGCAGACGATGACGACCCGCACGCCCGAGTACTCTAGAGTGACGGCGCTCCGATGGACATCCGGAACGAGCTTCGGGACTCTCGCGCGCGCACGCTGGAGCTGGCGCTCGATCTCGACGACGCGCAGTGGATGGGGCCGCGCCTCGCCATCGTGAACCCCATGCGCTGGGAGATCGGGCACATCGGCTGGTTCCAGGAGCACTGGACGCTGCGGCGCCACCGCGAGCCGTCGCTTCGCGCCGATGCGGACTCGCTCTACGACTCGGCGCGGATCCACCACGACACGCGCTGGGATCTCCCGCTGCCCACGCGCGCGCAGACGCTGGAGTACCTGAGCGACGTCCTCGAGCGGTGCCTCGACGCCTTCCGGGAGGACGAGCCCTACTTCCACCTGCTCTCGCTCTTCCACGAGGACATGCACGGCGAGGCGTTGACCTACACCCGTCAGACGCTCGGTTATCCCGAACCCCGCTTCGCGCTGCGCGAGCCCGGGGCGAACGATGCGGGACCGTGTCCAGGCGATGTGGAGGTTCCGGGTGCGCGCCTTCTGCTCGGCGCGAAGCCGGGCGACGCTTTCGTGTTCGACAACGAGAAGTGGGCACACCCGGTGGACGTGGGCGCGTTTCGCATGTCGCGAGCGCCGGTCACCAACGAGCAGTACGCGCGGTTCGTCGAGGCGGAAGGCTACGCCGAACGCCGCTTCTGGAGCGAGGCCGGATGGACCTGGCGCACCCGCGCGGAAGCGAACCATCCGGTGTACTGGCAGCGCGCGGCTGGCGGATGGCACGTACGGAGGTACGACCGGGTGGAGACGATGCGTCCGCACCGGCCGGTCATCCACGTCTGCTGGTACGAGGCGGAGGCGTACTGCAACTGGGCCGGGCGCCGCTTGCCGACCGAGGCCGAATGGGAGCTCGCGGCCGGCACTCCCGACAAGCGGACATTCCCGTGGGGCGAGGAGCTGCCCACGAGCCGCCACGCGAACCTCGACAGCCGCTTCGGAGGTCCCGTCGACGTCGGGTGCTTCCCCGAGGGCGACAGCGTCCATGGTTGCCGGCAGATGATCGGCAACGTGTGGGAGTGGACCGCGACCGATTTCCGGCCGTACCCGGGCTTCGCCGCGGACCCCTACAAGGAGTACTCGGAGCCCTGGTTCGCCTCGCCGCACAAGGTCCTGCGCGGCGGGTGCTGGGCGACGCGCGCGCGCCTGCTGCGCAACACGTGGCGCAACTTCTACCCGCCGGACCGGCGCGACGTGCTCGCCGGATTCCGTACGGTCGCGCGCGACTAGGCCGTGCCGGCGACGACCAGCGTGACCTGCGGAAACGCGACGGTTCCGTCGGCACGAACGAACGCGCGGTACCCCTGCTCGATCTCGGTCACCGCCTCGCGGCGCTCGTCCTCCGGCAGGAGCGAGAGCAGGTCGCGGTAGAGCGGGATCTCGCGGAGGACCTTCGCAGCGTCGGCGAACGCCGGGAACTCGCGCGACAACGCCACGCGCTCGACGACGACCGATCCGAAGCCCGCGCCTTCGAACGTGCGTTGCAGGTCGGGAGCGCTCGACAGGGAGAACGCCTTCACGAGCTCCGGAGGCGGCGTCGGCATCTCACGGCGGTTGCGCACGGCGGCGATCGGGATCGCGTTGAAGGGATTGGCCTCGAGCTCGGCCCACACGATCGCGGCGAAGCGGCCACCGGGACGGAGGGCACCGCGAATCCGCGACAGGGCGTCCGGCAGACCCTCCACGAACATGAGCACGCAGCGAGCCACGACCGCGTCGAACACGCCCACGTCGCCGAGCGGAGCTGCGAGATCCATCACGGACGTCTTCACGTTCGCGAATCCGCTCTCGCGCGCGGCCGTCGCAGCGGCGCTCACCATGGCCGGCGCCATGTCGGTCGCCAGCACCTCGCCCGTGGGTCCCACGCGATGCGCGAGCATCAGCGCCGTATCCCCGGTCCCGGTGCCCACGTCGAGGACGCGAGCGCCCTCGCGCACGCCCGCCTGCGCGAACATGCGCTCGGTGGCCGCGGCCATCATGCGGTTGCGCTGCTCGGCCACCTTCAGCCACACGCTGGCCATGTCGGCCGACTGCCAACCGGTCATGCCGCCGCCGTTGCGCTCGTGGCGAGTGACGCCTTGAGCGTCCCGTCGGTCAGCGCCTGCTGCGTCAGAGCCTCGCCGCCGATGAGGGTCCCCCGGACGAAGACCTGGGGAAACGTCGGCCAGCCGCTCCAGAGCTTGATCGCGAGGCGCTCCTTCCACTTGCTCAAGTAGCTCCCGTACTCGAGGTACGTGTAGGTGACGCCGGCTCCATCGAGCGCCTGCCGCGCCTTCCGCACGTGGGGGTTCTGCGCCATGCCGACGACGACCACGGGCTCGCGCCGGACGGCTTCCTGCACCTCACGGACGACGTCGGCGTGAAACTCGCCCATGGCGGACAAGGCGGCGGGGGCGATGGAGCTCTGCTCGATCTGTGGACGGCTGGGCATGCGGATTCTCCGTGACGGCTCATCCGCTCCGATGAAGCTCGGTGCGAGGCCGTTGCGTCGAAGCAATCTAGCGGCGTCGTGCTAACCAGCACGAGGCCGTGCCCTTCGTGCCTTCGCCAGCGGACACGCCGTTCGCCCGCATGGGGGGAGAGGAGGGCGTGCGGGCGCTCGTCGAGCACTTCTACGACGCGATGACCGAGCTCGAGCCGGCTCTGGCGCGTCTGCATCCTTGCGACGAGCGCGGATACGTCGTGCGCGCGTCGCGCGAACGGTTCGCGCTCTTCTTCATCGGCTGGCTCGGCGGCCCGCAGGACTACATCGCGCAGCACGGGCACCCGCGCCTGCGCATGCGTCACGCGCAGGTGCCCGTCGACACGGCGACGGCGCGCGCGTGGATGCGCTGCATGGTGCACGCCCTCGACACCCACGGAGTCGAGCGAGAGGTGCGCGACTTCCTCGAGGCGCGTCTCCAGGATCTGACGATGTTCCTGCGCAACACCGGCTCGCTCGCCGGTGACCCGGCTACTGGCTGAATTCGAAGTCGGGGCCGAAGTCACCCCC
>DATJYG010000598.1:0-3496 GCA_035499695.1 Polyangiaceae bacterium
CGGCGTCGGCAACGCCGGGAAGCCGGACAACATCTACGGCATCCAGATCGTCGATCACGTGACGTCGAACGGGCTCACCATGGTGCCCATCGTCGGCTGGTACCGCGACGTGCTCGGGTTCGAGCCGTTCTGGGAGATCAAGTTCCACACGAGCGACGTGGCCAAGCAGTTCGCGCACGGCTCGGGCCTCAAGTCGATCGTGATGTGGGACCCGGTCAGCCAGGTGAAGTTCGCCACGAACGAGCCGCTGCGGCCGCACTTCCGCGACTCGCAGATCTACAAGTTCGTCGAGGACAACCAGGGCGCCGGCGTGCAGCACATCGCCTTCAACGTGAAGAACGTCATCTGGACGGTCGAGGAGCTGAAGCGCCGCGGCGTCGACTTCATGGACACGCCGACGGCGTACTACCGCGACCTGCCGCGGCGGCTCGAGGCGCTCGGCATCACCAACGTGAAGGAGGAGCTGGGCGTGCTCGAGAAGCACCAGATCCTGCTCGACGGATCGCAGGACCGCTACATGCTCCAGATCTTCCTGCGCGAGGCCAAGTCGATGTACGGCGACGACCGCGCCGGGCCGTTCTTCTACGAGATCATCCAGCGCTGCGGGGACGAGGGCTTCGGCTACGGCAACTTCCGCGCGCTCTTCGAGAGCATCGAGCGGGCGCAGCGAACGCCGCAGAACGGCGCGTGAGCTCATGATCGACCGGCAGAGCGCGGGCATCCTTCCCGACAAGCCGCACACCGTCTGCCGCGCGGCCGACGGCAAGATGCTCTACGAGGAGATGTTCACGCGCGGCGGGTTCAGCGGGCCGTTCACGTACTTCTACCATCGCTTCCCGATCACCCCGCACCGCGAGGTCGCGGTGACCAAGCGAGGCTGGCCCGCCCCGGCGCCGGAGACCCCTGGCATGCACGCGCAGGCGCCGCTCCGCAGGCGCCTCTACCTCAGCGACAAGGTGCCCCACGGCGGGATGATGGTGGACCGGCGCGTGCCGATCCTCTTCAACAAGGATCTCACGGTGCTGCTCGCGCGGCCCGACGCGAGCGACGACGTCTACTTCGCCAACGGCGACGGCGACGAGCTCTGGTTCGTGCACGAGGGGCAGGCGCGTCTCGAGTCGCCGTGCGGCTGGCTCGACGTCCGCGCCGGCGACTACGTGTGGATCCCCAAGTCGATGGTGCACCGCTGGCACCTCGAGAAGCCGATGCGGCTGATGGGGTTCGAGGCGCACGGCGGCGTGTTCATCCCGAAGCCGTTCCGCAACCCGGTCGGGCAGCTGCGGATGGATGCGCCCTACACGCACCGCGACTTCGTGCACCCGAAGGGACCGATCGCGACGCCAGAGAAGGTGCAGGAGGGGCCGCGCGAGCTGCTCGTGAAGAAGAAGGGCATCTTCACGCGCTACGCGCTCGAGCACCCGGCGATGGACGTCGTGGGCTGGGACGGGTTCGTCTACCCGTTCGCCTTCGCCATCGAGAAGTACCAGCCGAAGACGGGCCTCGTGCACCTGCCGCCGACGATTCACTCGACCTTCGAGGGGCCGGGCTTCCTCGTGTGCTCCTTCGTCCCGCGCTTGACCGACTACCACCCGCAGGCGATCCCGTGCCCCTACCCGCACTCGAGCGTCGACTGCGACGAGATCATCCTCTACCTGCGCGGCAACTTCACGAGCCGGCGCGGCGTCGGCCCGGGGGCGATATCGCTCCACCCCGCGGGCGTCGCCCACGGTCCGCACCCCGGTGCCTACGAAGCGAGCGTCGGCACGACGCGCACCGACGAGCTGGCCGTCATGTGCGACACCTACGAGCCGCTCGTCCCCACGGCGCAGGCTGCGAACATCGAGGATACCGGCTATCACGACTCGTGGCGCACCGACTGAGCCGACCGGATCGCGCGAAAAGAGTCCTGACTCGTAGTGCAAGCGTCATGACTCGCGATGAATGACGCGCGACTCGCGAGCTTTGTGTCTCGACTCGCGAGCCGAGACGCGAAACTCGCGAGATTTGCCGCTTTGTACGTCGTCCATGCGGCAAGACTCTCGAGTTTCGCCGCTTTCATCGCGAGTCAGGACGCCCGACTCGTCGTCCGAGCGGCATTCACGACGAGTCATGACGCAGAACTCGTCGGAAAAGCGTCACGACATGCGATCCGAGACGCATGACTCACGATCCGAGACGACGAACTCGCGAGATCCGTTGCTTTGCATGCGATCCGAGACGCTCGGCTGACGAGTCGGTCGTCCCGGAGCTATGGCAGCGACGCCAGGCCGAGCCATCGGTTCTCGGCGCTCGGCAGAAACCCGCCTGCGCGGGCGCTCACCACGGCGACCTGGTCCTCGTACCAGAGCGGGATCCAGTGCATGCGCAGCCGATCGAGGTTCTCCACCCGCGCGTAGATGGCGCGGCGTGCGGCCGGGTCCATCGTCGCGTCGCCGGCGTCGAGCAGTGCATCAAGGTCGGCGTCGCGCACGCGACCGCGGTTGCCGCCGGCCGGGGGCACGAAGGAGGACTGCAGGAAGTAGCGGAGCACGTTCGGCTCGCTCATCTCCGGCAGCTGCAGGATCGCGAGATCGAAGTCGCCCGCGTTGAGCCGCGCGATCATCGTGCCGAGCTCCAGGGGGATCACCTCGGCTTCGACGCCCAGGTCGCCAAGCTCCTGCGCGATGAACCTGGCGATGTCGCCGCGGAGGCGCTCGGTTGACGTCAGCACCGTCAGCCGCAACGGGTGGACGCTCACTGTGCCCAGCAGGTGACGGGCGCGATCGGGATCGTGCTCGAGGGGCGGCGCGTCGTGGTGCGCCCAGTTCGCGGGCGCGATCAGGCCCGACGCGGGCTGCGCGTGACCGTCGAAGAGCGTGCGGCAGATCAGGGCGCGGTCGATGGCGAGCGAGAGGCCCTGTCGCACGTCGGCCTGGTCGAGGTCGGCGCGCTCCTCGTTCACGACGGCGTAGGTGAGGTTCGCGCCGGGACGTGAGACCACGGCGAGCCCCGGGGCCGCCGCGAGGGCTGGCAGCAGGGTGGGCGACACGAGGTTCACGACGACGTCCGCGGCTCCCGACTCGAGGCGCAGCGCGCGGGCGTTCTCGTCGTGGACCGTACGGAGCTCCACCGCGTGGGCAGGGCGGGGGAGCACACCGCCGCTCGCCGGCGCGAGGAGCAGGTCTCCGCGGGCGAAGTGGTCCACCGTGTAGGGCCCGAGGCCGTCCAGCGATCCATCGGGTGCCGGCGGCGACTCGGCCTGGTCGGCTCGCAAGATGGGGATCTCGAGGTCCGTCAGCAGGGTCCCGTGGGGCCGCGAGAGGTGCACGACCACCACGTGTGCGCCTTCGGCGCGCGCGTCCGCGACCGCCTCCACCCTGCGCGCGTGCCGCGAGGCCACCTTGGGCGAGGCGCCGGCGCGCAGGGTGGCCACCACGTCGCCGGCGTCCAGGGGCTTCCCCGAGTGGAATCGAACGTCGTCGCGGAGCGTCACCTCCAGGGTGAGGTCGTCGCGCCA
>DATJYG010000599.1:0-16007 GCA_035499695.1 Polyangiaceae bacterium
CTGGTGGTTCGGCGACCCGAAGAAGTTCCCGCCGCGCATGGACCTGCTCGCGGCGCTGGAGCACGTCGTCGCACGCCATCCGGAGACCACTTTCGTCTGCGTGCACATGGGCAACAACGCCGAGGACCTCGACTGGGTCGCGGCGCAGCTCGACAAGCACCCGAACATGATGGTCGACATCGCCGCGCGCGTGCCCGAGTTCGGGCGGCACGACCCCGACAAGGTGCACGACTTCTTCGTGAAGTACGCCGACCGCATCCTCTTCGCGACCGACTTCCAGGTGTACGACCGGATGATCCTCGGCTCCGGCGGCAGCGGGCCGCCGCCGACCGAGCAGGACGCGATCGACTTCTTCCGCAAGCACTGGCGCTTCTTCGAGACGGCCGACCGCGACTTCCCGCACATGACGCCCATCCAGGGCAACTGGACCATCAGCGCGATCCACCTGCCGGCCGACGTCCTCGCCAAGGTCTATTTCGGCAACGCCGAGCGCATCCTCGCGTCCCCTCTCGCGAAGCTGAGATCCGCCCTACATTGAGCGGCGTGACCGCCACCGCCGCGACCGCCAAGGACGTCAAGCGTTACCGGGAGAACCTGCGCGACGAGATCGACAGCGCGTGCATCTACCGCGCGATGGCGGCGGCGGAGCCCGACCAGCACCTGGCGACCGTGTACAAGAGGCTGGCGGACGTGGAGGAGCGGCACGCGTCGCTCTGGGAGGCGCAGATTGCCAAGGCCGGAGGAGCCGTGCCGCCGCGGCGCCCTTCGGTGCGCGCGCGGGTGCTCGTGACGCTGGCGCGTCGCTTCGGCGCGCGCTTCCTGTTGCCCACGATGGCGAGCATGGAGAACGCGAACCGGCACGTGTACGACCGGCAGCCCGAGACGTCCAGGACGATGCGCGGGCAAGAGCGCTCTCACGCGCGGGTGCTGGAGCTCATGGCGAGCGCGGGCGGCGGCGCGCAGGGGTCCACCGTCGCGCGCGCCGAGGGGCGCCACCAGGGGGTCGGAGGCAACGCGCTGCGCGCGGCAGTGCTCGGCGCGAACGACGGGCTGGTGTCCAACCTGAGCCTCGTGATGGGCGTCGCCGGCGCGTCGCTGTCGGAGCACGCGATCCTCGTCACGGGTCTGGCGGGCCTCTTGGCCGGTGCGTGCTCGATGGCGATGGGCGAGTGGATCAGCGTGCAGAGCAGCCGCGAGGCGTACGAGAAGCAGGTGGCGGTCGAGGAGTCCGAGATCGCGACGCTGCCCGTCGAAGAGGAGGAGGAGCTCGCGCTCATCTACATGGCCAAGGGCCTGCCCGAGGACGAGGCGAAGCAGGTGGCCGCGCACATCATGTCCGACGAGAAGACGGCGCTCGAAACGATGACGCGCGAGGAGCTGGGCCTCGACCCGCAGGAGCTGGGAGGGTCGCCCTGGGCCGCGGCGGCAACCTCGTTCATGCTCTTCGCGGTGGGTGCGATCGTGCCCGTGGTGCCGTTCGCCTTCATCCACGGACCCGCGGCGTTCTGGACGTCCATCGGCGCGAGCGGCGCGATGCTCTTCTTCATAGGCTTCGCGATCACCCTCTTCACCGGGCGCGGCGTGCTCTACACGGGGATGCGCCAGCTCCTGTTCGGCGCGGCCGCGGCAGGCGTGACATACGGCATCGGCCATGCCATCGGCGTCGCGGTCGGCGGCTGAACGTCAGTCCCCCAGGAACACCAGCACGCCGAAGAAGGCGACGCTGGAGAGGACGAAGAGCCACCCCACGACGGCGCTCGCGTCAGGCGCGATGCGCCAGCCCCGCTCGCGACAGCGCGTCTGAGTCCGCACGTAGGCGTACGCGCAAGGCAGGATGACCGGGAGGACGTACCGGAAGTCGTTGCTGCTCGCGCTCGGTGCGCTGAACCGGAACGCCGCGATGCTCGCTACCCACAGCACGACGGACGCCACGAGCGGCATCTCGTCGAGCCACTGACGCCGACGGACGAGCAGCGCGCCGGCGACCAGCTGCACCATCAAGACGAGGAGTAGCGCCGAGATCACGATGCCGATGCGGCCCAGCCACGGGTTCTTGTAGTCGAACTCGCCGAAGAGCGACGTCTTGAGCAGGTAGTTCCAGAACCATTGGCGGCCCCTGGAGTCGTCCCATGGGCTGGTGAAGGGCTGCTTCAGGAACGTCGGGACGTCTAGCATGAGGTAGTTCTGCAGGTGGTTGCCGACGGTGAGGAACGCCGCGTTGCTGGTGCGGTGGTTCGCGTTCGAGGCGAGAAGGTGATCGCGCTGTCCGGCGAGCCACTCTCTGAACGCGACCGCGAGCGCTCCGGCGACCGACGCCAAGAGGCAGGCCATCGCGATCCCGACGCGGCGCACGTACTCGAGGATGCGACGGTCGTGCTCGAGCAACGCGAGCCGGCCGACGACAGCGAGCAGGAGCACGCCGAACGCGACGACGTCGTTCACCTTGGTGAGCACGCCGAGCCCGGCGAGCAAGGACGCCCACGCGACGTCGCGCCGGATCCCGAACAGCCACCAGCGGCAGGTGAAGTAGAAGCTCCCGGCGAAGAAGAGGTACGCCAGGTCGTCGTTGGCGACGCGGACGGCATGTACGACGGTAGCGGGCCACAGAAGAACGAGCGCCGCGAGCAGCGCCTCGATCCACGGTTCGCGCCCGATCCCCGGGCCGAAGCCGGCCGCCGGCACGCGTCGCAGACAGAGCCGAGCGGTCGCGATCGAGAGCAGCGCGAAGGCGAGCTCGACGACCATCGACTGCACCTGCAGGGACCAGAGGAGGATCGGGCGGCCGACCCCGATCGCCCGCAGCCCGGTCCACTGCAGCGCCGAGAGCACGTAGTAGAGCGGGGGCTGGTAAAACATGTAGCCCTGCTCGGGATCCGGAAGCGCTCGGTGATTGGCCAGGTACTCGATGTACTCGAGGTGCGCCTGAGCGTCGTGGTGGCGCAGGTCGTCCGGCGTCACCGCGAGATACGCGACGTGCACGACCACCGCTGCGAGCACCACGGTGACCGAGGGCCACGGCACGCGGAAGCGGCGGAGCAACTCCGCCGCGAGCGCGAGCAGCGCACCGATTCCGGCGACGAGCTCTACGACGCCGGTCCACTCGTACGGGTCTCCACGCAGATCCAGCCCACCCAGCCCGCCCTCGTTGCGCACGTGCGCGACGATCACGTTGTCGCCCGGGTGCAGGTAGCGAGCGATCGGCACGGTGAAGCCGAATCGCCAGTCCGAGAGCTCGGCGGGCGGAACCTCGGCCAGGGGGACGGCGACGTCGTCGATCCAGAGCGACTCGAAGTGATCGTCGGGCACGATCGCGATCGACCTCGGACCGAGTGGTCCTCCCCAGAGGTGAGCGCGAAACTGCAGCGTGCCGTGCCCGGTCGGCGCACTGTACGGCAGCTCCACCTGCTTCCACGGCCCGGCGCCCTGGCGCATCTCGACACCGGTGAAGCGCGGCGCCGTGAACGCGTGCGCCAGCAGCGCGAGCGCCACCACCAGCACGTAGGCGGCGCACCTCAGCGGGAAGCCAGCGCCGGTCAAGACGCCTGCGGCTGCGTGGCTCGGCGGCGCGGCAGCCACGACGCCATCCACATCCCGCCCTCTAGGGCAAGCAACACGATGAAGATGTCGTAAGGCACCCTGTACCTCTGCTCGGCAAAGAAGAATGCGGCAACGACGAGCATCGTCAAGACGTGCGCAGCGCAGACCAGGGGCACCAACCTCGGCCGCCGGACGCATCGCACCATGCCCAGCAGAGCGAGCGGGCACAGGGCGTAGAGCAGCAGGCCCCTCGTGTACTCGTACGTCTTGAGTCGCCAGCCATCGCCCTGGTGCATGCTCTCGGGCCAGAGGGCATTGTCGACGAAGAGGAAGCGTACGTTGCGCCCCCAGCGCACGACGCGCTCGCGCAGCGTCATGTAGTGGGTCTCGTTGCGCCGCGCCCGATCGAGAACGGCGGGATCGCCCACGTAGCCGTCGACGAGGAGCTCGCGGTGCTCGCCGTTCTCGTTCTTCGGCGGAGACTCGAAGAAGAAGCCCTGCTTCGAGCGCACCTTGCCGTAATTCGTGTCGGCCCAGAGCCGCGTCATCGCGCTGTTGTCCGAGATGAGCCCCCACCTCCCACAGAGCGAGTGATACCGGACCGCCCCGAAGACGACGGCAGCCGTGAGAATGCCGCCTGCGATGAGGAGCTGGCCGACGCGCAGACGCGGCATCGCCGGCACCCGCTTCAGGAATGCGAAGAAGCGCTGGAGCGGCTCGCGAAAGACGATGACGAGCCCCAGCAACGTCAACGCGAACAGCGTCATGATGATCTGCGGACGGATCAGGTACGCCACCGCCGACGCGATGCCGAGCGACACCGCGCCCTTGCCGGTGTCGACCTGACGCACGAGCAGCCACGCGCTGAGGGCGATGGCACCGGCGAACGGCTGCTCCGACGAGAAGAACCCCGCGAAGGCGAGGACCGGGTACCAGAGGGCCATGAAGAGCCCGACGACCACGGGGATCGCGAGCCGCCTCTCGATCCTCGTGGCCATCAGCATCGCAGAAGGCGCGACGGCGGCGCCCCAGAGGCAGTTGAGGAAGAGCATCGGCCAGTGGTGGTCGAACCCCACCAGCTTCATCTCCGCGGCGTACACGAGGTGCGCGCCGGGCGGGTAGAGCGTCGCGAAGATCGGGAACGGGTCACCGCTCCCGTACGCCGCCTGCTTCGCGCGGTTGATGTACCCCCCCATGTCCGAGAAGATGTTGTCGAAGGGGTTGTCGACGCGAGACACCCAGAGCAGCCGCGCGGCGAGCGCGACGGCGAACACGCCGAGGGCGGCGAGTGCAGCGCCGGAGATCCGGGGGCGCGCCTTCACTTCTCGGCGCGCGCAGGCTTGTCCGGTGTCGTCGGCGCGCCCGTCGTGTCGGCGTGGGCGAGCTCGAGGGGCACGAGAGCCGTCGTGATCGGGCCCGGGTTCGTCGGGAACTTGGCGCCGCGAAGGGCGTGCGCGAGGCAGACCACGGTGTCGTGGTCGCTCACGGTGTTCTCTTCACCCGGCGAGTCCTTGATGACCTTGCCCGACGGGTCGATCTCGAGCTTCGCCGTGAAGTGGCCGACGAGGTCGGGCTTGCGCTCGATCGCCTTCTTGTAGCAATCGACGAGCGCGGGCTGGACGTCCTGGATGCCCTTGACCAGGTCGGGCGCCTGGAGCCCTCCGATGACCTGCGGGATCGTGTACAGGCGCACGACGGGCTCGCCCTTGATGGGCATCGGCGTCGGGGTCTCCAGCGTCTTGGCGTTCTCGCAGGAGAAGACGTCCATCTTCGTGGCCACGTCGCGCAGAACCTTGGCGCGATCGGCGGGCGTGGCAGCCTGGCGCAGCGGGTCGGCCAGGTCCTTGGTGCGCGGGCTGATCGAGTTCTTGTCGATCCAGTCCTCGAGCATCTGCAGGCGCGTCGCGTCGTCGCTCGCGAGGAGCTTCGGGAAGGTGAACGTGGAGCAGAGGCGCTGAACGTCCACGCGGTAGTCGGAATCGGCGGCGATCCGCTGGTAGGTCGCGACGAGCGGGCACGGGCTGACGTGCGCCTTGTCCGCCCCGTCCTGCAGGGTCTTGGCGCGGTCGGCCACCTTCGCGTCGGACACCGACGAGAAGAGCTCGTTGCCCTCGGGCGTACCGAGGTGGTCGCGCAACCAGCTCGACATCTTGGACGCTTCCTTGTCCGCCGGATGCCCCGAGAGCTGCTCGGCGTTGCAGATGGACTGCACGTCGCGCGTGAAAGAAGTGCCGAGGAGCTTCCAGGCGATGACGCCGCCGACCAGCACGACGCCGACGAGCGCCCAGGTGCGCCAGCCGAGCGGCGCGTCATCCGTCGCCGGTCGCGCGGGTGCGGTGTCGGTGGCGGCAGCCGTGGCTGCCTTGGGCTTGGCTTTGGGTGTCTTCTTGGCCTCTGCCATGCGGGCCCCAAGCCTTAGCATGAAAAACTTGGCCCCCCGAGCGGGCGCGCGCGAGGCTCGAGCGCGAATCATGCGAGCCTCCGAGTCGTGCTGCGTGGTTTGTGGAAACCGGGATGCCCGTGCCCTCGTCGACGTGGCCCTGCGCGGCGGTAAGCGCGCGACCCTCTGCGGATCGCACGCACTCATGCACCGGCGCAGCACCGTGCAGGCCGCCAGCGTGGCGGAGCTTCGCGAGCTCTTGCGCGAGCGTCGTGGTCGGCGCGACCGTCGCGACGACAGGGACGAGCTCGGAGCGATGCTCAACGCCGCCTTCAACGGCGACCGGCGTCAGCTCGTGCGTCGTGCAGCCCGCTCCGGCGGCGGCACCTCGTAGTCGAACCAGGCGGCCGGCGAGCCATCCCGACCGTCCATCGCCGCACGCGCGACGTTGTACATCTCGCGCGCCGTGACGTAGTGCACGCGCCAGCGGGCTCCCACGCGGCCGCCCTGGGCGAGATCGCGCAGCGCCTCGTGGAAGGTGGCCATGGGCTCGCCCAGCATGACGCTGGCGTTCGCCTCGGGGGCACCGTGGGCGTGCAGCTTCACGAACGTCCACTCGGGTCGCCCCTCGACGTGCACCCACTGCTCCACCCACGTCGCCAGCCGCGCGGCGCTCGGCGGATCGTTCGCGGAGATGGCGCTCGATTCGATGCGGAGGCGCGCCGACCCGGGCCGGCGCGCCACCGCGAGCGGCCCCTGGACGAGCAAGACGCGGTTGCGCCTGGGGGTTCCCACGGTCACGAGGTCGGCCTCGTCGTAGGCACGCCGGCGCGAATCGTCGCGCGCGTAGTAGATGGCGTTGACCACCGGCGGCTGGCACGGATCGGGCGCGCTCGGGAAGGTGAAGTCTGCGTAGCAACCGAGGTCGTGCAGCACGCGGAGCTCGTCGTCCACGCCGCACCAGCGTCCGTCGGGGCGGCCGTTGGCGAGCGACCAGTTGCCGTGGATGAAGCTCCACGCGGGCGCACCCGCGCGACGCGGGACGACTCCGTGCACCGAGAGCACGTCGACGGTCGCGCGGATCTTCTCCGCCAGCGACTCGCGCGTGTCGCCGTCGTGGTGCAGGTGGACCTCGACCTCCCCGAGGCCCATCTCGACCATCTCGGCGAGCGGCTCGACGAAGCGCGGGTCGTACTCCTCCCCGGGGAAGAAGAAGGTGTGGCGCGGTGGCCGCCCGTCGTCGTCGCGGAACCGCGAGGCGAGCAGAGGCAGCCGGTCGCGCCACTGCCGCACCCGTGCGAGCCCCGTCTCGCGCGTCGCGCCGCCGTGCAGCGGCTCGAAGTGATCGCACACCGCGAGCAGCAGATGCCGCTCCCCGCGGGGTCTCGGCGTGAGCGCCTTGCGCGTTCGGTCGCGCAGCCATGCGCCCGCCCAGACGTGGACCTGCTTGTCGATCGCACGCTTCAACGGACCTCCTCTTCGCAGCGGCGTCAGAGGTCCCACAAGACCACCCCGAGCGCCTTTCGATTCCCCAGCTGCTTCATCGCGGCACGCAGGGCGGCCCCCTTCGAGGTACCGCTGCGCACGGCGACGATCATCCCGTCCACGGCCTCCTCGACGACGTTGGCGTCCCCCGACCCGAGGACGCTCGGCGCGTCGACCACGACCCAGTCGTAGACCCGACCGAGCCGCTCGATGGCGTTGCGGAAGTGCGTCGAGTGCAACGTCTGCGGGAACCCGGGCTCCGCCTCGTTCTCCACGAGCGCATGCAGTGCGGGCCCCAGCGCGAGCACCGTCCACGGCTCGCGTACGCCGCGCATGCGGTTCGCGAGCTGCACCGAGAAGCCGGAGCCCTTCGGCACCTCGAAGCCCAGGATGCGCGAGAGCGAGGGCCGTTGCATGCTCGCCTCCATGAGCAGCACGCGCGCGCGCTGCGCCTCGCTGAGGGCGAGGGCCAGCTGCGTGGCCAGCGTGCTCTTGCCCTCCCCGTCGCGCGCACTCGTGACGGCGAACGTCCAGAGGCCCTGGCCCCGGCGCGTCTCGAGCCGATGGCGAACCACACGGAGCGCCGCAGGCACCTCGGGCGGCCCCTCGTCGAACATCCCGAGCAAGCGCTCGTCGGGCGGCGACGCCCACACGGGGACGACGCGAATGGGTTCGTTCGTGCGCTGTCGCTCGGCATGCTGCGCCAGCTCGTTCAGGCGCAGCGCGAGTCTCGTGTGAGCGGGATCAGGCTGCGACGCGGTCATTGCTCGCCTCCGTGTTCCTGGGGATGCGAGGGATCGTCCCGAGCACCGGCACGATCCCGAGCGCCACGACGTCGTCGGCGTCCACCAACGAGTCGGCCAGCGTCACGCGCAGCGTCGCGTAGCCCATGGCGACGAGCATCGTCAGCGCGAGCCCGGCGATCGCGGCGTTCGCGCGTCCCCCCTTGCTCGGGTGCGTCGGACGGAACGGAGGATCCACGATCGCCACGCGCTGCTTCGCGTTCGCGCGCGCGGCCTCCAGCGCGAGTCTCGATCGCTCGGCGCGCGACACCAGATCGTCGTGATGCGATCGCGCATCTCCCAGCGCGCGAAGCATCCGCTGCCACTCGGTCTCGAGCTCCACCACCGGCGGAACCGGAGCCTGGTGAGGCGGCGGCGGGACCGCGGCGGCATCCTTTCCGTCCGGTGCGTTCTTCTCGAGCTGCGCCCGCCGCGCGGTGATCTGTGCGTCGATCGACCGCAGCTTGTCGGCCAGTCCCGAAGGGACGTCGATGGGCGTCGGCGCCTGAGCCCCGTTCGCCTTGAGCTGCTGCAGCGCCTCCAGCTTCACCTTCGACTCGTGCAGCCGGCGCGCCGCAGCCTCTGCCGCCATGCGCGCGGCTCGCATGTCCGGATGGTCCTCCGTGAGATTCGACTTGGACGCGAGGTCCGCCTGCGTCTCGGCGACGTGCTTGGCCGCGGCTTCCACCTCGCCCTGCGCCTGCCCGATCTGGTCGTCCACCTGCTTGGCCGATGCGAACGGCGGAGGCGACATCCCGCGAGCAGCCGTCGACGCGTTGCGTGCCTCGGCCTCGAGACGCGCACGCTCTCGCCAGAGCGCCGCGAGCTCGGGATCGGAGGGCACCGGCGCGGGCGTCGCGGAAGCGTGCTTCGAGGACCTGGGCATGAAAGGGATCCCCGCCGCCGCGGCGCTCGCTCCGAAGGGCGTCGACGCCGCTTGCTGCGCCTCGACGGCGAACTCGGGATGCGTCGCGAGGAACTCGGTCAGCGCCTTGGTCGCGTCCTCGAGGCCCGACAGCGACGCGTGCTCCTGCTGCGCGAGGAACTCCGCTTCTCGCTCGAGATCCCGCAGGTCCCCTTCTGCGTAGTCGTCGATCAGCGAATCGGCCAGGTACTGAGTCACCTCGAAGACCTGGTCCTGGCTGTCCCCGTCGAAGCTGATGACGTACTGCGCGCCCTCGATGGACCGGAAGCCGACGTGCGGCTTCATGCCCTCGACGGCATCGAGCATGGTGCGGCTGGCCACGGTCTGCGGATACAGGTGGAAGGTGCGGATCGCGCCCTCGAGACGCGCGCGCGTCGTCAGCATGTCCTTGAGACGCGCCTCCTGGCGGGTCATCGCCTCCATCGACGTATCGGGGGTCTCGTTCTCGCCCTCACCCCTCGTGCGCATCCCGCCCTTCACGAAGATCGTGCACTCCGAGCGGTACACCCGCTTCACCTGCATCGCGAAGAAGACGGCGAGGACGGCGCCGACCACGCCGATCACCACCATGCCCCGCCAATAGCCCAGGCCCCGGCGCATCAGCGTGCAGATGCGCGCGAGCCGTTCCCGGGGCGATCTGGTCTCCTCGTGGCCCTTTTGCTCTGCCATGCGCCGACGCTCGCGGCCGAGCCTTGCGAATCCCGTGCGAACGGGCGCGTCACGGTTCGCTCATGTATAAGGCTTGCAAGGACGAGGCAGGGAAGATGGCGCTTCATCTCGTGACGGGCGGGGCCGGGTTCATCGGCTCCTCGATCGCGGAGACGCTGCTCAAGAGCGGCGAGACCGTACGCATCCTCGACGACTTCTCGAGCGGCCGCCGCGAGAACCTGGAGGGTCTGCCAGGCCGATTCGAGCTGATCGAGGGCACGGTCACGGACCCCGACACGGTCGCGCGCGCCGTGCGTGGCGTGGACGTGGTGTTCCACGAGGCAGCGATCCCGAGCGTGGTGCGCTCGGTGGAAGACCCGGCGAGGTCGATGTTCGCCGGCGTGCAGGGGACCACCGTGGTGCTCGACTGCGCGAGGCGCGCGGGCGTACGGCGCGTCATCTTCGCCGCGAGCTCGTCGGCGTACGGAGACACGCCGACGCTGCCGAAGGTGGAGACCATGCCGCCGAACCCGCTGTCGCCCTACGCGGTGAGCAAGCTCGGGGGCGAGCACCTCATGCGCGTCTTCGCGCAGCTCTACGGGCTCGAGACGGTGAGCCTGCGCTACTTCAACATCTTCGGCCCCCGGCAGGACCCGAAGAGCGAGTACGCCGCGGTCATCCCCAAGTTCCTCACGGCGGCGATCCGCCGGCAGCGCCCCATCGTCTTCGGCGACGGCGAGCACACTCGCGACTTCTGCTACATCGAGAACGCCGTGCGCGCGAACCTCGGTGCCGCGGGCACGTCGCGCAAGCTGCGGGGCGAAGTGGTCAACATCGCCTGCGGGCAGCGGACGTCGCTCAATCAGCTCCTCGCGTACATCGGCGAGCTGGCGGGCTACAAGCTCGACCCCGAGTACCGCGACCCGCGCGCCGGCGACGTGAAAGACTCCCTCGCCGACGTGCGAGCGGCCCACGACCTGTTCGGATACGAGCCGTCGGTGGACCTGCGCGAGGGGTTGAAGCGGACGTTCGAGGCGTTCAAGCGGCTCGTGTCCTGACCAGTCGCTCGTGACCAGTCGTTATTGACCCCTTTTCAACAGCCCGGACCGTACCTAAGGTTGGGGTATGCCGCTGCCCCCCGGCCCCGAGCTCCTCCCGGCTCTCCAGGTTCTGCGCTGGATGCGCGTTCCGTTCCGCGTCCTCGACGAGTGCCAGGCGCGCTTCGGAGACGCCTTCACCATGCGCCTCCCGGGGCTCTCGAACGGTGTCGTCGTGATGTCCGATCCGCTGGCGGTGAAAGACGTCTTCGGCCTCGGGCCGGACGAGGGACACGCCGGCAAGGCCAACTTCGTGCTCAAGCCCTTGCTCGGGGAGCACTCGCTCCTGCTGCTCGACGGGGCGGAGCACCTGCGGCAGCGCAAGATGATCCTGCCGGCGTTCCACGGCGAGCGGATGCACGCCTACGGGCGCACGATGATCGAGCTGACGCACGAGGAGATCGATCGCTGGCCGCTCGGCAAGCGGTTCGGGGTGCACCATCCGATGCAGGAGATCACCCTGGGCGTCATCATCCGCACGGTGTTCGGCGTGCAGGAAGGCCCGCGCTTCGCGGAGCTCGCCGAGCTGCTCAAGCGGGTGCTCGATATCGCTCAGCACCCGATCTACCTCTTCCCCTGGATGCAGAAGGACCTCGGGCCGCTCAGCCCGTGGGGGAGGTTCGTCCGGTTCGGCGAGCGCGCGAGCGGGATCCTGCGCGCAGAGATAAGGAGGGGTCGCGAGCAGGGCACGGAGGGCCGGACCGACGTGCTCGCGATGATGCTCGCTGCGCGCGACGAGAAGGGCGCGCCTCTCAGCGAGGACGAGATTCACGACGAGCTCGTCACGCTGCTCGTGGCCGGACACGAGACGACGGCGACGGCGCTCGCGTGGGCGCTGCGCTGGCTGCTGCCGGACCGGGCGCTGCTCGGCAAGCTGAAGGACGAGATCGCGACGGCCGGCGGCGACCCGTTGAAGATCGCGAAGCTCGAGCTCCTGGACGCGACGGTGAAGGAGTCGCTGCGCCTGCAGCCCGTCATCCCGATGGTCGGACGCGTGCTGCAGGGGCCCGAGAAGATCGGCACGTGGGACCTGCCCAAGGGCAGCTTCGTCGCGCCCTCGATCTACCTGGTGCACCGGCGTGCATCGCTCTACCCCGAGCCGCTGAAGTTCAAGCCGGAGCGGTTCCTCTCGTTCAAGCCGGCGGCGTGGGAGTGGCTCCCCTTCGGCGGCGGCCTGCGCAAGTGCGTCGGTGCGGCGTTCGCCATGTACGAGATGAAGATGGTCCTCGCGACGATGCTCCCGCGCGTCGAGATGCGCCTCGCTGCCGACAGGGTGCGGCCGGTCCGGCGCGCCGTGACGATCACGCCGAGCGACGGGCTGCCCGTGGTGGTCACCGCGAAGCGATCGAGGAGAGACTCCACGCCGAAGGCGGCGTGAACCGAGCGTCGCGCCGTCTTCAGGGAGCGGTGCTCGCCTCCGGACCAGAGGGCACCGTGAAGCAGAAGGTGCTTCCTCGGCCCATGGCGCTCTCGGCCCAGATCTGTCCGCCGTGGGCCTCGACGAGGCCCTTCGCGATGAAGAGACCGAGGCCCGAGCCCACCGTCCGTCGCGCGCTCGGCGCGCGCCAGTAGCGGTCGAACAGGTGCGCCAGCTGCTCGGGCGGGATGCCCGGGCCCTCGTCGTGCACCTCGAAGCGGGTGAACCCGTCGTTCCGGGCTGCCGAGACGCGCACCGTTCCTCCCTCCGCGGCGAATTTGATCGCGTTGCAGATGAGGTTCTCGAGTACCTGGAGCAGCCGCTCGCGGTCGGCCAGCAGGGGCACGTCCTGCACTTCGGCGCGGTCGACACGAACGCCGCGCTCCTCCGCCAGCGGACGACTGAGGGCGACGGCGTCGTCCACGACGGCGCGCGCCCGGCACGGGGTGGGCTTCACGTGGAAGCGGCCTGCCTCGATGGTCGCGAGGTCCAGCAGATCGCTGACGAGCGTCGTCATGCGCCCGCGCGCGCGCTCGATGCGATCGAGCTCCACGTGGAGAGCGGGCGCGTCCCCGAGCCCCTTGCGCAGCAGGCGAACGCCGAGCTCGATGACGCTCAGAGGGCTCCTGAGGTCGTGCGACAACACGGCCACGACGTCGTCGCGTACGCCGATCGCCTGCGAGGCCCGCGCGATCTGGCGCTGCAGGTCGACCTCGATGGCGCGTCGCGCGAGGCTCTCCGCCGTCTCGATCTCGGCCCGTGTCCACTGCAGCGAGGTCCCGCGCACGAGCTCCGTCCACGTCGCGAACGATCGCCGCGGATGCAGACGCGCCCCCTCTTCGTCCACCGCCTTCGACGGGTCGCCGCCCCACGTGCGCGTGCGCGCCACCTCGCGACGGAACCACACGACGTAAGCTGGGGCAGCCCCCGGGATGCGCACGGCGAGCAGGCCACTCGCCACGTCGGCGCTCGCACCGACGGAGGGGAGCTCGGTGGGAACCGAGCACGTGGCGAGCAGGTCGCCCTTGAGGGAGGACAGCCACGCGATGATCGTCGAGACGTGCGGGGGCGAGGGCACGTCTCCGACCGTCCGGGTCCCGTGCTCGTCGTGGATTGCGACCCCCGTCGCCTTCACGACGCGCAGGAGCAGCTCGGGGCGCGCTAGCAGGCCGCCCGCCCAGCCCTCGGGTGACCCGCGCATCGCGTCGACGAGCGCCGACTCGGCACCTCGCAGCGCGTCGCGCTCCACGCGCGTGCCGATCTCCTCGAGCGCCTCGAGCTCGAGCGACACGACGCGCGCGAAGATCTCGCACGCGGAGCGGAGGGCGAAGGGCACCTTGCGTGGCGAGCGGTGATGACATGCGAACAGGCCCCACAGTCGGTCGCCGCGGACGAGCGAAGCGCTCATCGACGCGCGAACGCCCATGTTGGCGAGGTACTCGAGATGCACCGGTGCCACCGCCCGCAACGAGGCGAGCGTGAGGTCGAGGGGAGCACGCGCGATGGCATCGGCGGCGGTCACGAGCGGCACGGCGACGCAACGGGCGTCGGGGATGACCCGGATCGGGTTGAGCAGGTAAAGCCTGCGAGCTTGCCTCGGGATGTCCGACGCCGGGTAGTGATGTCCGAGGAACGCCTCGACGTCGCGCGCTCGGTCCTCGGCCACGACTTCGCCGTGCCCGTCGGCGTCGAAGCGATAGACCATGACGCGTTCGAAGCCCGTGAGCGTCCGGAGTTGCTCGGCTGCGACGGCGCACAGGTCGTCGACGCTTCGTGCGCGTTGCAAGCGGCCGAGCACGTGGCCGAGGATGCAGTCGACCGCTGGCGTACCGTCGACCTGGGGCTCCAGCTCGAGGATCGCGCCCGCGTCGTTGCGATGAAGCAGGCCGTCGAAGACTCGCCCGCCGAGCTCGAGCCGCAGGGGGTTCGCGACGGTTGGGTCGCGCTCACGCAGGGCGCGAGCGACGGCCTCGCCGGCTTCCGTACCCAGCACGTCGGGGAGTCGCCGGCCGAGCGTGCGCTCGGGGGCCGTCCCGAACAACTCGCCCACGTTCGCGCTCACCTCGAATACGACCAGGTCCGGCTCTTTCATCGCGACGAGCGCGCCGTGCGGCTGAATCGCTCCGGGAATGTGGATGGGTTCCACGTCGCACGCCGACAGGTCGGCCGGCGCATCCCTCATCGCAGCACGCCCTGGGCGGACAGCCAGCGCTCGAGCGCGGCAAAGGTGTCCACGGCAGCCTCGACGGCCTCGTCGCGGGACCTCGCGCATGCCTTCAGGCCATGGAGGAACGAACGCCACATCGCGCCCGTCGCGGGGCCGTACCCCTCGAAGAAGCACGCACCGTTGGATGGACCGAGGCCGAGGTGCTCTCCCACGGCGCGGGCCACGATGCGACCCCCGAGCGTCGCGCCTTCGATCACGTAGAGGCAGCCGAGCGCGCGCGCCACCGTCGAGATTTCCGGCACCCAGGTGCACCGCGGTAGCGCGTCGATGCGGCCATCGGTGGAGCCCAACGCATGGAGGTCCTGACGGAGCCGCCAGAGCTTCTCGCGACCACGCATGGGCACGACGCCGTCGCTCTTGGCAGCGGCCACCGCGAGGCGGGCCTCGAGCGGCGCGTAGAACCCGTAATACGCCTCGACGACGACGCGGTAGCGGTCGAGCGTGAGCTCTGGATTGGCCAGCGGCAGCGCACGTCCGAGCCGCTCGTGGACCCCTTTCGTCGCCTCACGTAGCGCAAGCGCTATCGGCTGGGACGGTGTGGCAAGCTCCACTCCGCCCACGCCAAGCAGGATGCGAGCCTGCGCGGAGCCACGTTCGCATCGCGCAGCGAGCATGGGCTGGTGGATCAGCCCGTTCGCGGCGGCGGCTCAGCCCTTGCTACCTCCGAGCGTCGATGACGGCTCTCGAGGCGATGAACGCTGAGAAGAGAGCGGCGTCGGGCAGCGTCCTGGCTGGTCTGGTCAAGAGTCTGCGCCCGCACCAGTGGGTCAAGAACGTCTTCGTGCTGGCACCGATGGTGTTCCACAAAGACGTGTTCGTGAGCACACCCGTTGGTACGGCCCTCAACCTCAATGTGACTGGGCGTGCGCTCGCAGCGACCGGCGTCTTCTGTCTGCTCGCAGGCGCCGTTTACACGATCAACGACGTGCTCGACATCGAGTCCGACCGGGTGCACCCGATCAAGCGGCTCCGGCCGATCACCAGTGGCGCAGTGCCGGTGGGGGTGGCCAGGGCGACGGCAGCAATGCTCGTCGCGGCGTCGCTCGGCGCGGCATACCTGCTGGCGCCTGCCCTCGCGCTCGTCGCAGCGGTCTACTTCGCCGAGAACGTCCTCTACAGCTTCCGCCTCAAGCGCGTCGCTTTCCTCGACGTGGCCCTCATCGCCCTGGGGTTCGTGCTGCGCGTGCTCGCCGGCGGCATCGCGACCGACGTTCACGTGTCGGGCTACATGATCGCGTGCACGGCTCTCCTCGCGCTTTTCCTGGGGTTCGGCAAGCGGCGCCACGAGCTCGCCGGCGCGAACGCGGGCAAGCAGCGCGCGGCGCTCGAAGCGTACACGGCGCGTTCGTTGAACGTCGCGCTCGCCGCGACGGGAGCGGCCACCGCGATGACCTATGTCGCCTACACCCTCGACCCGGTGACGAAAGCTTTCTTCAACTCGAATCATCTCTGGCTGACGGCGCCGTTCACGTGCTTCGGCATCGTTCGCTTCCTCGAGCTCGTGAGCGG
>DATJYG010000600.1:0-9693 GCA_035499695.1 Polyangiaceae bacterium
TAGACGAAGGCGTAGCCCCCGGCCTCCCGGATGAGCGCCTCGAGATCCTCGACTTCGCGCTCGACGGCGTACCGGCCGCCGTCGCCGCTGTCGCCTCGACCCCGGCGGTCGTAGGTGAAAACCGTGAACTCATCGGCCAGCGCGCGGGCCAGCTTCGCGCCGGGTCCCAGGGTTCGAGAGCAAAGCGCGCCGGTCACCAGGATGACCGGGGCGCCCTCGCCGGTCCGGTCGAAGGCGATGGGGGTGCCGTCGCTCGAGACGACATGGCCGGAACGGGACTGAGGCCGGGCCGGGATGGCCAGGGAGGAGTGGACCGCGGCATCCATGCCTCTAGGACGAACGAGGGGGCACCGATACGACAGGCCTGCCGATCTTTTTCCGCAGTGCTACCCAAGGGCCGCCCAGCCATGCTCGTCGCGTACTCGGTCCGCAGCGGGATCGCCGCCCTCAACTGCGTGGCGGGCGCCGTGCCGGACGACGTGCCCGTCCGGTTCGTCAAGACGCGGGAGGATCTCGTGCGCGCCGTCGCCGAGGCCCGCGCGGCCGGTCGCCGGCCCGTCGTCGCCTGGTCCTTCTACTCGGTGGACGCCGATGCGGCGGCTGGCGATCTCGCGGCCGTCCGCCCCGGCACTCGGGATGCGCTCCACGTCGCCGGTGGTGTCCACGCGACGGCCGAGCCGCTCGCGACCCTCCGAACGGGGTTCGATCTGGTCGCCGTCGGGGAAGGGGAGACCACGATCCGCGCCACGTTCAACGCGCTCGCGCGCGGCGACGATCCCCGCTCGTTGCGCGGGATGGCTCACCTCGACGCGCGTGGAGGGCTCGTCTCGCACGGCCCTGGCGAGCGGCGGCCCCTCGACGCGTTCCCGTCTTTCCGGCACGGCCGCTGGCAGGCCATCGAGATCACGCGTGGCTGCATTTACGCGTGTGCCTTCTGCCAGACGCCGTACGTCTTCAAGGCGCGCTTCCGGCACCGGTCGGTCGAGAGCGTGCGGACGCACGTGGAAGCGATGGCCAGCGAGGGATCACGCTTCGTGCGCTTCCTGACGCCGACGGCGCTCTCGTACGGGTCCGACGACGAGTCGCCGCGGCTCGATGCGGTCGAGGCCCTGCTGCGCACGACCCGCGAGGCGGCGGGGCCGGGCGCGCGCGTCTACTTCGGCACGTTCCCGAGCGAGGTGCGACCCGAGCACGTCTCGCCCGAGGCCCTGGCGCTCATCCGGCGCTGGGCGGACAACGACGCCATCGTCATCGGCGCGCAGTCGGGATCCGAGCGCGTGCTCGCAGCGATGCGACGGGGTCACGGCGTCGCCGAGGTCGAGCGCGCCGTCCGCCTGACGCGGGAGGCCGGCCTGAGGCCTGAGGTCGACCTGCTCCTCGGCTTTCCCGGCGAGACGCGGGCCGATCGCGAGGCGTCTCTGCAGCTCGCCGAGCGCCTCGTCGCTCTGGGCGCGCGCATCCACTCGCACGCCATGCTCCCGCTGCCTGGCACTCCGATGCGCGACGCGATTCCGGAGCGCATCGAGGACGAAGTGGCGACGCATCTCGCCCGTCTCGAGGCGCGAGGCGCCGCGTGGGGCGCCTGGAGGCGCCAGGTGATCGCCGGCGAGCAGCTCGTACGCAGACGCCGCCTCGGCTCCGGCGCGCGCTAGGCGCCCGAGGGCAGCCGGTCCCACACCACGGGCTCGTCGCTCACGAACTCGTGGGCCAGCGACTGCATCACCGCCGCGCCGGATCGGGTGTGCCTGTAGACCTCGCGCTGGCGACGGTAGCTGCACCCCCCGTCGGCCATCGCGGCGATGCGACGGAGCTCCGCGGCACATCCGAGCCGCTGCGCGTAGGGCTCGCACTCGACGAGCATGCGTTCGAGCTCGGCGCGCAGCTTGCGCACCGTGCCACGCTCGTCGATGACGAGCTCCGCGTCGACCCCCCAGCGCGTCGCCCTCCACTTGTTCTCGCGGACGAGCCACGTCGGGGGCGGGGCGAAGTCGTGCCCCCCGCGCCTCATGTCCTCGCACCGCGCGACGTACGCGTGCATCAGCGCGACGAGGGCCACCGTCTCGCTCAGCGTCGGGAGCGCGTCGCAGATGCGCACCTCCAGCGTGCCGTACACGGGGCTCGGTCGCACGTCCCACCACAGGTCCTTGAGCGAATCGATGGACCGCGAGACCGTCAGCACCTCCGCGTGTCGCTCGAAGTCGGCCCACGTGCGGAACGTCGGCGGCGTCCCCGCCGTCGGCATCGACTCGAAGACGGTCGTGCGCGTGGAGACGAGCCCCGTGTCCTCGCCTCGCCAGAACGGGGAGCTGCCCGACAGCGCGAGGAAGAAGGGCGCCGCCGGGAGCACGGCATTCATCATGGCGATGGCCGAATCGCCGTCGGGCATGCCGAGGTGCACGTGCAGGCCGAAGATCGACAGCCTCCGCGCGAGGTGACGGTTGCGCTCCAGCACGTAGCGGAAGCGCTCGGACGGGTACACGACGCGGTCCTCGTGACTGGCGAACGCGTGCGTGCCGGCGCACGCGAACTCGAGCCCCAGCGCCTCGCCCGCGACGCGGACCTGCGCGAACGCGTTGAGCAGATCCCGCCGGACCTCGGCGAGGCTGTGGCACACCGCCGTGTTGATCTCGATCATCGACTGAAAGAGCTCCGGCTTGATGCTCGCGTGCTCCAGCTTCGAGCTCTTGCCGAGGTAATGGAGCAGGCGCCTCGCGCCGGAGCAGAGATCGTGCGTCTTCCAGTCGAGGATCTGCAGCTCCACCTCGACGCCGAGCGTGCGCCCCGGGGAGCGAGTGAACGGGATGGCCGTGGGCATGACGTCCTCCTCACGTGGAGACGAAGCGAGGCCAAGCCAGCCCCGCACTCTGACATCCCGATGGCCCGCGCACCCGAAACGGTCGGCGAATTGTAGGATGGGCGCGCAGCACTCCCCACGATCATGTTTGTCGCGCGGGGCCCCGGCCCCACGCGGGAGCGACCAATGACGACGAGACACGTGGTGTTCGTGCACGGCATGTTCATGACGCCCCTGTGCTGGGAGCACTGGGTCGAACGTTTCTCGCGCGCGGGACTCAAGTGCGTCGCACCCGCGTGGCCCGGGCGCGACGGCAGCATCGAGGAGCTTCGCGCAGCGCACCCCGACGCCCGCCTCGGTCGCCTCAGCTTCAACGACGTGGTCGAGCACTTCACGTCGCGCGTCCTCGCGCTCAAGGAGAAGCCGGCGCTAATCGGTCACTCGATGGGGGGCCTCGTGGTGCAGATCCTGCTCGGGCGCGGCCTCGGCACGGCCGGCGTCGCGATCGACAGCGCGCCACCGGTCGGCGTGTCGTCGTTCAAGTGGTCGTTCCTCAAGTCAAACTGGACCATGATCAACCCGTTCGTCTCGAAGGACGCGCCGCACATGATGACCTTCGAGCAGTTCCAGTACGCCTTCGTGAACACGCTGCCGGCCGAGGAGCAGAAGGCGGCTTACGAGCGCTACGTCGTGCCCGAGTCGCGGCGCGTACCGCGCGACAGCCTCGGTGAGGTCGGCCAGGTCGACTTCACGGTGCAGCGCCCGCCCCTCTTGCTCGTCGCCGGCGCGGAGGACCACATCATCCCGGCGGCGCTCAACCGGGCGAACTACGAGCGCTGGCGCAGGTCGTCGGCGACGACGGACTTCCACGAGTTCGCGGGGCGAGACCACTTCCTCATCGGGTCGAAGGGCTGGGAGGAGATCGCCGATCACTCTCTCGCCTGGCTGCGCGACAAGGGCTCGCTCGCCGCGGAGTGAGCGGCTACTCGTAGTTCTGGACGGACCATCCGTCGCCGCTCGAAGGCGCCGAGCCGGCGAAGCCGCAGGCGACCATCGTGAAGTACGGGGCGCTGAGATTCACGTAGTGCCCGCACTCGCCGCCCATCGACCCGTTGTAGTCGCAGTTGGGGCACTGGCCGCCGAACTGCGTGCACCCGATGCAGCCCTGGCAATTCGGCTGCATGTACTCGTCCCACATGTCCTGGATGCACTGCTGGATTCCCGCGGGGTCCGTGCCGTATCCCTGCAGGCACTCGTTCTGCGCCCAACCGCTCGCCTGGCCCCACTGGCACGACGGGCTGTTGTTGATGAACGACCAGTGAGCGCTGTTCTTGCTCTGGTCGTTGGTGGCCTGCGTGTCGACGCAGGTGTTCGTCGTGGACGTGTCCTCCAGCATGTACGGCTGCAGCTTCTGGCTCGGGTTGGGCGTGTTGGCCGCGCGAAGCTCGTTGATCTTCTCGATGCACGCCTGCCGCGACGCGCCGAAGCCGTCCGCGTCGTTGCCGCCCGAGCCGGACCCAGATCCCGATCCAGAGCTGGAGCCCGAGCTCGACCCGGAGCTCGACCCCGATCCGGACCCCGACCCCGACCCCGAACTCGACCCAGACCCCGACCCCGATCCGGACCCCGACGCCGAGCCGCTACTCGAGCCCGGGTGCGACGTTCCTCCCGAGTCGTTGCTCGTGCCTCCGTCTTCCGACGTATCTCCCCCGGATCCACCGCCGGACAGACCCCAGCCCTGGGGCTCCGCCGTCCCTGTACAGCCCATCGCCGTTGCCGCAAGGCCGACGACACTCACCAACACCACGAGTCCGGGCGACACGGTTCGCATGACGACTGCTCCCCTCGCGCTTCCCCGCACGAGACGCCGGCATGGTGAGCTTCGGACGTCGCCACAGCAAAGTGGAAACGACATGAAAAGGCGCCCGTAGCGCCCTGATTGATCTGCTGTACCCGGGCTGCTTGGAATCCTTCGTCCCGGCTGGACGGGACGAGCTGGCTCAGTACGTCATGACGCTCTCGACCCTCACGGGGAGCAGCTTCTCCCTCCCGCCGAGGAACGAGAGCTCGACCACGAACGCATAGCCGACGACGTAGCCGCCCTGCTTGTGCACGAGCTCCGCGGCAGCCTTCGCGGTGCCGCCGGTCGCCAGTACGTCGTCGACGACGATGACGTGCGCCGACTCGCGGATGCTGCCCTTGTGCATCTCGAGGGCGTCCTTGCTGTACTCGGTGACGAGCTCGACGCGGTCGACTGCGGCCGGCAGCTTCCCGGGCTTGCGCACGGGGACGAAGCTCGCGTTGAGGCGCGCCGCGAGCGCGCCGCCGAAGATGAAGCCGCGCGCCTCGATGCCGACGATGGCGTCGACGTGCTCGCCGATGAATCGCTCGGCGATGCCGTCGAGCACGATGTGCAGGGCGCGCGGGCTCGCCAGCAGCGGCGTGATGTCCTTGAAGACGATGCCGGGCTTGGGGAAGTCGGGGACGTCGCGGATGAGGGCCCGGCAGAACTCGAAGCTGGACATGGGCCGCGCCACCGAGGGGAGCGACTGCGGGGGGGCCCGGCGGGCGGTGTTCTTCTTCTTCGCCTTCGCGGCGGGGGCTCGCTTCTTCTTCGGCGGCATCGGTCAGGCCTTCGGTCTCGAAACGGCCGCGGCGATCGCGGTCGTGCCGTCCACGTTCGCGCGATCGGTGAGGTCGAGCAAGAGCGGTGTGATCGAGGCGACGCCCTCGTCGTACGCATCGGTGTCGCTGCCGGGATCGCGCTCGTGGCGCACGCCTGGCCCGGCGAGCCACAGGTACTCGCGGCCGCGCGGGTCGCGCCGGAAGTCGACCATGTCCTCGTAGATGCGCGTGCCGAGGCGCGTCTCGCGGATCTCCCCCGTCCAGCCCTTGGGGAAGTTGACGTTGAGCAGCGTACCGGTGGCCCGGCTCTTCTCGAGGAGCGCGGTGGCGATGCGCACCGTCGTCTCGGCCGCCCGCGCCAGGTCCACCGAGGCGTGCGCGCTCGCCGCCACCGCCGGGATGCCCCGGAGCGCTCCCTCGCGCGCGGCGGCGACGGTGCCCGAGTAGAACGCGTCCTGCCCCAGGTTCATCCCGTGGTTCAGGCCGGAGACGACGAGGTCCGGCCGGCGCGGCAGGACACGCGGGATGGCGTGCAGGGCCACGTAGACGCAGTCGGCCGGGGTGCCGTCGAGGGCGAAGACGCCGGGCTCGACGTCGCGCAGGCGCAGCGGTCTGTGCAGCGAAAGCGAGTGGCTGGTCGCGCTCTGCTCCGTCTCGGGGGCGAGGACCACCACGTCGGCGGCGGCCGCGAGGGCCGCGCGCATCGCGCGGATCCCGGCGCTGGTGTGGCCGTCGTCGTTCGAGAGGAGCACGAGGGGGCGCACGCCGAGCCACATACCACGAAGCGATCCGCCGCGACCCGAGGTAATGTCGATCCCGGTGGCGACCCGCAGGGAAGAGGTTCTGGAGACGATCCACGGCGTCGCCGTCGCCGACCCCTATCGCTGGCTCGAGAACGGCGAGTCGCCCGAGGTGCGCGCCTGGGACGAGGAGCAGAACGCGCGCACCCGCGCCTGGATGGAGCGTGTGCCCGGGCGCGACCAGCTGCGGGCGCGCGCGCGGGAGCTCCTGTCCATCGGGTATGCCGGCGCGCCGGCCCCGCGCAGGGGCCGAGATGGAACGTGGCGCTACTTCCACATGCGGCGCGAGGGCGAGCAGGAGCAGGCGGTGCTCTGCGTGCGCGACGGTCTGCAGGGCGCCGACCGGGTGCTCGTGGATCCGGCGCCGATGTCGCCGGACCGCACGACCGCGATCGACTGGTGGTGCCCCTCGCGCGACGGCGCGCGCGTCGCGTGGGGTCTGAGCGAGGCCGGGAGCGAGGAGAGCACGCTGCGGGTTCGCGACGTCGCGAGCGGCGAGGACCTGCCCGACCGCATCCCTCACACGCGGCACGCGAGCGTCGCCTGGCTGCCCGGGGGCGACGCCTTCTTCTACACGCGTTACCCGGCGCCGGGCTCGGTGCCCGCGGGCGACGAGAAGTACCACTGCCGCGTCTTCCGCCACGTCCTGGGCGACGATCCGGCTCGCGACACGCTCGTCTTCGGCGAGGGGCGCGACAAGCTCGACGTACCCGCGGTGATCGCCTCTCCCGACGGCAGGTGGCTCGTCGTGCGCGTGCACATGGGCTGGCAGAAGAGCGAGATCTGGGTGAAGGACCTGCACGCCGAGGACGCGCCGTTCCTCCCGGTGGCTCGCGGGGTGGAGGCCGTCTACGAGCCGATTCCGCTCAACGACGTGCTCTACGTGCTCACGAACGAGGGGGCTCCGCGCTACCGCCTCTTCGCGGTCGACTGGGCCGACCCGGCGCGCCAGCACTGGCGCGAGGTCCTGCCCGAGGGCGAGGACGTGCTCGCCGATCTCGCCGTCGTCGGCGGCGGCGGCGCGAGGCGGGTGCTCCTCGCGTCCTATCTCCACGAGGCGAGCTCGCGCCTCGCACGCTTCTCGGGCGAGGGGGCGCCGCTGGGCCCCGTGCCGCTGCCGGTCCTGGGCTCGGCGGGCGTCTCGGGAGCGCACGACGGGGACGAGGCGTTCGTGGAGCTCACGTCCTTCGCGACGCCCTGGCAGGTGCTTCGCATCGACCTCGCCACCGGCGCGACGACCACCTGGGACCGCGTGGGCGCCGGCGTGAAGCTTCCCGACGTGCGCGTCTCGATGCTCTACGCGACGAGCAAGGACGGCACGCGTGTGCCCATGTTCGTCGTGGAGCGCGCCGGCACGCCGCGCGACGGGTCGAATCCCACGGTGCTCTACGGCTACGGCGGCTTCAACATCGCCCAGACCCCGGCGTTCAGCGTGCGGACGCTGATGACCCTCGAGCACGGTGGCGTGTGGGCCGTCGCGCTGCTGCGCGGGGGAGGGGAGCTCGGCGAGGAGTGGCACCGCGCCGGGATGCTGGAGCACAAGCAGAACGTCTTCGACGACTTCTTCGCCTGCGCGGAGACGCTGGTGCGCGAGGGCGTCACCCGCCCGGACAAGCTCGGGATCGTGGGCGGCTCCAACGGCGGGCTGCTCACGGCGACGGCGGTCACCCAGCGTCCGGAGCTGTTCCGCACGGCGCTCAGCCTCGTGCCGCTCGCCGACATGCTGCGCTACCACCTGTACCGGATCGGCGCGCTCTGGATCGCCGAGTACGGAGACCCGGGCGATCCCGCCGCCTTCGCGTGGCTCCACGCCTACTCGCCGTACCACCGGACGAGGGACGGGGTGCGCTACCCGTCGGTGCTCTTCGCGACGGCCGAGAGCGACTCGCGCGTCGATCCGATGCACGCCCGCAAGATGGCCGCGCGGCTGCAGGAGGCGCAGGCCGACGCGACGCGGGCCATCCTGCTCAAGATCGAGAGTCGCGCCGGGCACGGGGCGGGAAAGCCCGTGGCCAAGCTGGTCGAGCAGCTGGTCGAGGAGCTCACGTTCCTCTTCCACGAGCTGGGCATGCTCTGAGGGATCGCGCCGGTGGATGCGAAGGAGACCTACGAGCGTGGACGGCGCGCGCGGTCGGCCGAGGTCGCGGCGCTCGAGGCGAGGGCGCGGACGATCGGCACCGGCCGGCTGCTTCTCGCCGCCGGAGCGCTCGCGCTCCTCAGCGGCATCGTGTGGGCGAGGCTCGGGGCCGGCGCGTGGGCCGCCCTCGCGGGCACGGTGGCGGCGTTCGTGGCGCTCGTCCTCGTGCACGCGCGGGTGCTCGAGGCGAAGGAGCGAGCGGCGGCGGCGCTGCGCTTCCACGAGCGGGGCCTGGCGCGCATGGCGCACGCGTGGGCGGACCTGCCGGTGACGAGCGAGCGCTTCGTGTCGGCCGACCATCCCTTCACGCGGGACCTCGACGTGTTCGGGCGCGGCTCGGTGATGCAGCTCGTCGACGCGACCGAGACGCGCCCCGGGGAGGAGCGCCTCGCGAAGCTGCTGTCCCAGGAGGAGCCAGGCTCGTGGCCGACCGTGGTGGCCGAGCGTCAAGCAGCCGTGCGGGATCTCGCGGGACGGCCGGCGCTTCGCGAGGCCCTGGCCACCGCGGGCGGTGTGCTCGCCGGGGAGAGAGCGGATCCCGCGCCGCTTCTCGCGTGGGCGGAGGAAAAGGACGAGGGGCTCGCTCCGGGGCTTCGCGTGCTGGCGTGGCTCGTACCGGGCGCCGTCGTGTCGGGCGTCGCGGCGACGCTCGCGCTCCACCTGCAGGCGGGGATCGAGACCCTCATCGTCATCGGCGCCGTCGCCGTGGGGCTCGCGGCGAGCCGGCGCCTGACGCGAATGCTCGAGGCCGCGTCGACGCGCGAGCAGGCCGTGTCGCGGTGGCGAGCGATGATCGAGGCGATCGAGCGCGAGTCGTTCGACGCGCCCCTGCTCGTGCGCGAGCGCCAGCGCCTCTCTGCCGCGGGTCGACGCGCGAGCGTCGAGATCGCGGCGCTCGAGCGCATCGTCGGCTTCGTCGACGCTCGTCGCAACGAGGTGTTCGGTCTGCTCATCGGGCCGATCCTCATGTGGGACGTGCACTGCGCGGCGGCCCTCCTTCGCTGGCGCGCGAGGGCGGGGGCGCACGTGCGCGACTGGCTCGAGGCGCTCGCCGAGGTCGAGGCGCTCGCGAGCCTGGGCGCGTTCGCGTTCGAGCACCCTGCCTTCGTCTGGCCCGAGCTCGTGAGCGATCCGGCGTTCGAGGCCGTCGGCCTCGCGCACCCGCTGATCCCCGAGGCCCGGCGCGTCGGAAACGACGTGAAGCTCGCCGCCCCCGTCCGCGCGTGGGTCGTGACGGGGTCGAACATGTCGGGCAAGAGCACGCTCCTCCGCGCGATGGGCATCAACGCCGTCCTCGCCGCGGCCGGAGCGCCGGTCTGCGCCCGGCAGATGCGCAT